>JAHEDQ010000226.1 GCA_024641125.1 Candidatus Competibacteraceae bacterium | reverse complement strand
AAAGCGCGCTGCTCGCCCACAGAATCGACGAAGCCCGGCGACTGGGCTGCACGACACTGGTCACCGCCACCGGCGAGGCCGTGCCCGGCGATCCGCAGCATTCCTACAACAACATCATGCGCGCCGGATTCAGGGAGGCGTCTCTGCGGGAAAACTGGGTGCCGGACAGGACTCGGCGTCGCGCCGCCGGGTAGGGATTCGGGCAGAAGCCGGTCACAACCGTGTCGCTGCAGGTGGTAAGTGCATAGGTTCAGCGGCGCTGACCGGCCTGACAGCGGTGAACAGAAAACGATTCACACAAAAGAAGAAGCCGCCGGTTCGTCCCAGCTCGCGCAGTTCGGATAACCAGGCGGTGGCCTCTTCTTCGGACACGGCGCCCCGGTCGCGGGCATTCTGGGCGGTCCATTCGAGTACCGCACCGACGAATGTATCCGGGGTCGGGTTCAAGCAAACAAGGGGGATGGCCTCGGCCCGCACATCGGAGAACCCGTGCCCCTTCAGCAGCGCGGGTATTCGTGCGGGCAGATTGGGACTGGGCACGGCGGCGTCCCATGCGCGGAACATCCGCTTGCTGAAATCATTGTCCGCGCTATTGAGTACGACACTGCGCCAATCGGTCTCGATGATGGCAACTCGGCCCCCGGGCCTGAGCGCCTGCTGCATCTCGCCGATCGCCCCGGCAACGTTGTTCAAATAAAGCAGTACCTGAACACAAACCGCGGCATCGAACGCACCATAGTGGTCCGCCAGGGATTGCTCCGCCGATCCAGTGGTGAAAGTCACCTGTGGAATGCCATCGCAGCGCCCCTGGGCGACCCGCAACATCTCGGCGCTGCTGTCGATACCCAAAACTTTCCCGTCTCGGCCCACCGCGTCGCCCAGTTCGCGGGCCAACAATCCCGGCCCGCAGCCCAGATCCAGGACCCGCTCTCCCGGGCGCAGTTTGAGTGCCTCGAGGGTCCGGGCCCGCTGGTTGATGATCTCCGGTGTGCGGTAACTGCGGTCCGTCGCGCTGACCACCGCTTCCGTATCGTATTTGACCGCCATGGGTTCCTCCCCTGACTCAGTGCCTGTGAGCGGGTCTCGATTTTGCCGCTCTGGCTCTGACGGCGGCCTCATGGGCGCGATTCGCCCAATCTCTGGCCTGGTCCGGATCGTCGAAGATCTCCTCCGGCGCAGTGTAGTAAGACAGGTTCACGGCCTTGCCTTTTTTTTGATACTCGAACGGGCGCAGACCCTGCGCCCTGAACGTGTCCGCCGACTCCGAGTCGGCCTTCAGATACAGCACCCCGTCGGCCACCAACGCGAATATCACTCCGTCGCGGTAGAGGCCGTGCGCACCAAACATGCGCCTGGCTTGAATTGTCCCAAAGCGCTCGAATACTTCTCCGAGATACTCGATGAACTCGTTCATGCCAACGCCCGGCTGTGGGACCACAAGGTGACGGTGCCCTCGATCAGTATGTGGGTCTGACCACCCACGTGGATGCCGCCGTCGCCCGGATCGGGTCGGATCGACACCCGGCCATGACGCCCGATGACCGTCCCCTGGGCCACGGTGACCGGGTCCGGCAAACGACCCTCCGCGGCCAACCAATGGGCAAGCGCGGCATTGAGCGAACCGGTGATGGGATCCTCGCTCATGCCGCTGGAAGCGGCCAACATGCGCACCTCGTATTCGCACTCCGACCCGGTCGGATGCGCGCCGATCAGCCCGATGGATTTGAACTCAGGCCAGCGGACGCGGGACGAGTCCATCGCCAGAACCGCTTCGGCGGTGTCGAGCTGGAATGCCTGCCATATGGGACCATTATCGAGCTGGGCGCAGTGCAAAATGTGGTCACGCGGCATGTTCAAGGCATCGACAATGCGCTCGAACTCAGCCGGGGCCATCGCCTGGATGTGAGTGGGCGGTGCCCGGAACGCCATCATCTCCGGTTGACTGAGATCGATCTCGATGATGCCGATAGCGCACTCCTGACGTACGCAATTGGGTACTCGGGGGGTACCGCCACACTGGAGCCAGGCGGCGCAGCTTCCAAGCGTGGGGTGGCCCGCGAAGGGCATCTCCCGCGTGGTGGTAAAGATGCGCACGCGGTAATCGGCTGTCGGATCGCTTGGGGGTAACAAAAACGTGGTCTCGGCGAGATTGGTCCAGGCGGCGAACTGCTGCATCTGCTGGTCCGTCAAGCCTTCCCCGTCCACAACCACCGCCAGGGCATTGCCCTGGGTCGGAATCGGACTAAACACGTCGCATTGTATGAATCGGCGGGTTTTCATTGCGCCTCCACAAGAAACCTTGCTCGACGAAAACCAAGGAGTACGGGTGAATTGATCGGACCTAACCAAGTGTAGTGTTCAACCCGCGCCTGTGGGGAACATGCGTTTCCGTACTCTGGTAAGAGCCCCCGAAACGCCTATGAAGACGCCTCCAACCGATTCAGCTTCCGCACCATGACCGCGCCCGCAACGCCAAACAGCACCTCGAGCACCAGGTAAACCGACAGAATCCAGTGGGGAACACCGTCCAACATGAAACTGAGCACCCGACCGGCCGCCAAGCCAAACATGAACACTATCAGGCTGTACAGCGCCGGGCGGGTAAAGGGCGCGCTGCGGGCGCCGAGAATCCAGTAAATGATGAGGGCCAGATAGAGGCCCATGACCGCGCGAAATACATGGGTGCCGTTGGTCCCATCGACAGTCATACCGAATAGATATCCAAGAACGGCCTCGGGATCGAGGCCATAGGACAGGGCAATGGGCAACAAACCCACCGCCGCAACCAGCAGGAAGATCTGTGGGGGACTCATGCGGTTCTCCAAAGTAAATTCAAAATCTGGGCAGGCCAGCGCCGATCCGAGCTCAATCAAACCCGATCAACCAGCCGACGGTCACCGGACTCTACTGGCGCTCAAGATAGGCCGGCGCACGCGCATGGATCTCCGGGCCACCATAGCGACTAGTGGCGGGATAGTACTCCGCCTGGAGTTGCACTTCGCCGGACGTTTCTGCACCGGCGACACTCGCGATAAAGCCAAGCGTGAGGTCGATTCCGGCGGATACGCCGGCAGACGTCCAGATATCGCCATCACGAACAAAGCGCTGTTCGCGCACCTGCACATCACCCAGAGCACGGAGGCGGTCCAACGAGGCCCAATGCGTGGTCGCCGCCTTGCCCGACAACAGCCCGGCGGCATGAAGCACGAACGCGCCGGTACAAACGGACAGCACGGCACTGCAGTTTCGGGCCTGACCCGCGACGAACTCGACCAGCACCGGATTATTCACCTCACGCCTTGTGCCCTGTCCGCCGGGCACCAGCAGACAGTCCAGAGCCGGGCAGTCGGCAAATGAGACGTGTGGGTTGATCGAAAGACCTTTCGCGCAGGTCACCGGTGCGCCCGATTCACCGACGATCAGACACGGCTCAGGCCCGGCGCCGACTTTGCGCCACATAGTGAGCATCTCCCACGGGCCCACAAAATCCAGTTCCTCCACCCCGTCGAACACCAGAATGCCGAAGTTCATTTGCCCTCCTTTCATCCATGCTGACCGACGTCTCCGGACACGGCCCGCGTCAGTGCCGCTCTTGCAAGCAGACGGGTCGAATCAAGTGTCGGTAACGGCGAGTTCGCATCGTCCATCAACAGCGGTATCTCGGTGCAGCCCAAGATCATCGCCTCACAACCCTGGCGTCCCATGCGCTCGAACACGCCCTGAAAATAGGCAACGGCTTCCGGTCTGACTACACCGTACACGAGCTCGTCCATGATGATCCGATCGATTTCGTCCCGCTCGACCGGGGTCGGCTGGATACACGCCAGGTTGCACCGGACAAGTTTCTCAGGGTAGACCTCGCTGTCCACCAGCCAACGCGTCCCGACCAGACCCACGCGCCTGTAAGCCCGCTCCGTGGCCTCTGCGGCCACCACGTCGGCGATATGCAGCCAGGGACGTGGCGCGCGGGGCGCCACATGGGACATGGCCTGGTGAATGGTGTTGTCGGGACAGATCAGGAAATCGGCTCCGCTCCCGGCCAGTTTGTCGGCCGAAGAAAGCATCAACTCGGCCACACCCGACATGTCCTTGCGTTCAAGACACGCTATGTAATCGGCCAGGGAATGGGAATGCATCGACACCTCGGGGTGGGCATGGGGACCCAGAAGGCGACCGCCCTCGACGCATATGGTGCGGTAACACAGGGCAGCGCCTTCCGCCGAGCAGGCCACAATGCCGATGTGTTGTGTCATCGCGGACGAGGTGGCGTTGGCACTTCACGCATGCGACCCTCGGCAACCGCTAATGGCTCGCCCCCGGCCAGAATGACGGCCCGATCCGTACCCTGCTCAAAGTCCAGCATCGCGTACAGCACCACATCGGATCTGCCCTGATACTGTTCCGGTCGGTAGATCACAATCGCCATGCGTTGATCCAGCTTTCGGTAGCTGTAGTGTGCCTCGCCCGCCCATTTCCCATGGGCCGTCACAAAGCATCGATCTTCGGTCTCATAGCTCACCGTGTGCGACGAGAGGTCTTTGAAGTCACCGTGTTCGGAGTGATGAACGCCGGTCCACTCGATGCTCCTACCTGCCAAGGTCTCAAAGGCACTGCGCATGGCTTGCTCCCTTTCGGATCAACAGCGTGTCGTGGACTACCATCGGATGGCTTTGGTCGCGGGCGACGTGCTCGAGCCCGTGAATGAGGGTGGGGCTACGAGCCGCATTCTCTCGCGCCCGAAACAGGCCGCGTCGAAGCGTCAGAGATGCTCGGCGCGCTCGGCAAGACACTCGTGTCCGCCCATGGCAAACGCCCGACAGACCCAGGGCCGCTGCTCGTAGATGGTGCACAGCATGGTTGTCCTGTCCAGGGCGGAACACCATCCATCGTCCAACCGCGCCATGGTCTCTCCACCCCACTTATCCGTTTCGATAAACCGTTCGGGCACCCCGGTGTCGGTAATGAGCATGACTTCCAGCCGGCAGCAGCAAGCCTGGCAGTTGGCACAGGTCACCGCGCTCTGCGGGGAAGATTGATCCGCCGTGCTCATGCGGCGCTCATGAGGTCACAGTCTAACCCGGCGTTTAGGGTCCCGGCCCAGAGGAGCATGACTTGCAACCCATTCAATGGGCGTCTGAACAGGTTCGGGGTTCCGACCGCATTCAGCCGCTTTGATCATCGGGCGTGTCCATGTCCTGACCGAACGCAATGTCGTAGCCGTCCAGATCCTGAATTCCAAACTCCCGACATCCATACGGTTGATCGCACAGCTCATAATCGATGATCGCACCACGACCTCTCAGCTCTTCGTACAATGCCTCAGCATCGCTCATCCAGAAATAGACGTTCCACAACTTTCCCACAATCTTGTAGTGGGGCACGATGACTTTCGGATCGTCCACTTGACTGAGCATTAAGTGGAAGCCGTTGCGCCAGAGACTACAAAAGCAGGGCGGGTCTCCCCAGAAACGCTCGTAGGCGAAACCGACCTTGTCCCGGTATTAGTCAGCGGACGCACCAACGTCTTTCACCAGCATAATCGGCGCGCTGCCGACGATCTTGGATTCAGCGCTCATCCCGGATGCCCCTCAGTGTCGAGCATGACATACCCAACAATGGCTAAGCGGGAAAGACCGCCTCGCCTGCCGCACCTGCCCCACGTTGCCGGGTTGTACCAATCGCCTACCTACCCCTTCGCAAATGATCGATACTCCATTTCCCGCCACCCGCCGCCGACAGGTACAGAAAGACAAAGCAGTAGAGCACGGCCAGCTCACCTCCGTTCACGAGAGGCCAGAAATTCTGAAGTCCATGCGCCATAAAGTATGCGACCGCCATAAGTCCGGAAAGCAAGAACGCAGTCGGACGCGTGAACAGGCCCAGAACAATCAGCAAACCGCCGAACAGCTCCAAAGCCCCGGCCAGGCCAACCAACGAGAACAGTTCGAACCCTTCACGCTGAGGCGCAGGAAAACCCAGAAGCTTCTGCCCACCGTGCTGCGTGAACAGGAACCCCGTCACGATGCGCAGCACACTGAGCAGGTGGGGACGGGCGGCGGCCGCGACTTGACTCATTGCTTATCTCCTTCATCCAGTATGTTTCCCGAATCATGCATTGCTCATGGCGACTGTGGCTAGCCCACTAAGGAGCCTCTGATTTACTCTGGACGAAGCAGATTGGAGGGTCAAATGTGCAGATTCAAGGCGCAGATCGCGGGTAATAGTTGTTCTATTGCCAAGATTTGCAACGATGAAGCTGTGCATTTCAGTCCCAAGATGCATGTTCACGAATAGATCAGAGGCCATTTACTAACCTTTTAGAAAAAAAGTCACATTGTGATGTATTGACACTCGGGCTGTTGAAAGAATGAGCGAACCAATGCGGGGTGTTTTGGATTCGCCGCAGCGCACTGATCGCTAAACGCTTGAGCTGCTCTTTATCTTCTACGCCTTGTTTGGCCACGTCGCGTTTGACATGAGCCCACACTTGCTCGTCAGGATTGAGATGGGGTGAATAGGGCGGAAGAAAAAACAGCTTCAGTTGCCCCTTGGTGCTTTCGACGTAGGTGCGGACCAGTTTGGATTTGTGCGTGGGATGTCCATCGACGATGAGAAAGATCGGTCGCTTGGCGCCGACCAACAACCGTTGCAGGAAGCGCTTGAACAGCGCAGCTTTCACCGTGCCCTCGTGGACCATGAAACGACATTCGCCTTGCGGGCTCACCGCGGAGATCATATTCAGCGAGAACCGTCCACCCGTGGCCTCGTGCACGGGGGTTTCGCCCACAGGCGCCCACGTAGTGCCCGTGTGGTAGTCCGACCGTATCCCGGCCTCATCGGCAAGATAGATGATCGCACCCTCACGGCGTGCCTGCGCACGGATCTGCGGGTAGCTCTCCGATTCTCACTGTCGAACCAGCACCGGATCCTGCTACCACGCCTGATATAGCGGCTTCTGCGCCGAGAAGCCCAGCAGCTTCATGACGCGACTCACCGACGCCACGGACAGGCGCTTGCCGAATTCTCGCTCGATCAGCTTGCCGATGAGCGTCAACGTCCAAACGCGCGCGCATTGACGCGTTTGCCAAATTAGCGTCGAGAGTAGATACGCAATGCGAGTCCAAGTTTACCTCGTATGGTGCTAAGCACTCTTTGCTTACAAATAAGTATAGGTTTTTCAATTTTATGCCAAGAGAGGTAGGCGAAAATAATAACTAATACGCTAGATAAACCTGTATTTG
The DNA here is from genome assembly GCA_024641125.1 of Candidatus Competibacteraceae bacterium. GTDB lineage: Bacteria > Pseudomonadota > Gammaproteobacteria > Competibacterales > JAHEDQ01 > JAHEDQ01. Next base: position 18 of record JAHEDQ010000226.1, on the reverse strand, counting down.
AGTATGGGGTTCCACTTG
>JAHEDQ010000044.1 GCA_024641125.1 Candidatus Competibacteraceae bacterium | reverse complement strand
CTGGACCATCTTTTACCAGGTCGATGCCGAGAATCTGGCGCTGTACATCGATATGGGGCTGGCGCTTCTGAAATTGGGCGAAGAGGCCCTGGTTCCTGTCGAGGGTTTCTCTTTGCAGGGAAGTGCGCGGGCCTAGTTGCGCCAGGCCTACCGGCGCGCGCAGCGGGACGGTGCCACCTTCGAGGTGATCGAGCCGCCACAGGTGGCGGCGTTGATGCCGCAGTTGAAAATGGTGTCAGATCAATGGCTGCAGGCGAAGAACACCCGCTAGAAGGGTTTTGCGCTCGGCCGTTTCGAACCAGATTACATCGGCCGATGCAGTTGTGCACTGGTGCGGGTCGGGGGAGAGATCGTGGCGTTTTCTAATCTCTGGACCGGAGATGGCAAAAACGAATTCTCGGGCGATCTGATGCGCTATTCGGGCGATGCCCCGAAAGGCAGTATGGACTACCTGTTCACCGAGCTGTTGTTGTGGGGTGCAGCGAAGGGGTACCGCTATCTCAATCTCGGCATGGCGCCATTGTCCGGTTTGGAGTCTCATCCGCTGGCGCCGCTGTGGCACCGCATGGGCACCTTGATATTCAGACATGGCGAGCACTTCTATAACTTTGAAGGGTTGCGTGCCTGTAAGCAGAAGTTTCGACCCGAGTGGCGTGCGAAGTATCTTGCCGCACCGCGTGGGCTCGGCTTGCCTACTGTATTACTTGATGTGTCGGCCTTGATATCTGGAGGTTTGAGAGGTGTTTTGTCGCGGTGACCACAGTCGTGATCGTGTCGGATAGCTGCGCGAGATGAACCTATTTGAACTGGTTGCCGTGCTGGCTTCCTTGGCTCTGCTGGTTGGATATTATCTCTGGCTGACCAAGGAGGTGCGGCGAAACCCCCTGCGCACGGTCATCGGGCATTCCTCCATCAAGCGCCAGGCCTGGGTGCAGATGGTGGTAACAGAGAGGCGCGATATCCTGGCCGTACAAACACTGCGCAACTGGAGTACCGCCGCCAGTTTTCTGGCGACGACGGCAATCCTGATTGCGACCGGCGGGCTGCATTTCGTTGTGACCATCCCGCAACAGCCGGATCTGTTGCATGAACTGAATTTTCTCGGCTCTACCAGCCCGACGCTGGTCAGCGCGAAGCTATTCGTTATCGTCGGCACGATGTTGGTTGCGTTTTTCAATTTCGCCGTCGCGATTCGCTACTACAACCATGTGAGTATCGAGATCAACGTGCCGGAGTCGCCCGACGAGCAGAATGCGGTTGCTGCCATTCAACGAATGATGGCCCGTGGTGGTCTGCACTATACGGTTGGCATGCGTTGTTATTACCTGGTCATTCCACTGTCGCTGTGGCTTTTTGGTCCGGTGTGGTTGTTGCTCGGGAGTACAGGGCTTTGTTTGGCGCTCCTGATGATGGATCGGCTCGATTGATTGGGAGCCCCGTTGTCTGTTCACGGCGGTGGGTCAGGGCAGTCGACGGCCGGCAAATTACAGGGCACCGAGCCCCGGTTTCGGTTCGAAGGATTAAGAGCCACTGGGTCACAGCCCCATACGGGCGTCGGACTTTCATTCAATCTTCTTCACGTTCGGAACGGCCAGCGGCGCCTGGAGTGGAAGCAGGCGAATTGCGGGCACCTGAAGAGGACATTGAAGATAAAGCCCGTTTTCTTGCTAAAGCAATCGTGCTGGCGTTAGCGCTGCCGCTCTCGGTCACGGCCATTGCGGAGAACCAAAGGGCGCCGCCCGCGGCCACTGTGCAAGCACAGGCGAATGCCGCTTATCTAGTGTAGTGTCTCCCAAATAACTTAACACCTGCGCTGGCCCTCGCGCTCCCTGACGGCGTTGCGGATCGTCGCAATAGCGCTGGCTATTCCTCCTCACCGCGCCTTGTCAGTAACCACGATGTCTAACCTCAACCGTCAAGTTATTTGGAAGACACTACACTAGGCGTGGTCCTGGAACCGGTACCCGGGGCGTTGCGTACCCAGCTCGCCAGTGCCCTGCCTGCTGCGGAGCAGGGGGTGATGATGCGGGATGTCGCAAAGGATTCGCCCGCGGCCAAGGCAGGCATACCGGCTTACGATATCCTAATCGCCTACGGCGACCGGCGGCTTTTTTCAGCCGAACGGGTGAGCCAGCTGGTGAAGACCGACAGTCCCGGCAAGACCGTCGCCATCAAATTGATGCGCAACGGTGTGACTGAGGATAAAAATATTACGCTGGGAGAGGCGCAGCCCATGGTGGCTGAGGAGGCGCCGGCAGGTATGCCTTGGATGCCAATGCATCGCCATCACGCTCGCCCATTGGAGCCGCTTGGTCGACCCTCGTCACAGGCTTCGGCGGATAACTGGGACACGTTCGATTCCCTGTCATTGGAAAAACGCCATAACGGAAGTTACCAGGCCGGGATTCAATATCTCGACGTGAATGGCAAGCTGGTGAAGCCGCAGTTCGCCGGCAGCCGTGAGGAGATCCGTGGGCAGCTGATGAAGCAGCCGAATCTGCCCGTGATCGAGCGCGACCAGTTGCTCGACGCTCTGAGTGCACGCGAGGATGGTGGCTGGCCCATTATGCCTTTTGATCCTCACATGTTCCCACCGTCCTTGTCTCACGGATACCCCGGCTCTTGACGGTCGGTCTCGACGGATATACGGAAGCCGGGTGGGGCAGGAAGCGCGCGTGATCAGGTGGAGAAACGCTGCTCATGTCTTCCTGCCCCGGTCACAAATCATTGTCGGTGGTTGATTGACGCGCGGAAACGGGTGTTTACGGGGCAGTGCGTCCAGGTCGGTCTTCATCCGCCAATTGGACGGAACCCACGGTGCCCGGTTGGTGATCTGCTGACCTCGATCGCTCGGACTAGGTGGCAAATGAGTGAGTAGTAGCTGCCGCCCGTAGTCGAGGTTGCCAACGGCTTGTCCCCCGGGGTCATTTGGGCGCATTCATTTTATATGAAGACCTCGAAAAATTCTGTCGATGGCATTTTTCTTCGCGGCACATCCCTGTGCCACACGGGCACCTCGATTTTTCGAGGCGCCCCTGATATTTCAAGCTGGGCACTGAGCAATAGCCGCCGGATTCTGGACAGCCGGACAATCCCATTGCTTCGTTAATTGCGCACTATTGTGTGCGTGCCTTCGAGTGGGGAGTGAAGACTCAGGTCTGGCTTCCGCCTTGCTGATCGACTTTCTCCATCAGCGCCTGCAACTGGGAGATCTGCTCGCCCTGCTGGCGCAGCAGCGTTTCGAGCTGACGCGTGCGCATGTCATCGAACTTCTCGTGCAGGTTCATGATTTCCAATTCCGCCTTCAGGTTGACGTCGTAGTCGTTGTTGGCCGCCAGCCGATCTTTCGAAGTCTGCCTGTTCTGCGACATCATGATGACCGGCGCCTGAATGGCCGCCAGCATCGACAGGATCAGGTTCAAAAATACGAATGGGTAGGGGTCGAAGACGTCGCGGCCTGGCAACAGCCAGGTGTTCACCAACACCCACACAGCAAGGGTCAGACCGAAAATGATAATGAATGTCCACGAACCGCCAAATGCCGCGACCTGGTCGGCCAGGCGTTGACCGAAACTCAGTTTTTCATGGAAACGCTCGTTTACGTTTTCGGTGACCACGATCCGCTTGGCCACGCGTCGCAGCACGCGCTTGTCCCTGTCGGGGAGATCGTCATAACCGGTGTTCAGCAGCCTTTCGGCAAGTTCTTTGATGCGGCGATCTACCATGTTGTCCTCGCTTATGGCATTGCTCGGTCTGCATGATGACAGCGGTGCGTTTCGCAGCGCAGTCCACGCGACAATCCAGTGTTTTTTGCTGCGGCGCCGCAGCTGCAGGTGGCCCCAGATCAATTTCTACCCGCAGCGCGGGCCGTATGATGGTAGGCGTGTCGATCCCCCCCGGGTTGCGGATTGCTCGTTCAGTTCCACGCGGACATCAGACGAATCGAGCTCAAAATGTGAAGGAGAGGCCATGATCGATCAATCGCACGCCGCCCATCGCAAAGAATACGTGTTACCCACCGACATCGATGGGTTCGATTCGCTGGCCGCGCTTGCGCTCGATATGCGGTCATCGTGGAATCATGCGAGCGACCAGATCTGGCGGCAGCTCGACCCGGTGTTGTGGGAACTTACACACAACCCGTGGGTCGTGTTGCAGACCGTGTCGCGAGAAAAGCTCGAGGGCGAACTGGCCGACCCCGCCTTTCGCCGGGCCATCAACGATCTGGTGCGGGCCAGGCAGGATGCGGCACTGGCGCCGGCATGGTTTCAGCAGACCTATCCGCAATCGTCCTTGCACTGTGTCGCGTATTTCTGCATGGAGTTCATGGTCAGCGAGGCCTTGCCCATTTACTCGGGGGGTTTGGGCAACGTGGCCGGCGACCAGCTCAAGGCCGCCAGTGATCTCGGCGTGCCGGTCATCGGTGTCGGGCTACTATACCAGCAAGGCTATTTTCGCCAGCTGATCGACAAAAACGGCGCACAGCAAGCGGTCTTCCCCTACAACGATCCGGGCCAACTGCCGGTTACGCCACTGCGCCAGCCAAATGGCGAATGGCTGCGCTTGGAGATCGCCCTGCCCGGCTACTCGGTATGGCTTCGGACCTGGCAGGTCGAAGTCGGCCGCGTGAGGCTTTACCTGCTGGACAGCAACGACGCAGCCAATTACCCAGCACACCGCGGCATCACCAGTGAGCTGTATGGCGGTGGTCCGGAGCTGCGACTGAAACAGGAATTGTTGCTGGGTATCGGCGGATGGCGGCTGCTCGAGGCGCTCGGGCTGCAGCCGGATGTCTGCCACCTCAACGAAGGGCACGCCGCCTTTGCCGCGCTGGAGCGCGCCCGTAGTTTCATGCAGCAGTTCGGACAACCATTCGAGGTTGCCCTGAGCGTCACCCGGGCGGGCAATCTCTTCACCACCCATACAGCGGTGGAGGCCGGCTTCGATCGCTTCGCACCCGCGCTGATCGAGCAATATCTTGGTGGATATGCCGAGCGGCGGCTCGGCATATCACGCCATGAGTTACTGGCGCTGGGGCGACGCGACCCCAACGATCCGGCCGAACCTTTCAATATGGCCTACCTCGCGATCCGCGGCAGCGGCGCGGTCAATGGCGTGAGCAGCCTGCATGGCAGGGTCAGCCGCCACCTATTCGATCCGCTGTTTCCACGCTGGCCGACCGGCGAGGTACCCGTCGGGCATGTGACCAACGGCGTGCACGTGCCGACCTGGGATTCGGCGCCGGCCGACAAACTGTGGACCGAGGTCTGTGGCAAGGACCGCTGGCTGGGAACTGCCGGGAACATGGAGCACGACATTCGTCGTGTCTCCGATGAACGCCTGTGGCAATTTCGCACCGACGCCAGCAAGTCGCTGGTCGACTACGCGCGTATCAGGCTGTCGCGCGACCTGGCTGCTTCAGGTGCGCCGCAAGAGGCGGTAGAGGATGCCAGGCATTTGTTCGACTGCAACATTCTGACCCTGGGTTTCGCGCGCCGCTTTGCCGGCTACAAGCGACCCAACCTGCTGCTGCACGACCCCGAGCGCCTGTTGCGCCTGTTGACCAACCCGCATCGCCCGATACAGATCATCATTGCGGGCAAGGCGCATCCGGCGGACCAGCCAGGCCAGGCGCTGATCCAGCAGTGGACGTGGTTCATTCGCCGGCCGGAGGTGCGCCCGCACGCGATCTTCCTCAGCGACTACGACATGCGGCTGACCGAACAACTGGTGCAGGGTGTCGATGTATGGCTAAACACCCCGCAGCGCCCCTGGGAGGCGAGCGGGACCAGCGGCATGAAGGTGCTGGTCAACGGTGGGATCAATCTGTCCGAACTGGACGGCTGGTGGGCGGAGGCCTATTCCCCGGAGGTCGGGTGGGCGCTGGGAGACGGACTGGAACATGGTGACGATCCCGCCTGGGATGCCGCCGAGGCCGAGGCGTTGTACGACCTGATCGAGCATCAGGTGGTCCCCGCGTTCTATGACCGCGACGAGCAGGGCATCCCGCGCGCCTGGCTGGCGCGAATGCGTGAAAGCATGGCGCGCCTGACGCCACGCTTCTGCTCCAGCCGCGTCGTGCGTGAATACACCGAGCGGTATTACCTGCCTGCCGCCGCCGCCTATCGCGAACGCGCTGCCGACCAAGGCAAGTTCGGCGTAAGGCTGGCCGACTGGCGGCACGCGCTGGAGCACAAGTGGGCCGCACTTCGATTCGGCGACGTGCGTATTGACACTGCCGGCACCGAACATGTCTTCGAGGCCTCGCTTTACTTGGATGATCTCGACCCGGCGGCGGTGACGGTGGAACTGTATGCGGATAGCGGCGAGCCGGAACGGATCGAAATGCAACGTGTACACCCCTTGCTCGGGGCCGCCAACGGCTATGTCTATCGTGCCACGATACCGGCCAGACGTTCAGCCGGCGACTATACCGCGCGTGTCATACCGCATCTCGACGGCGCATCGGTCCCGCTTGAGGACAGCCATATTCTGTGGCAGCGGTGAACGGACAACGGCGTGGATTCCGATCTGCGAACACTACACGACTACGCCGAAAGGGTGTCCGAGCGCCCCGGTTTTCCGCTGCCCCTGGGCGCCAAGCGCTACGGTGGCGGTGTCAACTTTGCGGTGTTCAGCCGCCATGCCAGCCGCGTAAGGCTCGAGTTCTTTAGCGGCGCCACAGACAGCGTGCCGGTGCGTGTCTTCTACCTGGATCCGCTGCGCAACCGGACCGGCGACGTGTGGCATGTCTGGATCGAAGGGGTGAGCTCAGGCCAAACTGTATGCCTATCGCATGGACGGCCCGTATCAGCCGCAGGAAGGCCATCGGTTCAATTTCCGCAGGCTGTTGCTCGACCCCTTTGCCACGGCCATCGCCCCGCTGCCGCGCTGGGATTTCGGCCCGGCGCGACGTTAGACCGCTGCTGGTCACAAGCAAGGCCAGTGCGTGGATGATCGAATCAGCAGGGCGTGCCCAGGCGGGGATCAAAAACCGGGGCGCCTTTGGAGCGTAGCCAGTCAGCGCGGCGGCGAATACCCTCCCCCGCCTATGGCTTCATCACCCAAAACACATACATGCCGGCAAAGGTATTGGGGTGCGTGTTTTCAAACGCATCCCAAAGGGCCAGCGACGTTTCTGAACCTTGTTCCGGGTGAGCCCGTTTGAAGGCGCCCAGATGCGTCCAGTCGGCGAACTCAAACCCCACAAACCGCAAGCCTTCCCGGTCGATGAATCGGCCGATGCGCGGAATGTCGAACAGGTCTTCCTGAGGGTGGAACACCAGGTCCCGACATTCCGACAGGGCATAGAAATCCCGAAATCGGCTCACCGCCCTGGCGGGATGGGACTCCGGCAAAGCCAGCAGGGCCCGACGGAAGTGCCGAATGTCCTCGACGCCACCGTTCCAGCCGTGGTCGCGGGCAAATTCCCGAGCCGCGGACACCGAGAGACGGGCGAGACGGCTGTACAACGCGACCTGCATAAAGCCGCCGGGCCGAAGCCGTTCCAGCAAAAGCCGCCATCCGAACTCCGGCTCCGCCAGATGATGCAATACGCCGGTACAGCTGACGACATCGAAGCGGCGGCCGATCCTGCCCGCCTCGAGTATGTCGCCTCGGGCAAATTCGATATTGGCCACCCCATGGGCTTGGGCCTGACGGTGGGCATAGCCCAGGCTGGCAAGGCTCAGGTCCATGGCCAGTATTCGCGATCCCTGGTAGAGCTGAGCGGCGCGGATGGCTTGCCGTCCGGTGCCACAGCCGGCCACCAGAACCTGCGGCTTGTGTGGCCAGACCGGCTTCAACTCGGAAAGCATCGGGTACCGTGACAGCATGAGTTCGCCCAGGGGCCTGGCCGGCACCGACTCCAGCCGGCGCCAGCGGGGATAGGGATTCGCCTCGTACTGCGCGCCTACGATTTTTGATGTTTGGTCGGCGACCGGAGTCAGATCCCGGATCGACGAGCGCAACACCGCCTCCCGCCGCGGGGCTTCCAGTTGCAGTCGGAACAGGGCCTCGAAGGGTTGCCCCATCGCGAGGGCGTCCTCCTGGTTGACGGCCTCAGCCACTGCGACCGTGTCCAGACCCCGGTAACAGCCCAGCAGGGCGAGCCGGCGCCCACGTTCCGGCGTCATTTCCATGGTTGCTTCGGCGCCGATCAGCACCTTCAGCGCTTCCAGCGCCCGCGTCTCCTCCGGCAACTCCAGGAACACATACTCGTTTTCAAAGCACTGGCTGGCCAAGGCGCACAGCAGCGTCAGGTCCACCAGGCCGTACCCGGATGTATCATCCGCGCCGGATGAAAGCAGCACCCATCGACGGACCGCTGTCAGCAGACATTCCATCCCGGGATCGATCAAAAACGGGCCGTTGAGCATTGCGATGAATGGGGCCTGGCGCAACAGTTCGAGCACCGGTTGCACCGCGTCAGCGTTCAGATCCGCCGTCACATCGCCGCCCAGCTCGCGCAGACAGTGGATTGCCGCGTCGTTGGCAAGAAACGCGGCGCAGAGCAGACGGCTCATGCGTTCCGCAAGATCGGGACTGCGGACCATGCAGAGGCTTGCATCGCTGAGAGCCTGTTGATCCAGATCTCTCGGATCCATAGCCGCCAGGGTTTTGCTCAGCATCGTCCAGACAGCGTCCGCGTCTGGGTGCCCCTCCAGCGTTCCGCGCAACACGGTCAGCGCCTCGCCACGGCGGCCCGCATCGGCCATTCCCCTAGCCAACGCCAGCTCAGGTTCCAAGGCCCCAGACGCGCCCTGGGCAAGTCGCTTCAGTATATCGATGGCCTCATCATGGCGGCCGGACGCCGCCAAAGCGGCGGCAAAGTTCTGCTGGAGATCTTCAGCGTCCGGTGCCAGCGCCAGCCCTTTTTGGCACAGCGCCAAAGCCCCAGCGGGATCACCCAGTTCCAGCAGCAGTCCACCCAGGTTGTTGATCGCTCCTATATTGGAGGGTTGAAGTTCCAGGGCCCGCTCCATAGGCGCCCTGGCCTGATCGAGATGACCGAGTTGCCTCAGGCTGGTGCCAAGGAACAGCTGTGCCGCAGCATCGCCAGGTGACGCCTCCACCAGCCGGGTGTAGATGTTCGACGCGTTTGCATAGTCACCGGATTGAAAGTACCCGGCCCCCAGATTGTGGAGCGCCGTCGCGTCAGTGGGATATTGCGACAACACCTGCTCAAGATAGGCGATGCCCCGCTTGGCCTTACCGGATTGTATGGCGGCAATCCCGGCCCGACTCAAAATCTCGGCATGGTGGGGCTGATTCTTGAGGATTTTCTGATAAATCTTGAGCGCACCGGCGCTGTCCCCAGCAGCCTGGAGGCGATCCGCTTTCGCCACAAGCTGATCGGGTCGTGTGCGATTGCTCCTGGCCAAGATCGAATCTCCGGTTGAGTCGTTCCGCCCGGCGGCGCCGGTGCATTCAGGCCGGCAGCGAACTCTGCCGCATTATGGGTTGAATTCAGGCCGCCGCAAGTGCGGGTGCGGCAGAGGGCAAACCCGAAGGCATTCGCCGGGCCTTGGATATGGGATGCCACCCTCATGACCCTCAACCCCGCCGACGCCTACCGGGTGTTCAATCTCACCACTTTGGACGGGAGCGCGCTGGTGTCGGGCCTGGGAACCCTCGGCGCCCAATCCAGCCCCAACACCGGGTTGCTGCTGGGCAGTCTGGTGATTTGGACCATACTGCCGCTGCTCGCTGCCCTGTTCGTGTTCAGACGCCAGGAGTTTTAATGCGTCTCGTCATGCTCGTGTTCATTGCCTGCTATGCCCTTGCCGCCTGTGATGTACAGCCGACGGCGGCCTCCGCTCCGCCACCGGAAACCAGCAGCCGTGATCATATCGGCTACTTCTGCAACATGATTGTCGCGGACCACGAAGGACCCAAGGGCCAGATTCATCTGGTGGGACGTGGCGGTGCACTCTGGTTCACGTCGGCACGGGACACGCTGGCCTTCCTGCGGCTACCCGACGAACCCAAGAATGTGGCCGCTGTTTATGTGACCGATATGAGCCAAGCCGACTGGGCCCACCCCGAATCACGGGGCGACACCTGGATCGACGCCCATACCGCATGGTACGTAATTGGCAGCAGCCGGCGCGGCGGCATGGGCCAGGCCGAGACCGTACCGTTTGCCAGCCGCGCTGCGGCGGTGAAGTTTGCCGAGACCCAAGGCGGACAGGCTTTGACCTATCGGGAGGTGTCCGACAACTACGTGCTGGCATCAGAGTAAACCCACGCCACTGGCGTGTGGCCGATGGAAGGACACGCCCCACCCTGACATCCACCGATCCCCACGGCCCAGCTTCGGGCCATACGGACATACTGCCTCTGGGACCCGTCCGCGGCGCTGTTCGTGTGCGGGAATACTGTTTGCCGCACGAGCTCTCGTGTTGGAAGCCCATCGACCAGACCGAACAAGCCGTCATCGGCGGTTCGGCCACCCAGCGATTCCGCAGACCCAGGCGGTGGAACGCCGGTTTGGTAACTAAGCTAAAATCATATCGTCTCTCACCGGAGTCTCGTCCCCGTGCCGGATCCTCACACACAGCGCAGACTGGCCGCAATTCTCTATGCGGATGTGGCGGGCTACAGCCGTCTGACAGGCCAGGACGAGGTGGGCACCCATGCAATCGTCAGCGAGCGCCTGGCTATGATTGCGCGCGCGGTGGAGGCGCGGGGCGGCGAGGTTGGAAACTTCGCCGGCGACGCCATCCTGGCCCAGTTTCCCAGCGCGGTCTCCGCCGTGGCCTGCGCGGTGGAGGTGCAAAAAGATTTCGCCCGGCGCAACCAGGGCATTGCCGAGCATAACCAGGTTCGTTTTCGCATTGGCATCAATTTGGGCGATGTGATCGTGGATCAGGGTGAGCCGTTCGGGGACGGTGTCAACGTTGCGGCGCGGCTCGAGGCTTTGGCCGAACCCGGCGGCATCTGCATTTCGGGAACCACCTACGATGCCCTGGGGAACAGTCTGCCGGTGCGATACGAGCCGCTTGGGGAGCAGACGGTCAAGAACATCGCACGCCCGGTCAGGGCCTATCGTGTGATGGCGGCAGGCGACGCCGCGATGCCGCCGGCAGGCCCCGGACCGCCCCAGAGCCAGCCCGCGCGGTCGCGCCGATCACGGACAGTGTGGCTGACCACATTGCTTGCGGGCGCTGTCATCGCGATCGCCGCACTGGTCTGGCTGGGTCTGCATCAACCTGGTCAAAATACCGTGGAGGCCCAGCGGATTGACCCAGATCGCCCGGACAAGCCCTCGCTGGCGGTACTTCCGTTCCAGAATCTCGGCTCCGACCCGGAGCAGTCCTATTTCGCGGACGGGATCGTGGACGACCTGATCACGGATCTGTCACAGATCAAGGCCCTGTTTGTAGTCGGCCGCCAGGCCGCGTTCGCGTTCAAGGGACAGGATGTGGATCTGCTGCAGGCGGGACGAGATCTGGGGGTGCGCTACATCCTCCAGGGCAGCGTCCGTAAGGCCGGCGAGCAGATACGCATCAACGCCCAGCTCACCGACATCGCTACCGGGGGACAACTCTGGGCTGAGCGCTATGACCGGAAAATGGCCGGTATCTTTGATCTCCAGGACGAAGTCACCGCCCGCATTGTCGATGCATTGTCGATTCAATTGACCCAGCGGGAACAAACACGGTTGAGTCGTCGATACACCGAAAATCCAGAAGCCTATGATTATTTCCTGCAGGGGCAAGAGTATTACTTCAGGCTGACCGCGGCAGACAATGCCAGGGCCCGCGACCTGTATCGGCAGGCGATCGAGCTTGACCCCACATTCGGTCGGGCGTACGGGGCTCTGGCCGTCACCTACAGTCGACCAGTGTTGTACGACTGGGGCGAAGACAGCGAACCTGGCCTGAGTCGGGCCGTGAACCTTGCACTCAGGGGCGTTGCCCTGGACGACGATCTTCCCCAGGCTCATTGGTCACTGGGTTTTACCTATTTGATCGCCAAACAGCATCAGCTGGCCGCCCAGGCCGCCGAGCGGGCGATCGCCGCCGATCCGAGCTATGCGGATGCCTACGGTCTGTTAGCCTGGATTCAGATCTATTCGGGTCAACCTGAGCTGGCGCTGAAATCCCTCCAGGAGGCTCTTAGCCTGGATCCAAATCCCAGCGGGCTGTTGCTCACGGTTTTGGGCGAAGCTCAGTATTGGACAGGTCAGACTGAGGCTGCGGTGGACACCTTCGAAGGGATGCTGGCAAGAAACCCCAATCTCCTGGACGGGCGCCTGCACCTGGCCGCAGCCTATGAGAGGCTCGGGCGACATGAGGACGCCGTGTGGGAGATCGAAGAAATCACAAACCTCAATCCCAACATCACGTTGGAAGCCTGGGGCAGGCGCAATCCGATGCAGGACCGCCGGCGGCTGCAACCACTGCTTGACGATCTAAAACAGGCGGGTCTCAAATAAGTCCCGTTTGAACCCTGACCCCGGGCAAAAAAAAACGGGACCACCCCGGGAAAAACCGTCGGCCGCTTACTGCGGCGGCAACGAAGCGTAATAGGCCGCCAGATTGGCGATGTCCTCGTCCGACAGGGTGCCGACCATGGGCTTCATGATCGGATTGTCTCGCCCGCCATCGCGGTAGGCTTTGAGGGAATCGGCCAGATATTGCTCCTTCTGCCCGGCCAGGTTGGGGTAGATCGGTACCATGGAAATGCCCTTGGGTCCGTGGCAGCCCGCACAGGTCCCGGCCTTGGCCTTGCCTGCTTCCGCGTCGCCGGCCGCCTGCACCGCACCCTGAGCACCCAACAGCGCCGCTGCGGCGCACAACACTAGAACTCGGTTTTTCATGATATTCCCTTTATCTGGAAGCCCCTGATCGGCTGGGGGGCCGGCGTCCCGAGCCTCGAACGCACCGATAGAGGGTGCAATGAGCAGGGGCGAATGGACCCTGGACCGCGACCGGCGCCCTCAATCCGCGCACCCGCAGTCTAGGCACATGTATCGCGGTTGGATTTGATCAAGATCAAGTGAGCGGGACGCGTGGCGCCGGTGCGGAAACGTGCTTGATAAGCATCAAGGCAAACCGGTGCGGAACCCTTAGGCTGAATACTGCTTATTCCCCGACTGGTGATCATCGGTGCTCCCCTCGTCTACTGCCGATCGCACACCGGTGTTTCTCAGCGCCGGTTTTCGTCCTTTTTTCCTGCTGGCGGCGGTCGCGGCGGTGGGGTTGATCGGGCTGTGGGTCGCCATGTGGATCGGGGCGGTGGCCATGCCTTCGGGCATCAGCCCGATCAGCTGGCATGCCCATGAGATGGTATACGGATTTGTCGGCGCCGCGGTGGCCGGATTTCTGTTCACCGCGGTGCCCAACTGGACCGGTCGTCCCACACGACGGGGTGTCAGCCTGGGGCTACTCGCCTTGCTCTGGCTGGGAGCCCGGTTTGCGCTGTATCTGCCCCAGCATCTGCCCACGCTGGCGCCGTTGCTGGTGGACGGTGCCTTCCCACTGATCCTGTTGGTATGGGTCAGCCGCGAGATCCTTCTGGCCCGCAACCGACCGAACCTGGTGGTGGTGGCGGTTCTCATGATCTGGGCATTCGCCAACCTGGTGTTTCATGGCGCGCGCCTGGGTGGCTGGACAGATGTTGAGCACGCTGCCCTGATGAGCGGACTGCAGGCCGTGCTTGTTCTCGTGGTTTTGATCGGGGGTCGGGTGGTTCCGGCTTTCACCGGCAACTGGCTCAGGCAGGCCGGAGGTCATACGCTGATCAGGATCCATCCGCTGCTGGACAGTGCTGCGCTGCCTGTTGCCGCCGCGACCGGTGTGCTGCTGGTTGCAGAACCGGACAACGGGGCCACCGCCGCGCTCTGCATCATCACCGGTGTGGTACTGGTCGTTCGCCTGAGCGGTTGGAAGGGCCTGCACACCTTGGGCGAGCCCCTGCTGTTCGTGCTACATGCTGCCTACGGCTGGATCAGCGTGGGTTACCTGCTCACTGGTCTGAGCATACTCTGGCCAGGTGTCACTTCGGGTGCGGCGCTGCACGCCCTGACCATAGGCGGCATCGGAACCATGATCCTGGCCATGATGTCACGCGCCGCGTTGGCTCACACTGGGCGGCCGCTCACCGCCTCCGGGTCAATAACTGGGGCTTACCTGCTGCTGACCTTGGCTGCGCTCACCCGGTCAGGGGCATCCATGCTGCCGGGTCTGCACGGTGATCTCCTGACGATTTCCGGCACGCTTTGGGTTGTCGCCTTCGTTGTGTTCACAGTCATTTACTGGCCCATACTTGTGGGGCCGGAGCCGTCTCCGGATGGTCAGCCTGGTGTAGTGTCTTCCAAATAACTTGATGGTTGTGGTCAGGCATCGTGGTTACTGACAAGGCGCGGTGAGGAGGAATAGCCAGCGCTATTGCGACGATCCGCAACGCCGACAGGAACCGCGAGGGAAAGCGCAAGTATTGAGTTATTGGCGAGAAGCCACACTAGATAGGGCACACGTCACGGTAGGCCCGGTCGCTGCCGTAAGCGATCACTGGAAATGTCACCAGAAAGGCCGGCGGCAGAACCACGAAGATCAGAAACCCGCCCGCGGCCAGCAACCCACCCCACAACATCATTGCACCCATATTGGCGCGCACCGCACGGACGCTGGTCACAACCGCGCTGGCCAGTGACGTGGCGCGCCGATGATAGAGCAGAGGCACGGCAAAGGCGGTGATTGCGAACACGATCAAGGCCAGAACGGCACCGGTCAGGGTCGCGTACAACAGAAACCGGGGCATGGCCGGCTCCGGCCCAGCTGCCACGGTTTCCCGGGCGCCGAAACTGAGGGTATAGATCACCGCTGCATCGGTGAACCAGACGAACAGCAGAAATCCGCCACTGAGGGCGAACGCCCAAACTTCCAGCGGTGCCCGCACCAGACCCTGAATGTAATCGGACACACCGGGCGTCTGGCCTTCAGCGATTCGATTCGCCACCTGGAAGTATCCGCACAACAAGGCGGGCCCCACCAGCATGAATCCCCCTGCCCAGGCGTAGACCATGGGGCTGAGCCCGGACCGCACCAGTAGCAGGGTGCCGGCCACGCCGATGGCACACGGCCCGGCGGCCAGCACCAGGCTCAACCAGGGCGCCGTCAGAAACACACGCCACCCCTGTTTCAACCAGGCAAAGGGCGAGTTCCATGCCACGTGCCGCACGGTCACTGCCCGACTGCTGTGATCCGGACCGTTCATCGGGTCAATTGCGCGTACACGCCGGGCAAACGCCCGGGCAACTCGGCCGGGCGTCGGATCACGGTAAATCCGCCGGCACCGAACAGATGCGGCAGATAGTCGGAGGCCTTCTCGTCTATGGTGACGCAGAACGGCCGAATGCCCTCCCGGCGCGCCTCGATGATCGCAGCACGGGTGTCTTCGATGCCGTAGCGACCCTCGTACTGATCCAGATCGTTGGGTTTGCCGTCAGTCAGCAGTATCAAAAGTTGAGATCCCGCGCCGGTGGCTGACAACACGCTGCACGCGTGGCGGATCGCCGCCCCCATGCGCGTGTAGTAACCGGGCTTAATCGCCTGGATTCGGCCCCGCACCGCACCCCCGTAGGGTTCGGCAAATCCCTTGAGGTGGTGAAAGCGGACATGTTCGCGCTTCTTGGAGGAGAACCCATACAAGGCGAAGCGATCTCCGGTACCCGCCAGACTCTCGGCAAACAGGAACAGGCTGTCCCGGATCACATCGATCACCCGGGCGTCGTTGTTGATCCAGGCATCGGTCGACAGCGACAGGTCGGCCAGCAACAGGCAGGCCAGATCCCGTTGCCCTGTGCGCAGGCTCCGGTAAAGACCGGCATCGCCCCGGGCACCGCCCACCAACCGGTCACCGGCAAACCTGAGATAGGCCTCCAGATCCACCTCTTGCCCATCGGTTTCACCTCGCCTGAACTGCCGGGCCGGGGCCAGCAGTTCCAACTGTGCCCGCAAACGCCGCGCGGTCCGGTTGAGATGGGTTGGTAATGGGCAGGGATCGGCCGCCGCCGCCAGCAGGCGTTGCAGGCGACAGTGATCCGGTCGCATCCGCTGATGGCGATAGTCCCATTCAGGCAACAGACTCTCACCCTCCAGGACGTGGTCGTCATGCTCCGCAGAGGGCAGGTCCAGGTCGAACCGGACCCGTGTGCGCGGCGATCGGCCATCGCGCGCCACGCTCATGACCTGCATGTCATCGGCGGTCCGACGCGCCTCCCCAGTGTCTTCGTCTTCCTCGCAGCTGCGATCTACCTTCAAATACTCGGACCAGCTGAAGATGTTCTCCATCCGCACCGTGATCAGACCACCCTTGCCGTCCGGCATGTCGACCCGCTCGGCGGCGCGACGGCGCGTCTCCCCTGCCGGATTCCCGGGGCGGCTGTCAGCCGCAGGCGTCTCGGGCATGCCGGTGGCGCTGTCCGGTGTCGATACCGGGGGCGATGGATGCGGCCATAGCGGCACCGTGGCGGGCGGGCGCCGGGTCGAGCGCAGGGACAACACGCTGCCGGGCCGGGTCAGGGCGGCCCGCACAGCGCGTTCGTTGAACGCCTCGTCCCCGTGCAAGCTGTCGGGATCCGGCCGCAGCGCGATATGGGCAAGCGACAGACGACGATATCGGTCCCTCATGCCGGGCAATCGGTCAAGGACCGCCTGGCTCCGACCCTGGGCATCAACGAGCCATTCCTGACCGGGATCGCCGGGTTGGGCGAATAGCGCCGCCAACCAATAGTACAGATCGCGGTTCAGGCTGCGTCCCGAAAACCAGGCGATGGTGCCGGGAAGACGCAATGCCTGGTCATCGGGATAGCCCAATTCGACCCGCCGGCCGCTGGCCGCCAGACGCTCCGGCCAGCCACGGCGCCCGTCATCCAGGGTCGGGCAGGCCGGCTCCAGGCGATGGCCGATATCTCCACCGAGGCCTCGGTAGAAAATCGCCAGGCCCGTGGCCACATCACCCAAAGCCACCGCCGCCTCGGGAAAATCCCGGCGCGCGGCGCGGGTTATCAGCCGATCCCACAGTTGTCCGACGCGCGCTTCCATCAGACGCTGGACTCTGTTGGTTTCGCTTCAGCACTGTGAATAGCCGTAGCCCGGGGAGCCGCGAAACTGGCGATCTGCGCCGCTTCATCGCCCTGCACCCAGGTCAGCAACGGCATGCGGCCGCGGCTGCCCTGAGCCGCCTCGCAGGCCGACAAACACTGTGTGCACTGGGTACAGGTGAACATATGCCGCTTGAGGCCCCGGGGGCGCAGGCGCATGGGACAGGCATGGTCACAGGCGGCGAAACAGGATCCGCATTCGACGGCCTTTGCGCTGTCGAATTTCACCACCAACGCCCGCCGGTTGGCCATCCAGGCCAGGCTTTGGAAGATCCCCACCGCACATCCGTAGCGACAAAACAGATGCCGTGCCAGGGTGAATTCGACGGTGAAGGCCAACGTAGCGACCGAAATGAAAATCGCCTGATTGCGGGTCAGTTCAGTGCGCGCGAGATTGCCCCAGATCTCGGCGGGTGGCAGCAGGTAGGTGAGCAGGCTGACGGACCAGAGCAGCGACATGGCCAGGATGACCAGGATCGTAGGCCACCAGTAGCGTCGGTCTGCGGACAGCGGCCGACCGTCCGGATATCGCGGCGGCAGCGGCCGCGGTTCCCACACGCTGGGTTTGCCGCTGGCGCGCCTCATGAGGCCGTTTATGGCCTCAACCACCGAGAAATGCGGACACAACCACCCGCAATACAGACGCCCGTAGCGCCAGGCCAGCCAGAGAAACAGGCCGGCGCCGAGCAGAATCGGCAGGAATCCCCGAAGCAGAACCCGCAGGGATGCTTCGCCGCCATCCAAGACGCCGGATTCGAACGGCGCCAGGCCCAGTTTCCAGTCGTGGCCAAACAGGATGGCGTGGCCCAGAGTCAGATCGTAGCGAAAGACATCCAGCACCGGTGCGAGCACAAAAAGGGCAAAAAATGCCGTGCGGGACAGCAGGCGCAAACGCTGACGTTTGATGCCGTCCGAAGGCGAGACACCGGTGCCGCTGACAATCCTTCGCGATGCGTCATCCGGCGACCACTTGCCGACGCTCACGGCCCCGCTCCGCGCCATCCCACCATGGGAAAACGCCAGCGCTGGCCAGACATGGCCTTGGACAGCCCCACCATCCCCAGCAGGACCAGACTGGCATGACAGGTGGTGAAATAAACAATGACCACGGTCCAGGTGTTGGCGGATTGATAACCACCCAGGGCAATGATCAACAGATTGGCAGCAATCAACAGCACACCCGCCCAGAGACTGGCGGCAACGGTCTGGTTGAGATGGTTTACCGCCAGATCCGCGGCCTGTGGACGGCGCGTCCAGAACAGCCACAACAGGGCGACGAACGCCAATCCGGGCAGCAGTAGAAGATTGGCCAGATACAGGGCCTCGGCCAGGATCGCCAGCGCCATGCCCGGGGGATCGGCCTCAGGACTGGATGTGGGCATCAACCAGATCCATCAGCGCCTGCCCGGTCTCCGGATCGTCGCTGAGGGGTTCCACCAGAGCGGCGCGGCAGGCTTCCCGCGGCGGGTGTCCGTCTAGCATCAGGGTAGCCGCATAAACCAGCAATCGGGTCGACGCGCCTTCCTCCAGATCGTGGTCCTGCAAAGACCTGAGACCGGCAGCCAGGGCCACCAGCCGCTCGGCCAAGGGCTTATCGATCCCGGTTTCACGCATCAAGACCTCGGTTTCGACCTGTGCCGCGGGGAATCCCAGGGTCAACCCGACAAAACGCTGCCGGGTGCTGGGTTTCATTCCCTTGAGCAGGTTTTGATAACCCGGATTATAGGACACCACCAGCATGAACTCGTGTGGCGCCAGCAACAACTCACCGGTGCGCTCGATCGGCAGCATGCGGCGATCGTCCGTCAGAGGGTGAAGGACCACGGTGATGTCCTTACGCGCCTCGACCACTTCGTCCAGGTAACAGATGGCACCCTCGCGCACGGCCCGGGCCAGTGGCCCGTCGCTCCAGTAGGTCTCACCGTCGCCAATCAGATGTCGACCCACCAGGTCCGCTGCGGTCAAATCGTCATGACAGGAGACCGTGTACAAGGGACGACCCAGCCGCGCGGCCATGTGGGTGACAAACCGGGTCTTGCCGCACCCGGTCGGGCCTTTGATCATGATCGGCAAAGCGTTGCGATGGGCCCGTTCGAACAGCTCGATTTCGCCACCCTGGGGCAAATAGAAAGGCGTCGCGCCCACGCCGCCCGGTGTGTCCGAGACCGGCATATCCATTGGTAAACCTCGCGCATTCAGACCTTGGAGCGGATCCGCTCCGCGGCGGCGTTCCTTGGAGTGGCCCTGACCCACCGCGGAACTGCCGCGGGTCAGGGCTGGCGTTCAGCCGGCTTCAGCGACGACGTCAACATCCAAGTCCCGTTCCGGCAGAAAGTAGGCCGCAACATAGCAGATCAGACCAATCAGGAAGATCACGCCTGCCAGTTCCCGCATCCAGTAGAACAGCGCAATCTTTTCCTGCACCACCATAAACGGTTCCGACCCTCCGTAGCGCTGCATCCAGACCTGGAGCACGCCGGCCGCGGTCAGGAACAGGGTGATGAACACCATGGAAACCGTCATCAGCCAGAAACCCCACATTTCCACCACCTGGTTGCGGTTGGAGGCGGCTTCGCGGCCCCGGAGTATGGGCATGGCGTAGGAAATGATGGTCATCACGATCATGGCATAGGCGCCATAAAACGCCATGTGCCCGTGAGCCGCGGTGATCTGGGTGCCATGGGTGTAGTAGTTAACGGGCGCCAAGGTGTGAAGAAAGCCCCACACGCCGGCTCCGAGAAACGACATGACCGCGGTGCCCTGAGCCCACAGGACAGCAACCTTGTTTGGATGGTCGCGGCGCCGTCGGTTGATCATGTTGAACGCAAACACGGTCATGGCGAAGAACGGCAGCGGCTCCATGGCGGAGAATATCGATCCCCACCATTGCCAGTAGGTCGGGGTGCCGATCCAGTAGTAGTGATGACCGGTGCCGATGATGCCGGTGATCAGGGCCATGGCGATGATCACGTACAACCACTTCTCGATCACTTCCCGATCGACCCCGGTGACCTTGATCAACACAAAAGCGAGGATGGCGCCGAGGATCAATTCCCACACACCTTCCACCCAAAGGTGCACCACCCACCACCAGTAGTACTTGTCCAGCGCCAGGTTGCTGGGGTTGTAGAAGGAAAACAGAAAGAAAACAGCGAGGCCGACCAGTCCGGTGATCAACACCACACTGATGACGGTCTTACGCCCTTTCAGAACCGTCATGCCGATGTTGAACAAAAAACCCAGGGCAACAATCACGATCCCGATCTTGGTGATGGTGGGCTGTTCCAGGAATTCACGGCCCATGGTGGGCAGAAGGTCGTTCCCGGTCAGCTCCGCAAGGGTTGCATAGGGCACGGCCAGATAGCCGACGATGGTGAGAGCGCCGGCCACCAGAAACACCCAGAACAGAACATAGCCCAGCAGTGGGCTGAACAATTCCGTCTCGGACTCCTCCGGCACCAGAAAATAGCTTGCGCCCATGAACCCGAACAGCAACCAGACGATGAGCAGATTGGTGTGGACCATGCGGGCCACGTTGAACGGAATTTCCGGAAACAGGAAATCCCCGATCACATACTGCAGACCCATGATCAGCCCGAACAGGACCTGGGCCACGAACAAGCCAATGGCGGCGTAGAAATACGGTTTGGCGACAGCCTGGGATTGATACTTCATGATCGGATCTCCTCAACCCTGGATGTTGGGCGGCCAGTTGGCCGTGTCCATTTCGGAAGTCCACTTGAGGAACTCCGCCACCGCATCCAGTGCCTCCTCGGAGAGATTAAACTGGGGCATGCTCCGCCGGCCGCGGATGCCCTCGGCGGGACGGCTGGCGATAAAGGCTTTGATCGCCTCGGTACTGTTGCCAAAGCGGGAGTAGACGTTACCCAGTTCCGGTGCGAAGTAGGCGCCCTCGCCCAATATGGTGTGACACCCCACGCAGTTGTTCTCCTCCCATACCGACTTGCCCAGCACCACCTTGTCAGAGAGATTTTCCCGGTGGTCCCGTTCCGGCATGGTCCGCGTGGTGTCGAAGGTCAGCGCCACAAAAAGTAGAAAGAAAAACACGCTGCCACCAAAGTAGATATTGCGTGCGGTGGATTTCGTGAACGCGCCGCTCATGGGGCATCCTCCCGGTTGAAGTCGGAGTCATGCTAGTGCGCCTGACGACCGGGGCTCCTTGATGCGCGTCAAGTCGGCTGAGTGGTAGGTGGCGAACCCGGGCAACAAGGGGTAAGACTGGAGAAGCGGGATCCGGACCGGGCGGCTCAGTGGCTGGTGCCGGACTCGTATCGGGTCTTGTTCCAGACGTTGTACTTCCCGGAGGGCTTGTTCATGGGCAGACGCTTGATTTCCTCGAGGGTGTCAGCATCGTAGACGATGACGGCTCCGTCCGGATCCCAGATGCTGAGCAGCAGATAGCGCCCGTCCCGGGTGAACTCCACATGGGCTGCGGTCTTCCCCGGCTCTGGCCGCAACGTCTTGACGATCTCCAAGGTGGATTTGTCGATCACATGCATCGCGTCCCGATTGGGCCCGAAGAACACATCGCTCCAAGCGTAGCGCGATGCGGCATGGCTGCGCATAAAAAACCCCGGCCCCAGGGTTTCGATCCGCTTGATGACCTGCCAGCTTTCCATGTCGATCACGGTGAGGCTGCCCTGTTTCAGGTTTGGCGTCACCAGTACCTGTCGGCCTTCCCACTCCCAGGTTATGCCGGATCCCAGATGGGGCAGTCCGGTGAGATCCAGCTCTGCCACCACCCGTCCCTGGTCCAGGTCCACCACCTGGCCGGCACCGTTGCGGGCTGCGCCGATCAAGTGACGGTATTCCGGGTCGAAAAAGAAATCGTCCAGATAGTCGTCCAGGGCAATGCGGCGCACCGTCAGATCCGCCGGCTCGGCAGGACTGCCCGGCAGGGTCGACGCGACAGAGTCTGGCCCGGGCGGGGCAGGTCTGTAGGGAAGCTCCCAAACCTCCGGCAGATCCTTGAGCGCGGCGATAAAGCTCCCTCGCCGAGGCGCGGCATAGACGGCACTGACCCGGGAACTGGCGCCCTGGCCATCGGTGACCGGAATAAGCTGCAGCGGTGCCAGATCGTCGGCCCGCAAAACCACCAGGGTATGAGGCAGATAGTTGCCCACCAGTACCGTGCGTCCGTCGGCCGACACCGCAAGATTGCGGGTGTTGATACCGGCCCGGATCTCATGGGTGGTCTTGAAATTGTAAAGATCAAATCGGCTGATCCAACCGTCCCGCGACGCCAGGAACACGAAGCGCCCGTCGGGGGAGTACTTGGGTCCGCCGTGCAGCGCATAGCGGGTCTTGAAGCGGTGCAGAGGCTCGAAACGATCGCCATCCAGCACCGTCGCGTGATGATCCCCCAGTTCCACCACCAGAAACAGATTGAGGGGATCGGCCTCGAACAGCGGTCGATCGCTGAGCGTGGCAGTATCCACGTGGGTCAGGTGACTGGCCCGGATCTGCTCCATCACCCAGTGAGGGGTCTGCACCAGCGGCGTGTAGATGAAGTCCACCACCGCCTCGATCTGATCGGCGCTGAGCTGTCCGCCAAAAGCAGGCATCTGGGTGGCGGGTAAACCCTCAGCGATACTGGTGCCGGCCTGAACGCGGCGGACACGACTGAGGTTCTCCGGTAACAGCGCCGGACCCATGGCGCCCAGACGATCCGCCCCGTGACAGCTGGCGCAGTGGGCTTGATACACCGCCGCGCCCGACTGGCTGTCAGCCCGGGTCTCTAGCGGGATTGAAAGCCCGCTCAGCAAAACGACCAGGACAGCAGACCCCGCCGATACAAGCCCAGGCCCCATCACGCCGTGCCCGCCACACGCGCCACCGGCGCCTCCTCCGTATTGCGATACCAGGACAACTGCTGACGCAGACGCACCACCTCGCCGATGATGACCAGCGTGGGGGATATCAGCTCAGCCGCCTTAGCCTGCGCGGCAATGGTGCTCAGCGTCCCGGTCACCACCCGCTGCTGCTCACTGGTCCCATCCTGGATCAGCGCCACCGGCCAATCCTCGGACAAGCCATGGCGGATCAGGCCATCCGCCAGCAGCGGCAGAGCGCCCAGGCCCATGTAAACAACAACGGTTTGATTGGGTTGAACCATACTGGGCCAGGGCAGGCTCAGGGCGCCGTCCTTCATGTGGCCGGTCACGAACAAACAGCCGTGGGCGCAGTCTCGATGGGTCAGGGGAATACCTGAGTAGGCCGCGCAGCCCAGAGCCGCAGTAATGCCTGGCACCACTTGAAATGGAATCCCGGCCGCCTTCAGGGTCTCGATCTCCTCACCACCGCGGCCAAACACAAACGGGTCGCCTCCCTTGAGTCGCACCACCCGGCGTCCCTGGGAGGCCTGTTCAACCAGGATGCGATTGATGTCTTCCTGGGGCAGGGTATGCCGGTTGGCCGCCTTGCCCACATAGATCCGATCCGCATCCCGGCGCACCTTATCCATGACCGCAGGCGCCACCAGACGGTCGTACACCACCACATCGGCCTGTTGCATCAACCGCAATGCCCGGAATGTCAGCAGCTCTGGATCCCCCGGCCCGGCTCCGACCAGATACACCTCACCCAGAGACGATACCCTCATATCGCCGGTCATCAGCGCATCGTAGACCAGTGATTTACCCTGTTCTTCGGTGGCGTTCATAACACGCTCCGCAAGCGGGCCACTGAACACGCCTTCCCAGAAGCGGCGCCGTGCAGTCAAGTCCTTGAACCGCGCCTTGACGTCACCGCGCAGGGCGGCGGCCATGCGGGCAAGACGGCGATAACCCTCGGGCAGGGCGGCCTCCAGCTTTTCCCGCACCAGGCGCGCCAGCACCGGCGCCGCGCCGCCACTGGAGATGGCGATCATCAACGGGGATCGGTCAACTATGGCAGGCATGATGAAACTGCACAGTTCCGGATCGTCCACCACGTTGACCGGCACCCGCTGGAGCCGGGCAAGTTCCGACACATGGCGATTCAGCCCTCGGTCGTTGGTGGCGGCGATGACCAGAGATACGCCACGCAGGTCGTCGTCCCGGAACACCCGTTCGATCAGCTCCAGGGTATCGGTCCCGGCCCGTGCCCTCAGCGCGTCGGTGATGCTTGGCGCCACCAGCCGCACCCGGGCGCCGGCCCGGCACAGCAGGTCGGCCTTGCGTGTGGCGGTAGCGCCACCGCCCACCATCAGGGCGCGGCGGCCCTTCATGTCCAGGAAAACCGGCAAATAGTCCATCATTCACTCCCTCCGGCCGGGCTGCGTAGCGCCGACCAGGCATTTCCATAACGCCGATGCGGGCGTCGATCCACCAACGGAACATGCACCTCCGGTACATCCCGCAATTCGATCTCGTCGTCGCGCAGATAGCAGCCCGGGTCCTCGGCCCAGATATCACCGGTCATCTGGTACGCCCGCACCCGTGTATTGCCACCGCACACGTCCAGGAAGCCGCAGCCTCCGCAGCGTCCCTTGAGCGGTCGGGGCCGGCGCCTCAGTTCGGCCAGAACCGGGTCGGACAGATCGTCCCAGATGGCGCTGAATGGGCGTGTACGGACGTTACCGAGGGTGCGGTGCCACCAGAACGTGTCGGGGTGCACATTACCCAGATTATCGATGTTGGATATGCCAACGCCGGACGCATTTCCGCCCCAGCGGCTGAGCAGCGCGCGCAGCCGCGGTACCAGGTCGGGCAGATGACGCCTAGCCCAATGGATGAGATACACCCCGTCTGCGTCGTTGTTGCCGGTGACGTACTCCCGTCGAACGCCGTTTTGAATCTCGGCCCAGCACTGATCGAACAGCAGGTCCAGGGCCTGGCGGGTGGTCTCGTGGAAGGCGTCGAGACCGTGATTCACACGTCCGCGGCCCCCATAGTTCAGATGCGACAGATAGAACTTGTCCACATCCTCCTCATCCATCAGCCGCAACAGTCCGGGCAGGTCTTTGAAGTTGTCCTCGGTCAGCGTGAAACGCAGACCCACCTTGATCTGGTTGCGTCGGCACAGACGCACCCCTTGCAGCGAGGCCCGGAAGGCGCCCTGCAACTGTCGGAACTGATCGTGGCGTTGTTCCAGTCCGTCCAGACTGATGCCCACGTAGTCGTAGCCGGCCCGGGCGATGGCGTCGATGTTGCGCTCGTCAATCAGGGTACCGTTGCTGGACAGACCCACATAAAAGCCCATTGACTTGGCCAATGCGGTGATCTCGAAAATATCCGGCCGCAGCAGCGGCTCACCCCCAGACAGGATCAGAACCGACACACCGTATTCGCGCAGGTCCGTCATCACCTCTGCAATTTCTTCGGTGGTCAATTCGCCGGGAAAATCGCGATCGGCCGAAGCGGAGTAGCAATGACGGCAGCTCAGGTTGCAGCGGCGAACCAGGTTCCAGATCACCACCGGCGCAGATGGGCGCGCGGCTGGCGGGGCTGGCCGACCTACCGTGCCGGCTTCCAGCGCCCGCAAGTATCGGCTGATGCGAAACACGGCTCTACTCCCTTGCCCGGCCAACTGGGCCACGCGGGTGTGCGGCCAAAGGCCGGAACGATTGCTCCGGATCGGAGCCAGAATCCACCAGCACCTCCGGCCTGTACTTGACCAGCGTCAAATTCGCAGACCGGTCTTTTTCAGAATCCGGCGGCTGTAAAGCACCTCATGGCCGAGATTCCAGTCACCCAGCAGCTCCGCAATCTGAGCCACCTGTGCCTCAACCGCCTCGCGACTGCGGCCATGCACCATGGCAAACAGGTTGTAGGGCCAATCGGGGGGATGCGGCGGACGGTGGTAGCAGTGGCTTACAGAATCCAATGCGCCGACCAGCCTCCCCACCTCGCGGAGGTGGGCATCCGGTACCTGCCACACCGACATGCCGTTTGAACGGTAGCCTAGGGCATAGTGGTTTGGGATCACGCCAATACGGCGAATGACACCCCGATCCAGCATGGCTTTCATACGGTCCATGACCATCTGCGCGCTGACACCCAGCACTTCGGCCACCGCCATGTAGGGCTGGGCGGTAAAGTCCAAACCCTCCTGTGTGGCTTCGATAATGCGGCGATCCAGCTCATCAAGGCCGGTGACGTGGCTCATGCTTCCAGCCTCAGACCGATATAGAACTCCTCGAGCTTGGGCATGTTGTAAACCGTCTCGCCGGTGCAGTCCTCGATTTCCTTCAGCACCTCCGCCACTCGGGCCGGGTCCTCCGTCGCCACGACAAACCAGAGATTGAACGGATGGTCCCGCTCGTAGTTGTGCGCCACCTCTGGAAATACATTGACCGCACCGGCGACCAACTCCAGGCGCTCCGGCGCCACTTTCATGGC
>JAHEDQ010000225.1 GCA_024641125.1 Candidatus Competibacteraceae bacterium | reverse complement strand
ACCATCGAGCATGGTCAGCTCATCAAACCGTCGTGGATGTGCTTCGAGCCGCCAAACCCCATGAGGGCCTTTGACCTGCGATTTACGGGAAATTGCGCGATAGTTCGACGCCGAATACTCAATCGACCAAACCAAGCTGACGCGCAATTGACGCAGAATCGTAGTAGTCCCGTCCTTCGACGACCTTGCCATCCTTCACCCGCATGACGCTGCAATACCGAACTTCCATGTAACGCCCGCTGGGTGGAAATTCTCCGAGACTGGAATGAAGCGCACCGGTGTGGGTGCCGCGATTGATAAACTCCACCACAGGCCAATCGTCTTGTACGATCACGTTCGTGACTTTGACTTCTCCGTCCGGGAAGGCCGTCAGTCATTGCAACGCACTCTGCTGGTGCCCGTTTCCCGTTTCGCCATTAACCCGATTGTGCCGCCTGGAAGCGGGTCAGCACATGGCCGTCGCCGTCGAACAGCTCGAGCTGGCGGCCGGTTACGCGCCAACTGCGCACCTTGCCGAACGCCTCGTAAACGGCCTGTTCCAGGTCCATTCCATCCGGGCAGGCCATCATCGTGCCGGCCACCGCGGACAGGGTCAGCGCCGAGGCGTTGATCTCATAGCCGCCAGTGAAGCGGTTGCAGCCGCCGCTGCCGCTAACGCGCTGGGGCTCGGGATGGAAAATCAAACTCGGCCGGCGCTTCTCATCGGTCACCATCACCGCCTCCTCACCCAGCAGTACCATGCGCCACTCGGTTCCCTGCATGGCTGCCGGCTCAAACAACGCGGGGCAGGACCGTCCAGTTTGAATCGCGATAAAACGCGACACCACCAGGGTCGGCTCGACGCCCTCGCCGTCCATCTTGGAACGGGGCGCTATACGACCCTCCAGGCTGGCCATCAGCGGTTTACCCGGCTCCTGTCCGGCCGACAGGTAAGCGTTTGTCAGGGCAATGCTGTCGCCCTCCTCGGCCACCGGCAATCTCCGTCCGGTCAGGCATTCCACAAACAACGCCGCATCGGCCATGTACTGATACATGCCGGACATCATGAGCTGAGGTTCGATAGGGTCGAATTCCGGTGTTCGGGTCAGCGTATGGTTTGCCTCAGACTCGATGTCCATGCCCGCCTGATCCAGCTTCACCAGAGTATCAACGCTCTCAACGCGGAACAGGCTCGGGGCTTCCCGGCCACCCTGCAGGATCAGCCGCGAACCGTCCGATGATGGAGCCCAGCGCCCGATGTCGTCGAAATCGCCGTCCTTGTCCTGATAGTGCATGCGCAAGTAAAAAACCCGATCCGGGAACAGATCCAGCTTGTAGCGTATGCCCGGGCAGTCGGCGCAGGGCAGGTCACCGCTGAAGCTGGCGGGCAACGCACCCAACGGTCCGGACCCGGGCGCCCGCTCTGCGCCCTGGGTTTTGCGCATGACCAGGGACACATCGGTATCGGCACCCCGGGTAAGCACGGGATAGATCTGATCGGTGATGAACATCAGGCGGTCATCCACCGTCACCCGGCCGCGAACCGAATAGCTTCGATTCGCCTTTATCTGATCCGCGTCGTAGGGAATCTCGAAGTGAATCGGGGGATTGCCCGGAGATTCGATTTGCACACGGCCCATGATCTCGGCTGGGGCGTCCGCCAGGGACACATCCTCCAGCGTGGCCTCGAACACCGCATTGGGCGGCATGGCGATGCGCTCACGGTAGGTCGCCGTTCCCTTGATCGCGATATCCTGCCCCATCACCGGCAGCGAGACGGCCAGTGCCAGCAGCCAGAAGACACCGCGCCACAGACCGCCAGCAACATCCTGAGATCCAATAACCCTAGGCATAAAGCTTCCTTTATCGTCAAATGCTTGGTACGCATACATCTGCTCTGAATGATGATCAGCATAGGTCAGCCACGGGGCGGCATCCCACCGCCAAATGCGGGCATCACCATAGCCCAGCCCGGCGTACCGGTGGAATCCAATGACGAAAAAAATCTCCAGACATCTCGGTGATTCCGGACTCGAAACAAGCCCCATGGGCCTCGGCCTGGCGGCCCTGGGCCGTCCGGGCTACATCAATCTCGGTCACGGCGAAGACCTGGCGGGCGAGACCGGCGCCGAGGCCATGGAGCGTGCCGCCGGCGCGCTGATGGAGCGTGCCCGCGAGTTGGGCGTCCGTTATTTCGACACGGCCCGCTCATATGGTTTGGGTGAGCGCTTTCTGGCCACTTGGCTGAACAGCCCGAAGCCCGGCTCGGACCGGCTCACCGTAGCGTCCAAATGGGGCTACACCTACACGGCGGATTGGCGCGCAGACGCCACCGTGCACGAAGTCAAGGACCACACCCTGGGGCAACTGCAAAAACAATGGCGTGAAAGCCGGGCAGAACTGGGGAGTCACCTGGACCTGTATCAGATTCACAGCGCAACGCTGGAAAGCGGTGTCCTCAACGACATCGCCGTGCTTACCGAGCTGGCGCAAATCAAAGCCGACGGCACCGCCATTGGGCTCAGCGTGAGCGGCCCACGGCAGGGAGAGGTCATCACTCAGGCCCGCTCTATCAATGTGGACGGTGTGCGGCTGTTCGATACGGTACAGGCCACCTGGAATCTGCTGGAAACATCCGCCGGCGGCGCCCTGGCCGATGCCCACTCGGCCGGGATGGGCGTAATTATCAAGGAGGGTCTGGCGAACGGTCGTCTCACCGACCGCAATCACGACCCGGGTTTTAGCGACACCCTGGGTCGCCTGGAGCGGGAGGCGGCACGGCTGGAATGCACGGTGGATGCCCTGGCGCTTGCAGCGATAGTCTCGCGGCCCTGGGTGGACGTGGTGCTGAGCGGCGCCAGCCTAATCGATCAACTGGAGTCGAACCTCAGAGCCCTGGACGTCGATTGGGACGCGCGGGCCGAACGGGCACTGGCGCAATTGAACGAAGCACCCCGGACCTACTGGGCTATTCGTGGCGGTCTATCCTGGCAGTAGTTGGGCTGGCCCACCAGTCATTCGGCGGCCAGACCTGACGCTTCGGCCTCACGCTGCCGGACGTAGGGCACCCAGTCCAGGAATTCCGTGTCCGACATGGAGAGCGGTCGCGTAGCCATGACAAATACCGCCCTCAGCCCATCTGTCTGATAGGGTTTCGGCACCGCTACCGGCGCATCGTCATCGCCGCCGTCTCCATCGACGAATCCCAGTTGCGCCAAGCCACCCGAGTACAGCATGTCGCCCACAAAATGGTTTCGGGCCTCGTCCACATCGACCTGCAGCACGAGCGGGCCATCGTTAGCCGCAAAGCGTCCACCGACTGGCCGCCCGACCTGGCACAGGAACACGGGCCGCCCCCGATACCGAAAGGGCGCCACCCAGAAGCGCACCCATTTGGACGAATCGACGCCCTGAGCGTACTTCCGTATTACAATATCCGGGGGGCGGCCATAAACCCGCTGGACGAAATCGTCCGAGCGCAGGTCGCGTCTGTAACCGCGTCTGACCAGGGCCGAACCCAGGTCGCCCAGCGTACCCACCATGACAACATTGACGGGGCCGCCGATCGCCTTTTCGGCACCCACACGGGTGCAGCAGGGCGCGGCTTCCAACGCCGCCCGCAGAGCCTCCGCGGTCTGATAGTCCGGCCCCCGGACCGCCGCCACCCGCTTACTCAGAGCCGTGGCGTCCTTGCCCGGCGGCGTATCGGGCACGGGCAAAATCAAGGTGAACGGCACCATGGTGCGATTACCCACAAGATCTATGTTGAACAACTTCACAACAGGCTCTGGATTGGTAAAGATGAAGCCGCGGCGCAGCTGCCTCGCAGGAATGGGATTCTCAAACGCCTTGGCATCGAAGTAGTCGTCGATGCGGTCGTTGGTGGCTCCACCGAAGGTCACGTGTAGCGACCAGGCCACTTCCAGCGGGGAGTAGTAGTTGGCGTCCGTGCCGGTGTGCATAAAACGCAGCGGCACCGATGAGCGATTGTCGACCTCCACCCAAATGACCTGCACCCCGGCCGCATTCAGATCGGCGCCGAAGATGCGCCGGGTGTCCTCGGCGCTGAGAATCGCCGCCTTCACGTCAACGTCCCCCGAGCTCTCGGATATGGCCCTCGCCCGGATATTCTCCACGCTGGGATCGGCGGGTGCCTGCCAGGTCGCGCAGCCCGAGATGGCCAGCATCAAAACCAGGACAAGAGCCCACCGGCTTTGACACCGAGTGCGGAACAAACAAAACTGCGGACGGCAAGTCACTGCACGGCCCCACGGTCCTGGTCCAGCAATATAGCCCCGCCTGGAGACTCCCATTGCAAAAAGCCGATATCTGTCAGTGAAGTCGGCTTTGCATCGAATATCAGCGCGGCTCGAAAACCGTCGGTGTAGTAGGGATCCGTGGTGAGATTCTGACGCGGCATGTCCTTGGACGCGGTGCCCACCCCCGCCACCAACCCGACCTCTACCAGATTCTGGGAGTAGGCCATATCCTCGATCAGAGCATCGCGCGCCTCATCGACGTTGGGGTCAATCTTATGGGTGGTCAGGTAGGGTGAGTGAATGGTGAACCGACTGCCGATGTCCCGGCTTATCTGTCCCACCCAGACCTGCTTCCCCTGGTATCGAAGCGGGGCCAGCCAAAGCCGCAGGTGATTGCGCTGGTGGATGTTGTCCCGGGCCTTTTGCAGCGCCAGTTCCTGGGGTCGACCGTAGACGTAGAGTGGGCTGACCGGGGCATAGCGGTAACGTTCACCGGACAGCGCGGATTTGATCATCTTCATCACCGACTCGATACGCGTCGCCTCGGTCGGGCGCCAACCGCGACGCACCAGGGCCGGGAAAGCATCGCTCAAGCCACCAATAATCACCAGGTTCAGGGGATCGCCCTGGCGGGATCCGTCTGCATTCGTGGTGCAGCAGGGAAGGGCCTCAAGCGCACGTCGCAGCGAGCCGAGATCATCGTAATCCACCACCTCCGACTCGATGTACAAACTACCGCTGAACGCTTCGCGCACGTGATAGTCGGCTTGGAAACCGGACACGGCCGACATGAATGAGAACGAGCGGCTCTGTTTGCTGGAGATCAGATCCACCTGAACCAGTTTCACGCCTTCGTCCAAGTTGGTGAGCACGTGGCCCGAGACCGTGCTGCCGGGGGGCACCGGATTGCGAAAGGCCAATTTCTCGAAATGAGCGGCCAGACCCGCCTGCTCTTCGCCGGTCCGCCCTGCGGCAAACGCCTCGGCCGCTTCGGAGGCGGGGAAAAAACCAGCGTCCATGCCCTGGGCCAGTAACCAAAAAGCCTGCGCCTCGTTATTGTCCACCCGGACCCACACGGGCTGAATGCCCTTTTCGGCCAGGGGAACACCGTAGGCCTCGGCACTCTCCTCGGCCGAGAGCACGCTGGTCGAGACCGTGAGACCCTTATAGGTTTTGGACTGTGTTCGGGCCTCCACGCCGCCTTCCTGAACCCTTTGATTCGTCTGGGGCGTCGCGCAACCGACCAGAAGGGCGACCAGGACAAACAGCAACCGATGCCGAACAGGACAAACGATCCGAAACCCATTGCTGTTCCAGCGCTGGCTCATGTCAGACTTCCGGTCAGGGTCACTACCCGGCGTTTCGCGGTGAGCAGCATGGCCATGCGCTGGCAGTGTCTCAGGCAGCGGCGACCCGCTTTCACAGCCAAAGACCCAAGCACTCAACCTGAATGGTTTGTCCGCCATCGAAACTGCAGCAGTTTATTCTTTTGATTCTGGCATGCGATCAGTCTCATACCTTGATCCACGGCAGACGCTTTTCCGAAACCGGTGCTCAGGCGTTGGCGCCGGTCTGCAGCGTCCACTCAACCACCAGGCTCATGACCTCTTCCAGGGACTCGTTGAAGCCCGCACGGATGTTGGCCAGAGACATGGGCTCAATCAGCGTTTCCGATTCGAACCGGAACGAACCCACCGTATTACGCCGTGGGCGCTGCATCAGCGAGACATCCAAACCGACTCTGACCAGACCCGCATCGCGACCCTTGGCATCAACCTGGAAATGCGTCAGGCGGCTCTCCAGTTCAAAATCCGGGCGACTGCGGGACCGGCGGTCGCCGACTGTGAGGATGCGGTTCGAGTTCTGGAACGACTCGACCAGCAGTTCCATCACCATTTCGGGTCCACGGCTGGCCCACTCGGCTGTGGCCAGATACTGAATATTCCCGCCCGGGGCCACATAGGCGACCCGCGCTGTGTCCAGGCTCAGGGTGGTCTGGGGTTCCTGTACCCGCAATACCCAACCCACGAATGGCATTTCGGGCGCGAACTCCGTGGCAGCGGAAAGCCGGATCCGTTGGGGTGGTTTTTCGGTCCCTGGCACTTTGCACCCGGTCAACAGAGCTGCAAAGCCAGCCAGGCTGCAGCGGAGAAATTCCCGGCGATCACGGCCAGTACCCACCCGCATCCCAGTCTCCATCACTTTACCTCGACTCGTCCGGCTTGACCAAAGAAGAAACGCGCCGGGTCGCGCTCCATTTCCTCCAACACCCGGCGCAGCTGCTCGACCGCCGCCTGGCTGTCCACCGCAAGATTCGTGAACTCATAGAGCCCGGTCTCAGTGAAATCACGGATGCCTTGCCGGTTTTCGGAGAGTAATCGGGTTGCCGTATCTGCAGTTCTGGCCAGCTTGCCCTCGAGCGTGCGCAGCTCCGCAATGGCCTGAGTGATGCCCTCCTCATTCTCGGCCAGCAAGCGTTCGGCACGTGTGGCAACGGCCTGGTAGCTGATCAGCGTCTCGTGACCCTCGTCCAGCAGCACGCCAAACTGCGGCGCATCGTCCTTGACCGTCGCGACCAGCAGCCGGAGATCATCGACAACACCCTCGAGCTTGCTCGCAATACCTTTTACATCAGCACTCGCCAAAGCGCCGTTTTCGAGTATCAGAGCAAGATTTTCGCGATTCTTCGGGGAAAGCAGCTTTTTCAGCTCATCCATGGTGGCCCCGGTCCTTTCCATGAGCGTGTCCGCGGAACTCTTGAGTCTGCTGATGGTGGATGGTGTGGTGGGAATCTGCGGATACTTCAGATCGGCGTCTTCCAGGTGGATTTCACTGCCGGGCAGCAGGTCGAGCTGCACGGTCTGCTGACCGGTCACGAAACTCTGGGAAACCAACTGGGCGCGCAACCCCAGCTCGATTAACCTGTCCAGGCCAATCTCAAGCCGGTCGGGATTGTCCGACAGCGCCCGACCATTGACGTCCTTAATTTGGGAAGTGTCGACTTCGATCAGAACCGGCAAAATAAACTCCTTTTCGTCTTTGCGGACAT
>JAHEDQ010000224.1 GCA_024641125.1 Candidatus Competibacteraceae bacterium | reverse complement strand
CAACTCGCCTGCCACGGCTTAGATCTGCCCTTAAATGCCGTTGACCGGCACAGCAATTCGCAACGCCAAGCCGGCGGCGAAGGCTCAAAAGCTCTATGACGGAGGCGGGCTCTATCTGGAGTTTGCCTCCAGTGGCGGCAAGCGGTGGCGGTTGAAGTATCGCTTTGGGGCAAGGGAAAACGCCGCTCCCTAGGTGTATACCCCGATGTGTCTCTCTGGCGATGGATATGGATTGGGTCATGGTGCGGATTATGTTGATGGTCGGTGTGACTGGCTTTGGGAGAGCAAGTGCCGCTTTTGAGCGCGGTGACTACGAGACGGCATGTCGGGAACGCTTGCCACTGGCGGAATGGGGAATTCCGTCGCGCAGTACAACCTTGGTCTCATGTATGACAACGGCCGGGGTGTTTCCGAGAAAGACCAGGAGGCGGCGAATTGGTATCGCATGGCTGCCGAGCAGGGGAATGTAAGGGCGCAGAGGAATCTTGGCGCCAAGCATGCCGTGGGCGACAAGGTTCCTCAGGACGGCCTCAAGGCGTTGAAATGGTTCCGATTGGCCGGTAAGCGGGGAGATGCTATGGCGCATTACAACCTCAGGAAATACGTCGCCTATCCCCCGCTTTCTCTTGCATCCGCTCTAGCGTTGCCGGCGACAAAATCAGCATGGCGAGCTTCGAAGCGCCCAAAGCCTGTCCAGATATCCCTCAGTGTGCACCGAAGTGCAGGGCAGCGCGGGGCTCAAAGGCTTTGACTTAGAGCAAGTTCTCACAGAGTGGCCAGCGGTAGGATAACCTTCAGGGTCAACGATGGCCGAATGAACAAGATTCGAAGGAGCACCCCTGATGAACGACAAGCAGGGCCCGCACAAAAAATCATCAACATGTTCTCGTCACCCGGACGAAGCTAACCGGAAGCGAGCCGAGCCCTCAGCAACGAGCGGATCCCGACGTGGGTTTCTCAAGACCGCCAGCGGCGCCAGTGTCTTCTCCGCCGCTGCCTCGCTGGGATTGGGCGGGCTGCTCGCGATCCCCGCGCAGGTTCAGGCCTCGGGAACGGGGCAATCGCGGCTCGATCAGCGACGCCAGGACGCCTTCCAGATCCGCATGCAAGCCGCGCGTTACCATCGACTGCGCGATGACTTTCCCAACCATCAGGACAACGGCGACGAGACCCGTTACGCCGACCGCCGGGCCAGCTTTTTCAAGTGCCTGCCGCAGAACGATCTCGGCGAGGTCGATGGCGATGCATACGGACTCTACAGGAAGGCGCTGCACAGCGGTAAGCCGGCCGATTTCGAGCGCATCCCCCTGTCACCTGATGCAGCGCGCAGGCTGGCCAACCCGCAGGCTGCCTACGCCTTCGACTTGATGGGTTCCGACTCGTGGACCACTGCCCTGCCGCCCGCGCCCGCTTTCGACAGCGCCGAGAATGCAGCGGAGATCGGCGAGGCGTATTGGCAGGCACTTGCGCGTGACGTCTCTTTCATCGACTACCCGTGGGATGCCACCACCGCCGCGGCCATTGCGGATCTGAACTCCAGCTTCTCGGACATCCGGGCGCCAATCTGCGATGGCCAGATCACAGCCGGGACCCTGTTTCGCGGCGGCATCCGGGGCGATATGAGCGGGCCCTACGTGAGCCAGTTCCTGTGGTATGACGTGCCTTACGGGTTGTCGCTGATTGAGCAGCGCTATCCGGTGCCGCTCGCCAACTTGGACTACATGACCGACTACGCCGAGTGGCTGGCCATTCAGCGTGGCGCCGATTCGGGCAGCGAAGTGGTGTTCGAAAACACGCCACGCTACCTACACAATGGCCGGGCATTAAGCGCCTATGTTCAAAAAGACACTCTGTTCCAGGCGTTTTTCAATGCCGCTCTGATCATCGACCGCTTTGGCCCGGATGCCTTGGACGCGAGCAACCCCTATCTCCACTCCGCCAGCCAGGAAGGATTTGCCACCTTCGGCTCGATACACCTCCACGATATGGTCATAAGGGCGGCGCGGCTTGGCCTCGAGGCCGCCTGGTTTCACAAGTGGCTCGTGCATCGCCGCCTGCGTCCCGAGGTGTTCGCCGGGCGCGTCCAAAATCAGCTCGAAGGAGTCAAGGACTACGACATTCACCCGGACATCCTGGCATCGGCGGCCATCGACCGGTTGCGGACCAGGTATGGCACTGCGCTTCTACCGCAGGCCTATCCAGAGGGTTCGCCCACCCACCCTTCCTACCCGGCGGGCCATTCGGCGGCGTCTGGCGCCTGCGCCACCGTGCTCAAGGCATTCACGAACGAGGATTTCGTCATACCGGAGCCGGTGCAGGCTACTGCCGATGGCCTGTCCCTGCAGCCCTGGATCGGTTCCGAGCTCACTCTGGGTGGTGAGATCAACAAGTTGGCGAGTAACATCACTATGGCGCGCTGTCATGCCGGGGTTCATTACCGCAGTAACGGTAAAGGCTTGGCTGTGGGCGAGGCCATGGCCATCGGAATGCTGCAGGACTACAGTCTCACCTATAACGAACACTCGGACGGTTTCACTCTGACGACTTTCGGCGGCAAGCGTCTGCAGATCGTCAACGGCAAGGTGAAGCGCGCTTAGACGAGAGCCGGAGCCTGTCGGTGGCGAATTGATAATCAAGCGGCCACCGGCAGCTGGTATAGCCTACGGCAGTGAGTCCGCCAGCGGAAATGGTGGAGCACGGTATGCGCATTGACGCGTTCCCCGCTGACTTCGGCTGGTGTACTGATCCATCACGACCAGCACCCAGTGGGTCTTCAGCGTGATCGATTCGAACCGGAACAGATCAACGCTCCACAGGCTGTCTTTCATCTGCCCATTGAACGTCAGCCAGGACGGCCTGTCGGCCCCAGGCTCCGGCCGATAGTGTTTGGCCAGCACCCGGCGGACCACATCCTTGTCGATCCCCACGCCGAAGGTTCTCCGGATGGTGAGCGCAATCTGCGGACACCCGAATCGGCGATTGTGGCGCTTGGGCTGAAGGATCACGCGGATGAGTTCTTGAGAAGGTCCTTTGGGGTCGAGCTTGCCCATCCTTCGTGATGAGAAGAGCAGGCGATATTTGCGCTTCTCAATAGCCTCGTGAAATCTCAGTAGTGTCGAGGGCCGGATGATCACGGCTGCCCGCAAGATCCGCCGTGGAGCGAGAAATAGCGACCAGAAGCCGAACAGAATTCGGTCCACGGCCGATAGATTGGGTGCGCGGCGCCTCGACCGATTGATGACCAGCAGTTGCTGCTTCATGAGGAGGCTATCGGCGATAACTAATCGTGTGCCGCCCTGTCCCAGGAGTTTGGCGAGCGTGGTCAGCAGATGTGCGAAGAGGACGAGCAGGCCCTTCATGGCCAAGTAGGGTAGGGAAGACCACCCTCAGGCGCATGCTTGACCAAGTGGCTGTTTTTGCATGAAGGAGTAACAATTCGCCCCCCCAAAGGGCGCCTGCGCCACCGTTGCGAGCCTCTATGGATTCGCGCGCGAATTTCGTGCGGCACCCTGGGTGGGCTCACACGGGACCCGAGTGTCAGAGCTGGACCGGCACCGGGCAGGGTTACGGATTTTCGGATGGTTCTTCCGCCTTGTCCGCCGCGGCGGAGGGGGCCGTGCTGTCGTTTGGGGACTTCTTCCACCAAGGGTGCTGGGCCTCGGCGAATTCTTCCCAGCAGCCGTCGAATCTGAGCAACATGTGGTGGGCGTCGCAGGTTCGCCAGCCGATGATGCCCCCCGCGTATATGACTAACTGGCGGTCCTTCTGACCGGTCAGCAACGCGCCGAGCAGGTGCTGAGTGACGGCGACGTCATTCAAGGTCCCGAGGAGGTCCTGGAGACCTTTCATGTGTGAGATGTAGACATCCATGCCTGTGAAAAGGGGTTGGAAGAACTCCGTCGCATAGCGCAGTTTCTTGCAGGCGATGCGCAGCCTGTGCATTTCCTCGGGCTTGTTCCGATCGACATGGCTGCCGGCCGCGAGGACGCGGCGCTCCTGCTTGTCCAGTCGTTTTCGGGCATAGGGAATTATGTTCGAGGCCAGACGCTCCGTCCGTTTAGCACCCTGTGCGGCCTTTTCCCACCCCCGCGAATCCAGCCATGCGCCGAAGCCCTCCTTAAAGCGCCGGTAGCGGCCACTGTCCAGCATTCCCCGCACCTGTTCTTCGTAGGCGCGGGCCCGGCGCCGCTCGGCGATTCGCATGAATCGATCGGCGCCCTTGAGCGGCAGCTTCGAGTCCAGGCTGACCAAGGCCTCTGAAATAAACACGTCCAAATCGCGGGCCAGCCCCAACTCGCCGGCGAGCCAGCGCATCTCCGCGCGCCAGTGTCGATCGGAGGAGCGCGGGATGGCACTCTCGAACAGCGGTAGGGCCGAGCGCATGCGGCGGACCGTGACCCGGAGCTGGTGCACGCCTTCGATGTCCGATCCGCTGTGCGCGGCTTGCTCCCACCTGCCCAGGTTCTCGAAGTTGTGCCGGAGGATGGTGGCGAAGGACTCGCTGACCGTCTGATCGGCGCTGACAGGCGGGAACTTGGACTTTTTTGGCATGGCTTCGAGGGAAGGATTGTTCGACCGAGTATCAAGAGCCTGATCTGAAGTCTTCACGGGCGTATCCAAAGTTTGACAGGCGCCGGACCGAGTGCGGGCATCGATTACGCCGCCCCGCTGGGACTCGTTTGCCCCTTGTCGTCTTCATTTCGTCCGCGGGGTGCATCCCTGCGGAGGCTTGCACCGGCAGTATACCGGCGTCGAAGGCGGTTTTCTCCGTAGACTCGGGCACGCGCTTGTTAATTTTCAAGCGATCTGGACCACGATGTCGTGCAGGACGCTGGCGGCGTGCTCCAGGCGGTCCGCGCCGTTGGAGAGGTGGCGATAGATCTCGCGACGCTTGAACACCTCGATGACGTATATCAACGCGTTCGCCTCGGCTCCCTGTTTCTGTTCACTCAAGGCATCGATGTGATGCTGGGCGTTGAACAACTCGGCGAGCGCTGTCCGATAGACCTTCTCCGTTTTGCGCTCAGCCTTGCGGGCCGTCGCGGCGTACGCCTCGGCATCCATCGGCTTGGTGGAGAGCTTCGCATAGCCGTCACGCAGCGCCATGCTACCGTCACGGATCAAGCGGGCCATCTCGGCCATGTGCACGTCGGGCTTGATCCCGAGTGCCTCGATCTCTCGCACCGCGGTCTTGGCGTAGTTCAGGATTTCGTCGATGGTGACGATGGCCCTGTAGATGTCCTCCCGGTCCATGGGGGTGGCGAATGCGTGGTTCAGGATCTCCATGTGCCTGGATTTCAGTTCGTCCCCTTCCTTCTCCATAGCCCGGACCCGGTTGCCGATCTCCATGTCCCCGGTTTCCATGAATTTCACGTACATGTCCATGGACTGACAAAGCTGCTCGGCCTGGGCGCTGATCAGGCCGTAGAAGTCCGGCATGCGGGGTAACACGCGATCGAGCAACTTGGTTACGACGGAATTGGAGTTGCTGCTCATGGGAGTATTCCTCTTGACGAAAATACACAGCCAAATGCGATCAAGCTCAGTTCACGCCGAGCAGGGCGTTGACCACGAGGTAGGTCAGCACCGACACAGTGCCGGCGCCGGGGATGGTGATAATCCACGTGCTGACAATGTCCTGCGCCTTTGCCCAGCGCACGGCCTTGGGCCGCTCCGCTGCGCCGATACCCATCAATGCGGAGCTGACCACATGGGTGGTGGAGACAGGGGCACCGATCAGCGAGGCGGTGAAGATGACCGACGCGGAGGTCACCTGGGCGTCGAATGCATGGATGGGGCGGACCTTGAAGATACCGAAGCCGACGGTGCGCACGATGCGCCAGCCGCCGGAGAGAATGCCCAGGGTGATGGCTCCGGCGCAGGAGAGAATGACCCAGAAAGGCACGTGAAACTCCGTGAGGAAGCCACCGCTCAGGAGCACCAGGGTGATGATTCCCATGCTCTTCTGGGCGTCGTTGGCCCCGTGGGCGAAGGCCAAGCCGGCGCAGGAGACCAGCTGAATCCGCTTGAAGAACTTATTGACGCTCGGCTTGGCACCGCGCATCAGGAAGAACACCAGCCGATGGATGAAGAACCCGGCCCAGAAGCCGATGAGCGGGGAGATGATCAGCGCCAGCAGCACTTTGGTCACACCGGTGAAGTGCCCCTGGGCGAGCTGCGAGAAGCCCCAGATCACGTGATCTGCCCCAACCGCTACGACGACGGCCCCCGCCAGCCCGCCAACCAGGGCATGGGACGACGAGGAGGGGATACCGAACCACCAGGTGATGAGGTTCCAGAAGATCGCTCCAGACAAGCCACACAGGATGATGGTGACCGAGAGAACAGCTGCAACGTCATCCAGGTTGACGAACTTGCCGATGGTATTGGCCACCGCGGTGCCGCCCAGAATGGGGCCGAGAAACTCAAAGATGGCGACGGTCACGACGGCCTGGATGGGCGTTAGGGCCCGCGAGGCGATGGGGGTGGCTATGATGTTGGCGGCGTCGTGAAAGCCGTTGGTGTAGTCGAACAATAGAACGACTCCAACCGCGACGAAGACCAGTACGGAGAGTAGTTCCATCGACTTTTGTTCTCGGTTGAGGGTGACCGTCTGGCACGGAGCATGAGCCGTCGCGTCGCACATCACCACGCTCAGCGCCCACGTTCGACGTCGCGCTACCCAAGCGCCTTCCCGGCACGCGACTCCGCGCGAGCCACCACGCACTGAGTGGATTCCCAGTAGATGTTGAGTCCCATCCAAAACCGACCGGGTTTTCCACAAAAAAGTGACCCGCGCTATTATCTCCCATTATAGCTGGGCGAATGCTGATCGGGTCGCAG
Source organism: Candidatus Competibacteraceae bacterium (assembly GCA_024641125.1). GTDB lineage: Bacteria > Pseudomonadota > Gammaproteobacteria > Competibacterales > JAHEDQ01 > JAHEDQ01. Next base: position 465 of record JAHEDQ010000224.1, on the reverse strand, counting down.
TTTCTCGGTTGTGGCAGTGGCTGCCACAATTGACCGTACCGTCGGACATCGTCGCGGGGTTTCCCCGGACAGGCTTACGTGGGTGGCGACAGGTTCGATTGCCCGATCGCCACCGCCGTGGCGCATCAGATGCCGCTTGTGCTGTTGAAAGGATTTCGGCATTTGAGCAAACGGGGCACCGTTGCGGAGCGCACCGGGGTTTCGGTCCGACGCCGGAATGCGGTGATGGCATGGGTGTCCAGTTTCGAACCGCGATCCCTGTTGGGTTTGCTTCGGATTACGCGGCGTTTGGCGGCGAAAAGCGCCGGAAAGGGTCGCCGGGTTGGCTTCGGCGAGCCTTTGCCGGTTTAGACGCGTGCGGCGACGAACCACGTGTTGCTTTTCTGCAGTCAGACCTTCCTTAGGCTGTCGAACAGCCAGACAGAGCGCCTCTCTTGGGCCAGCACCGTCAGCCGTTTGTCGTTG
>JAHEDQ010000043.1 GCA_024641125.1 Candidatus Competibacteraceae bacterium | reverse complement strand
CTGACAAGGCGCGGTGAGGAGGAATAGCCAGCGCTATTGCGACGATCCGCAACGCCGTCAGGGACCGCGAGGGCCAGCGCAGGTGTTAAGTTATTTGGGAGACACTACACTAGTACGATCTGCGCGGCCACCACGATACGGACATGGCCTCGTCCTGACGCCGACTCCGCGCATCACTCCGCGTCATCCGCCTTGGGAAGCTGGGTTTTATAGCGTTCCCACAGCATCTTTTTCACATGATGCCCCTCAGGACCACCCTGCCCGACCAGGCCGTGTTCGGGCTGCGAGTACATCCAACGCTCAAAATCGCTTTGTGAACCGAGGGGCGGCTCTTGCTCGCCTCTGGCCAGCGCCCTGAACCGCCGCCGCATTTCCCGTTCCACCCGGGCACCCTGCGGTCCACCCTGGCTCCAGACCCCGTACTCGGGTTGCGAGTACATCCAACGTTGGAACGAATCGCGGGGTCGGCCGTCGAGCGGCGGAGGGTCTTTGAACAGCGCCTGGAAACGCTGCCACATTTCCCGTTCTACCTTGGCGGCCTGCGGGCCGCCCTGGCTCCAGACCCCGTACTCGGGCTGCGAGTACATCCAGCGCCGGAACGCTTCCCGTGTGGGATGGGGTCGCAGCCTCATCAGCGGATCCGACCCGTCTCGGCCTGTTGGTGTCTTCGATCCCGGTTCAATGGCTCAGAATCTGGCTCAGGAAAAGTTTGGTCCGTTCCGACTGCGGGTTGTTGAAGAATTCTTCCGGCTGATTCTGCTCGATGATTTCACCACCGTCCATGAAGATCACCCGATTGGCGACGGTCTTGGCGAAACCCATCTCGTGGGTTACGCAGAGCATGGTCATGCCGCTCCCGGCCAGTTCCACCATCACGTCCAGAACCTCTTTGATCATTTCCGGATCCAGCGCCGAGGTGGGTTCGTCGAACAGCATGATTTTTGGGCTCATGCACAGAGACCGTGCGATAGCCACACGCTGCTGCTGCCCGCCGGAAAGCTGCCCCGGAAACTTCCCGGCCTGCTCTGGAATTTTCACTCGCTCCAGATACTGCATGGCCACTTCCTCGGCCTCCCGCTTGGGCATTTTGCGCACCCAGATGGGTGCCAGCGTACAGTTCTCGAGCACGGTCAGATGCGGGAACAGATTGAAGTGCTGGAACACCATGCCCACCTCGCGGCGGATTTTTTCGATGTGCTTCAGGTCACCGGTCAGCTCTACGCTGTCGACAATAATCTGGCCGCGTTGGTGCTCTTCCAGGCGGTTGAGGCAGCGAATCAGGGTTGACTTGCCCGATCCCGACGGACCGCAGATCACAATGCGTTCCCCTTTATGCACCGTCAGATCGATGTCCTTGAGGACATGAAACTGGCCGTACCATTTATGGACGTTGATCAGTTGAATCATGATCTCGTCGGACACGGTCAATTCTAACTTTGACGAGGCCGCATCTTCGGTCATTGGGTACTCCTGGCAAAATGCGTGTTTGAGTTCATCAGCAGCGGTCCGCGCCGGTTAGGCGCCTCTGATCTATTCGTGAACAAGCATCTTGGGACTGAAATGCACAGCTTCATTGTTGCAGATCTTGGCAGTAGAACAACCGATAGCCGCGACCCGCGCCTTGAATCTGCGCACTTCACCCTCCAATCAGTTACGCCCACAATACGTAGGACACTTCTCAGCGGGCGTGCCCGGTGTCGAGTTTGCGTTCCAGATACATGCTGTATCGGGACATACTGAAACAGAAAACCCAGTAGACGAAGGCGCAGAATACATAGCCCTCCACCGAGTAGCCCAGCCACTTCGGGTCCGTTGCTGCCGCCTGGACGATGCCCAGGAAATCGAACAATCCGATGATCAATACCAGGGTCGTGTCCTTGAACAGGCCGATGAAGGTATTGACGATACCGGGGATGACCATTTTCAGCGCCTGGGGCAGGATCACCAAACCCATGACCCGCCAGTAGCCCAGGCCCATGGCTTCCGCCGCCTCGTACTGACCTTTCGGGATGGCCTGAAGGCCACCGCGAATGACCTCGGCCATGTAGGCTGCGGAGAACAGCATCACACCGATCAGCGCCCGGAGCAGCTTGTCGAAATTGGCTCCCTCCGGCATGAACAGCGGAAACATGACGGAAGCCATGAACAGCACGGTGATGAGAGGCACGCCCCGCCAGAACTCGATGAAGATGACGCAGATGGTGCGCACGATAGGCATGTTGGAGCGCCGCCCCAGTGCCAGCACCACGCCGATGGGCAGAGACGCCACAATGCCGATCACCGCGATAACCAGGGTCAGCATCAAGCCGCCCCATTTGGGTGTTTCCACCACTGCCAGGCCGAAGCTGCCGCCGTAGAGCAGGAAGAAAGCGATGATCGGGAAAATGAACAGCAGGAAAACGGTCAGCCACTTTCGCCCCGGCATGCGCTCGAACATCATCGGTATGAGCACAGCAAAGAAGACGATGAAGGTCAGATCGACTCGCCAGCGCTCCTCGATCGGGTAGAAGCCGTACATGAACTGAGCGAAGCGCACCTTGATGAACACCCAGCATGCGCCGCCGCTGGTGCAGGCTTCGCGGGTGTCGCCGCTCAGGTTCGCGTCGACGAATACCCAGCGAATGATCGGTGGTATCACCAGTATGAGCAGGTAGGCCGCCAGTAGGGTGAGAATGGTGTTCCATGGGCCTGAAAAAAGATGCTGGCGCATCCAGGCTATGGCGCCGACCGCTGAAGACGGCGGCGGCAGATCCGGGTGGGTTCCAGGCTCGTAGGTTTGGTTTGCCGGGTTCATATGCTATCGCTCCACCAGCGCCATTTTCTTGTTGTACCAGTTCATGAACAGCGAGATGGTCAGGCTGATTGTAAGATAGACCCCCATGGTGATCAGAATCACCTCCACGGCCTGACCGGTCTGGTTGAGCACCGTTCCGGCGAAGATGGACACCAGTTCCGGGTAGGCGATGGCTGCCGCCAGCGAGGAGTTCTTGACCAGGTTCAGATACTGACTGGTCAAGGGTGGGATGATGACCCGCAACGCCTGGGGCAGTACCACCAGCCGCAGGGTTATGTTGTTGCGCAAACCCAGTGCCGAGGCCGCTTCGGTTTGACCATGGCTTACCGACAGAATGCCGGCGCGAACGATTTCGGCGATGAACGCGCCGGTATAGATGCTCAGGGCCAGCAGCAGGGCTACGAATTCCGGAATCATCACCAGTCCGCCCTGAAAGTTGAACCCCTTGAGCACCGGGTACTCCCAGGCCAGCGGCAGGCCGGTGATGATGGCGGCCAAGGCGGGCAGTCCAATCAGAATGGCCAAGGAGACGTAGAAGGTGTGAAACGGCTGTCCCGTACGTTCCTGCCGTTTGTGCGCCCAGTTGCGCATGATAATGATGCCCACGATCGCCACGATCAGGGCGATCACAATCCACATAAAACCCGGCTGCGGCATGGGCGCCGGGCTGTAGAGCCCGCGATTGTTGAGAAAAAACGTGTCCAGCAGAGCAATGCTGTTTTTGGGCGCCGGCACCGACCTGAGCACGGCGAAATACCAGAAAAAGATCTGCAGCAGCAGTGGAATGTTGCGGATCACTTCGATGTACACGGTGGCGATGCCCGAAACCAGAAGGTTTTTGGACAATCGCGCGATCCCAACCAGCAGGCCGATCAGGGTGGCCAGGACGACGCCTACGGCCGAGACCAGGAGGGTGTTGAGCAATCCCACCAGGAAGGCGCGGCCGTAACTGGATTCCTCGGTATATTCCACCAGGTGCGTGATGATGCCGAACCCGGCGGTTGTGTTCATGAACCCGAAGCCCGAGGCGATGCCCTGGCGTTCCAGGTTCTCAGCGGTGTTGTTGAAGATGTAGAGCCCAAACAAAACAACGGCACCCAGAACCAGCACCTGGAAGAAAATTCCGCGGTAGACCGGATCGTTCCAGATGGGTGGTTTGGCGGGTGCGGTGGAGATATCGTGATTTGTCGACATGTTTGCCCCGGCGAGCCGTCGATCGAATTATTCGAAATCAGTAGGCTGTCTGGCGCATATGCCAGACAGCCTCAATTCTAGGCGGTTTTCAGGCGCTTTGCCGGTTACCGGATGGGCGGTGCGTACTGAATGCCGCCCTGGGTCCAAAGCGCGTTGAGACCACGCTCGATCTTCAGCGGTGTTTCCGGTCCGAGGTTGGCGGCGAAACTCTCGCCGTAGTTGCCCACCTGGGTGACGATCGCCTCACACCATCCCGGATCCAACCCCAGGTTTTTGCCGGCATCGCCTTCGGAGCCGAGCAGCCGCTTGATTCCAGGATTGTCAGAGCCGGCCATGTCACCCACGTTGGCGCTGGTGACACCCATCTCCTCCGAGTTCAGCATGCAGTTCAAGGTCCATTTGACGATGTCGAACCACTCGTCGTCGCCATGCCGTGTTACCGGGCCCAAGGGCTCCTTGGAGATGACTTCGGGTAATACCATGTGGGCGTCGGGCTCTTTCAGCTTGATGCGCTGCGCATACAGGCCGGACTGGTCCGTGGTGTAAACATCGCAGCGGCCGGCGTCATAGGCGGCAACCACCTCATCAGCCTTCTCAAAGGCCACCACCTTATAGTCCATGCTGTTGGCGCGAAAATAATCGGCCAGGTTCAGCTCGGTGGTGGTTCCGGTATTGGTGCAGACCGCGGCGCCGCTCAGTTCCAGTGCGCTTTTCACACCAAGGTCCTTGCGCACCATGAAGCCCTGGCCGTCGTAGTAGTTGACACCGGTGAAATTGAGCCCGAGCGCGGTGTCACGGGTCTGAGTCCAGGTGGTGTTGCGGGACAGGACATCGATTTCGCCGGATTGCAGCGCGGTGAAGCGCTCCTTGGCGGAAAGCGGGGTGTACTTCACCTTGGTGGCGTCGCCAAACACTGCGGCAGCCACGGCGCGGCAAACGTCCACATCCACCCCGGTCCAATTGCCCTTGTCGTCGAAGTTCGAAAACCCCGGCAGTCCCTGGCTTACGCCGCATTGAACAAACCCCTTTGCCTTTACGTCCTCCAGGGTGGTGGCCTGAACAACGCCCGCTGTGGCCATGGTGGCCGTGATGGCACTGAACGCAATTGCACTCCGCTTCATCATGTGGTCTCTCCAAGTACTTGAATTTGTGTCTCTATCGTTGGTCGCTGAACCGTACCATACGGCCTTTAAACGAGTAGCAGCCTAGCCGTGTGGGGTAGCTGTCGAAACCGATGGTCAGGTTCCCAGACCGGTTTTCGGCCCTCTGATCGTGGATTCGCCGCGGTTGCAAAGTCAAGTCGCATCGCGGCATCAAGCGCACATCTGCCCGCCTGTCGAGGTGTGATGCAGGGCAGTGACTTGGCAAGCTGCGTACCAGCTCCGGTCTGGCTCTGGCATTCTCCTGTCCCAGCCCATTTCCCCATGATTCATTATTTCATGTGTTTTATGATGAAAAATCCATAACATACAAAAAAAAAATTGAATTGACTCCAGCTTTCTGGGTCACCGCGGTCTGTTTTGTGCGCTGTCGTACAGTTCGAAGTTGATGCTGAAAGTTCGGTATATGCCCACGGGTGGTGCGGGTAACATGCAAGGCCGCCTCACCGAAGTGCACGAGCGGAGCAGTGCCGATGTTTGCCTCCAACTAAGACCATCAGGCGCGCATGACGATGGTGGTGCCGGCGGCCACCAGGGCTGCGCCGATCCATGCGCCTGCAGCAGGGCGTTCACCGGTGCGGAGCCAGAGCAGGGGCAGTATGACCACGGGTGCGGTGGAGGACAGGGTCACCACGACGGCAGCATCGCCTGCCTCGAGTGCGTACAGCAGCAGGGTCATACCCAGGGCCATGCCCAGAAAGCCGCTGATCGTGATTCTGAGCACATGGTCACGGCGGATCGGGTTGATGGGTCTGAACCTGGCGATGGGCAATTGGGCGCCGATCAGCAGGCACACGGCGGCGGTTCCCACCCGCAGCGTGGCGGCAGCCACAGGGTCGATACCCGACTCCATGGCCGGTTTCGCGATGATGATGCCCAGGGCCTGGCAAAGGGCCGCCAGCAACGCGATCAGGACGCCCAGGATCAGCGGGCCGTCGGTTGCCTCGAAATGATTGCCCGTTCGGCGGGCGCCGCCGTAGAGGACGGCGAGCAGGACTCCGACGATGACCAGGGCGCAACCCAGGAGGTCATCCCAGGCCAGAACCTCATCCAGAAACAGATAGCCCAGCATCGCGGTCATGGGCGCGCTGGTGGCGAATAACACACCCATACGGCGCGGTCCGATGCGGCGGAGTCCGGCAAACAGGGCGGTGTCGCCAACAAACATGCCGATGAATCCGGACAAAACCAGTGCCCAGAAACAGTCCGGGGTCAACTCGGCCCAACTGCCGGATGCCAGGGTGACGCCACCCAGCATCAGGGTGACGATTACCGAACGTACGCGATTGAAGGCGAAGCCCCCCAGCTCCCTGGCCGGCCCGTGGGCCACCAGACTGGCCAATGCCCAGCAGCCGGCGGCGGACAGAGCCGCGAACTCGTGTAGAGGAACCGCCATTCAGGAAAACATCTCCTGACTCAGCCGTTCCGCCCGCTGTCCGGTTCTAAACGGTTTGCGTCCGGATCGAGTGAGCATAACCAGGGCAGGGTTTGGTGCGAGCGGTGCGACATGGCAGTCAGTTCGTACTCAGACGCGTTTTGCCGAATGATTGACCAGCCAGACGCCGATCAGGATCAGGGTCAGGGCCAGAACTTCCCGAGAACCGGGCCGTTCGCCCAGGAACAGAGTGCCCCACAACACACCCATGATCGGAATCATATGGTTGACCTGCGAAAACGCCGTTGCGCCGATGGCGCGCACCAGATGGAAGTAGAGCAGAGTTGCCAGGGCCGTGGACAGCACGCCCAGGGCGACAATGGACCAGAGCGCTGAGGATGTGGGTTGAATCTGCCAGGGCTGCTCCAACAACAGGGCCAGGGGCAAGAGCATAAGCGTCCCGGCGGTGACGGCGCCTGCAGCCAGAATGGTGCCCGGTATATGGAGATTGCGCCGGGTAAAAACGGTATTCACCGCGTAGCTCACGGCACCGCCCAGTATCGCCATTTGCGCTACCCAGGCGCCTCCCAGATCCGACAATGCGTCCCAGCCCACCAGGATCGCCAAACCGCTCAGGCCGATTAACAGGCCCAGCAGGCGACGTCTTTCGAACGGCTCGTCCTGGGTGAAATGGTGGGCCAGGATCAGCGTCACCAACGGCATGGCACCCATCAGGATGGCCGCCAGCCCGCTGGACACCGTCTGCTCACCCCAGCCGATCAAAGTGAACGGCAGGGCGTTGCCGAAACAGCCAACGAAGGCAAAGGCAAACAAGACCTGGGGGGTCAGCTGGATCCGAACACCGGCTCGCCAGGCGTAGGCCCCCAGCAGAGCTCCCGCCAGAGCCATTCGCATCACAGCAAGGGTCAACGGCGGCACGGTCAAGACCGCCACTTTGATGAACATGAAGGACGAACTCCATATGGCCGCAAGCAACAGCAGCAGGCCCAGATCGTCCCAACGGGCCCGACGGATGGTCGAGGTCCCGGCCCGGGCGTTCAATTTGCGTTAGATGCGCTGCACATCGACAAAAGTCTCGTGGTAACAGGCCCCATCTGCGATATCGGTCTTGATGTTCGCGGGGATCAACGCATTGACGGTTTGGCCGTTGTCGCTGGTCGCCAGCCAGGTGCCCTTGGCGGAATACAATACGCCGGGTTGCACCGCGTCACTCACCCGGGCTTCCAGGCGTACCTCACCCCTGGCGTTCTTCAGTATCACCCTGTGACCGGTTTCGATCTCCAACCCGGCCGCGTCGATGGGGTGTATCTCTACCGTGGAAGGGCTTGCGTTGGCCGGATGCCCACCAAAGGTGCTGTTGGTGCGTTCGAAGGAGGACGGGCTGATCAACACGAACGGATGCGCTGCTGCGCTGGCGCCATAGCGGGGAACGCCGCAGCCGTAGCGGGACTCCAGCGCGTCCGAATAAAGCTCGACCCGGCCCGAGGGTGTCGCCGGAGCCACTGTACCGCAGATTAACGGTGGCTTGCCGGAGGTCGTGTTGAGAGGCAGCGCGGTGCCGACCGGCAACTGGCTGGGTCGTTTTCCCCCCAGACGGGGGTCATCAGGATTCAGAGCGTCGTCCATCAGCTCCGGATCAGTGGCCTGGAACAGGGGTTCGGTAAACCCGAATCGGGCTGCGAGGCGGCGGAAGATTTCCGTGTTGGGCAAGGCCTCGCCCTGAAGCGCAATGGCCGCCTCGCTGCGCTGCAGGTAGTGTTGGCCGTAGGCGGCGTACAGATCGCCGTGCTCAAAATGGGACGCAGCGGGCAGGATTATGTCCGCATAGGTCATGCTGTCGGTCATCACCACATCGCTGCCGACAATAAACAAATCCTTCCTGTCCAGTGCAAGACGCAGGCGGTTTTGATCGGGATGGGTACAGAGCGGATTGTGGTTGTAGATGAACAGGGCCTGCACCGGCGGGTCCAGCGCCGGATCCAGCAGATGTCCGGCTACATCCACAATGTTGAACGTCCGGGTGCCGGGGGGTATCAGATCCGGGCGCTGCAGGCGCTCCGGGCTTTTTGGGAAAATGGCGCCGGGCATGGCTGTGACGCCTGCGCCCGGGCGTCCGAGATTGCCGGTCAGCACCTGCAGAGCCATGGCTGCCCGCAACGCCGATCCGCCCCAGCGCCCCCGTTCCAGTCCGTTACCCAAACTCATGGCCACCCGCTGGGCCGACCCGTAGAGTGCGACAAAGTGTTCGATAATGTCGGCGCCCAGACGGCATTCCGCTGCCGCCTGGGCCAGCGTGTATTGCCGTGCCTGAGCAAGGTACGGGTCGAGGCCGGTGGCCCATTGCTCGAGAAACGAATGGTCCAACAAACCCCGTTGTTCGAATTCGGCGGCCATGGCCAGTCCCAGTACCACGTCGGTGCCTGGCCGGGGCTGAATGAACAGATCCGCCTGATCCGCGATTTTTGTACGCTTGGCGTCTATGACCACCAATTTGGCGCCGTGGGCGCGGGCTGCTTTGATCATCCGCGCCAGATGAAGATTCGAGGTGGTGACGTTGTTGCCCCAGACGATGACCAGGTCGGCCAATGCAACCTGATCCGGTGGCAGCCCCGGGCTATCGCCGAATAGGCTCCGGTAAGCGGTCCCGCGCACCGCCCCGCATAGTGGACCCCGATCCAGCAGAGTGGCGCCCAGGCGGTAAAAAAAGCGTCGGTCCATGGACGCCATCGCCAGTAGTCCGTGGGGACCGGCATAGTTGAAAGGCAGGACCGTCTGCGGTCCGTGCTCGGCTATGGCCCGGGTGAACTCGTGGTGAACCTGGTCCATAGCCTGCGCCCAGCCGATGCGGCGGTACTCACCCGAGCCCCTGGGTCCTGTTCTGATCAGAGGATGGGTGAGCCGGCCCTCACCGTGGACAAAATGCGGGTAGTACCGCGTCACTTTCTTGCAAACCGTCCCGTCGGTGTAGGGATTGGCTTTCGAACCTCGGACTTCGACGATGCGTCCCCGTTGTACCGATACCGATAGGCTGCAGGTGTCTGGGCAGTCCAGAGGACACACCGAGGGTTTGATTTCGACACTGGCCATATTTGACGGCTCCCACTGTTCAGCGCACAACCTTAGTATCCTGGGCTCGAGTTCGATAGGGTAAACCAGCAACAAATGCGGGTGCAGGCCGATGCGTCCCGTGCCGCCACGCTGGCACCGGCGCCTTGGGCTTGTTGTAATGGAGCTTGGTAACCCGTTTGCCAGGAAATACGATGTGAATCAATGTCTCGACGAGGTTTCGCCTATACGCGAAATCCTGCTGCGCCACCCCCGGGATGCCTTTGTCAGCCAATTCTTGCTCAATCAGAGGTGGCGTGCCCTGAATTATCTGGCTGAGCCCGACTTTGCCCGGGCCTGTGCCGAGTACGATGGATTCGTTCGGGTGCTTGAGTCCCAGGGCATGAGTATCCATTTCCTGGCGGGCGACCCCCGACTGAGTCCAGATGCCCTGTATGTGCGGGACTCGGCGATCCTGATCCCCCAGGGCCTGTGCCTCGCGGCCATGGGCAAGGTCGAGCGGGTGCCGGAGACGACTGTGCTCGCAGAGCAGAGTAAGACGATAAGCTGGTCTCTTTGCGGACGGATCGATCCGCCCGGACAGGTGGAAGGCGGTGATTTGGTCTGGCTCGATTCAAAACGGGTGCTGGTTGGCCACGGCTACCGCACAAACGCCGAGGGCATCCGTCAGTTCCAGCACCTGGTGGGTTCCGAGCGGGAGGTCCGGGTGGTGCCGTTGCCGCATTTCCGTGGCCCCGACGATGTGCTGCACCTCATGTCCATGATCAGCCCGGTGGACCACGATCTGGTGGTGGTCTATTCGCCGCTGATGCCGGTGCCGTTCCGCAACTGGCTGCTGGAGCAGGGGATGACCCTGGTGGAAGTGCCTGAATCGGAGTACGACTCGCTGGGCTGTAACGTGCTTGCCCTCGCACCACGGCGGTGTGTCATGGTGGCGGGCAACCCGGAAACCCGGCGTGCGCTGGAGCGTGCCGGGGCGGAGGTGATCGAAATCGAGGGCAGGGAAATTTGCCTCAAGGGCAGCGGCGGCCCGACCTGCTTGACCCGCCCACTGGTCCGCAGACCGTTCTGATTGCCTCCAAACCGGTGGGCCGTCATGGTTCGGTGCGCGCTTTCACTACCTTACTGTGGCCGCGCTGTGACGCTCGACGCTGAGATTCGGACGGGTGAAACTTATGGGAGCATCTGACCTACTCGTAAACGTGCATGTTGGGACTGAACTGCACAGCTTCATCGTTGCAGATCTTGGCAATAGAACGACTATTAGCCGCAATCTGCGCCTTGAAGCTGCACATTTCAATGTCCAATCTGCTTCGTCCAGAGCAAGTCAGAGGTTCCCAGGCAACTGAAACGGACGGGGTAGCGATGTGAATACCGGCAATGGGAACTCAGGGGACAGCAAACTCGACCGGATCGTGGCCGATGCCCGCAGCTCCAGGGACGAGCGTGAACAAGGCTATCGTGAACGCGCCCTGCGCATGTACCCCTGGATCTGCGGCCGATGTGCCAGAACCTTCACCCGGGCGAATGTTCAGGAACTGACCGTGCATCACCGTGACCACAACCATGACAACAATCCGGCCGACGGCAGCAACTGGGAGTTGTTGTGCCTTTACTGTCATGACAATGAGCACAGCCGGCAGCTGGATGGGGCCTGGTCCGGTGGGGACGAAGTGCAGGATACCGCCGGCGCCACACACAAGCCCTTCGCGGCGCTGGCCGGACTGCTCAAAGACAAGGACTGAGGAAGTGTCGATCCGAGTTCTGCATGGGCCGGTTCCGATTCGTCTCTGGGGACGAGCCAAGCCGGGTGCGAGCATTTGCCGTCCCGCTCCATCCGGCATCGATAACCGCGGGAAGTCCTGACGTGGCGCGCCGGTTGGCGGCCATTCTCGCCGCTGATGTGGTGGGCTACTCCCGCCTGATGGGTCTTGATGAAGCGGGTACCCTGGCGCGTCTTAAATCTCTCCATCGGACTCTGGTGGCGCCTGGGATCAAGGACCACGGTGGCCGAGTGGTGAAACTGATGGGCGATGGCCTGTTGGCCGAATTCACCAGCGTGGTGGCGGCGGTTGAGTGCGCCCACGGCATTCAGTTGGCGATGGCGAGCCGTGAGCCGGATGCCGGCGTTGAGCATCGTCTGCTGCTTCGCATCGGTGTCAATCTGGGCGACATCATCATCGACGGCCACGATATTTACGGTGACGGTGTCAACGTCGCCGCACGTCTCGAGGCCTTGGCCGAACCCGGCGGGCTGGTGGTGTCCGAGGCCGTGCACCAACAGGTACAGGATCGTCTGGACATTGTTTTTCGGGATCTGGGCGAACACGAGCTGAAGAACATACGTCGGTCCGTCCGCCTCTGGTCCTGGCAGCCCGACGATGCCGCCGCGTCTGTCGAAGCCGTCTTGTCACCGACCCTGCTGGCGCCACCGGACAAGCCGTCCATCGCGGTGTTGCCCTTTCAAAACCTGTCGGGGGATGCGGATCAGGATTTTTTTGCCGACGGCATGGCCGAGGACATCATCACGGAATTGTCCCGCATGCCCTGGTTTTTCGTGATCGCGCGCAATTCCAGTTTCACCTACAAGGGCCGTGCGGTGGATGTGAAACAGGTGGCGCGGGAACTGGGCGTGCAGTATGTCCTGGAAGGCAGCGTACGGAGCGCTGGGGCGCGACTGCGTATTACCGCTCAGCTGATCGATGCCAGCACCGGGCAGCACGTCTGGGCCGAGCGCTACGACCGTCAGGTGACCGATATTTTCGATGTCCAGGACGAGGTGAATCAATCCATCGTCGGCACCATCGCGCCGGAGTTTCTGTCCTTTGAGGCAAAACGGGCGAGGCGCAAGGATCCGGCGAAGCTGGACGCCTGGGAATGCGTCATGCGCGGACGTGCTCATTTGTGGAAGTTGAGCCGTGAGGAGGCGGCGGAGGCCAAGCTGCTGTTTCAAAGGGCCGTCGAGCTGGCGCCGCGGGGTGAGTTCGGTACCGGCGATCTCGCCTTGATCCATTTTCTCGAGGCGTATTATCGATGGAGCGATAGGCCCGAGCGGTCATTACAGCACATGATCGAGGCGGCCGAGCGGGCGGTTGCGGCGGACGATCACGATCCCTGGGCGCTCACCGTGCTGGCCTGGGCCAATATCGTCGCCCATCGCTGGAGCGCGTCCCTTTCGGCGATCGATCGGGCGGTGGAGTTGAGCCCCAATTTTGCCTCTGCCATCGGTATTCGGGGCGCGATTCTGGCGCTTCAGGGGGAACCCGAGGCAGGAATCGATGAGATCGGTCGGGCCATCCGCCTCAGTCCCCGTGATGGGATGATGGTGTTCTGGCTGATGGGGCTGTTTTGGGCGTATTTCTCCATGGCCCGCTATGAGGAGGCGATCGCGACCGCTCAGCGCGCGATCGGGCTGGCGCCCCAGAATCCGACTTTCCGCCGGCAGTTGGCATCGTCGCTGGCCTGGGCCGGCCGGCTGGAAGAGGCCCGCACCGCGCTAGCGGCTTACCTTGAGCTTGAGCCCGAACACACGACGGCCGATGCGGCCATGGTGCCGAGCAGCGTCCCCGAACACGTCGCGCGTTTCGTGGAAGGTCTGAGGCGTGCGGGATTGCCGGACGGGAATTGAATTGGGTATGTCACTGCCTGCCCGGCGACTACATCTCGGATTCGATGGGCAGCAGTCCGAAGAACCAATCTTCAATACGTTCCAAAAACGAACCGGCCGGCTGTTCCCGAAGTACGACGCGGTCCGAAAGCCAGATCACGTCCTGACCGTCCAGCAGCAGTTGCCAGGCGTTGGCGCGTTCGAAATCCGGCTCCAGGGCTTCGCGCATGGCGCGGTTTAGTGCCTCGCTCTCGATCAGCAGACCCATTTCGGTGTTGATGCGCAGCGACCGGGGATCGAAGTTGGCGCTGCCGATAAAACTCGTGGTCCGATCCACCAGCATCACTTTGGCATGCAACCCCAGTTTACGATCTCCCACCGGACCGGCCATGTAGCGCTGGCGATCCCTGGACAGGGCACGGGTTTCGTGGAGCAGAGTCCCCGCCTCAAGCAAGGCACGACGATGCTGGCGGTAGGCGCTGTGGGCCGCGGCGTGGTTGTTGGCGGCCAGCGAATTGGTCAGGATTCGCAGTTCCACGCCCCGCTCGCCGACAGATCGTATCAAGGCATCCAGTGCCGGTGTCGGTATAAAGTAAGCCGAAACGACAATGACCTCGGTCTCGGCGTTGTCAATCAAGTCCCGGAGTCTGTCGGCAACCTGGACCGGCGCGCGTTCCGGTGTGTCCGGGTCTCCCCTGGCCGGCGCGTCGGCGACCACGTGCACTTTGCCCGGGATGCCGGCCTGCGCCGCGGCCTGCCATGCCGCTTGTCTTTCGGCCGGTGATTCCGCTGCGTAGGACAGGGCCAGCGAATCGATAGTGACCCGCAGCGTCTCCAGTGTATGAACTGCGTGCGGCTCCACGGCCACCTGAGCAGCAGGGTAGGCCCAGGGGCTGTTCCAGTAGCGGTCGAACACCGCACTCAGCGCGGACGCGACCGGCCCCACCGCGAGTACTTCCATGTCCCGGAAGTTGTAGCTTGGATCGTAACCGAAGTACTCGTTGGCGAGATTGCGACCGCCCACGATGGCCGCGCGACTGTCAACGATCAGCACTTTGTTATGCATCCGGTGATCGATCCGGGCGAAGTCGGCCGTGTTGATGATTTCACGCAGGATTGCATTCTCGGCCCGCGAGGCTACCGGGTTAAAAATCCGGTACTCGATATTGGGGTGGCCGTCGAGAACGAACAAGGCCGAATCGGCCCCCGCCAGCATCGCGTCGTCCAGCAGAACGCGCACCCGGACCCCTCGATCTGCCGCCGCAAGTACCCGTTCCAGTATTCGCGCCCCGACCGCGTCCGCCTGCCAGATGAAGGTTTGCAGGTCCAGGCTATGGGTGGCATTGTCGATGGCTCGAAGTCGCCATTCCAGGGCATCTGGCCCGGTGTTCAGAAGTTGGAACCAGTTGTCGGGTCGAACCGCCTCCAAGCCGTTCCACAGGTCGGACTCAGCCGGAGCGGCGGCCCGCTCCAGATGCCGGTCCGATGGGGACAGGGGGGGCAAAGTGGTGGTGCACGCGGTCAGGGCGCCGAGAAACAGGGCCAGCAAGGCGCGCTGAGTCAGGCGCACGACGATCTACACGCGAGTTGGGACACGGGAACACACTCCAAGGTATTTGGGGACATCCACGCCATCGGGCCCGCCGATCCAAGCAATTGCGCTGTCAACTGGCTTTGTCTCTCTGGTAGGCCAGGCGGCACGCTTCTGCTCCGTCCTCAGGCAGCCGATTCCCAAACAGAAACTCGAACGGGAATCTGATGGGGCTGGTCAACATCCGCACCATGGTGCCGAAGCCGGCCCCCGAGGCCAAACCGACCCGAAAATCGTCAAAACTGCCCGCAACCTCGATCGGGGGCTGGGCGCTGAATAGCGTCGGCCTCTTAGGCCGGGACTGCATGGCCAGCCTCAATCGCTCATTCTTGAAATCGATCTCCAGATTGCCCCCGGCGGTGATGCGGCTGGTGTCGAGCAACAGCGCTTCGTCACGCATGACACCATCTTCGGCCTTGAGCCGCGCCACCACGCAGTTAAATACCGATCCGCCGCTATCCGGGTCGAGACTGGGCAGCAGGGCGTTCAAAAGACTGACCGCCCAGAGATCAAACACATTGGCGCTCATGTTTTTCGGCCAGACACCGATGGTCAAGAGGCCATCTGCACCGGCCAGCAGTCTCCGCAAATCCGGTCCCTCGGTGCGCAGGTCAGCATCGATGCTGATGTCTCCCGATACTCGGCTGTCGGGGTCGACACGACGGGCCAGGACGCCAAAATCAAACTGCTTGACCTCCATCTTGACGCTTCCGCGCAGGCCAGGCCGCGTCTCCTCCAGCGTCATCGCCAGATCGACCCGGCCACCGGGCACTTCCAGCACCAACGGATCCAGACTCAAGCGCCGCTCGACTGCTCTCACATGCAATTGCCCACCGCCAAGCTCGTCTTCCCCGGAGCGCACGGAATCGGCCGCGAGCTTCAGATCGACATCCACGTGATCCAGAAACGCCAGAGAAGCCCAGCGCTCCCCCAGCAATTGCGCGCCGATGTTGTCCTCCGCGTCGGGTTTATTCGCGTCTGGTTCCGTGTCAGCGTTGTCGCTGCCGGTATCCCAGAAGAAATCGTCGATCTGAAAGCGCCCCGAGCGCAGATCCAGATCGGCCACGGTTCTCGGCCCCGAAGGATCGAGCAGCAAACTGCCACTCAGATCACTTTGCCCGACCCTTGCCGCGAACTCGCTCAGAGTGAAAGTTTGTCCGCGCAGCCCCACATTGGCCGATGCCTGGTAAGGCCCGACGGGAGGCAGCGGTGTCTCGGCGAGTGGGGAAAATGCCGCCAGAGACTGGCCCTGCAACTGGATCGCGAAATCAAGATTCCCAGCCGACACCGGCAGTATAAACTCACCCTTCAGGCCCAGGGTGGCATCCGCCAAGCGCACCTGCATCGACATCGGAAGTTGCTTCTTGCGCTCGATCAGGGTCGCAATACCGGGCAGCTCGAGATCAACGCTGGCGGGCAACGGCCCCACTGTTCCGTCGCCTGTAAGATGGAGAATGCCTTGGGATGCGGTGCTGCTCAGCCGTTTGACCACGACATCATGCCCGGTCCAGCGGACACCCTCCAGAACGAGTTCCGTGCTGCCATTGCTAAGCAACTCCCCGAGCGCACTGCCCTCCGCCGTCACCTGCGCCTGTACCCGGTCTATATCGATCGGCGGTAATTCGCCAAGGGACAGTTGTTTGCCCAGCTGAGTGAGTCCGATGCCACTGCCGCTCAAGCTCAGTTTGGCGACGGGTGCGGCCATGCGGCCATCGAACTGCAGCGACCCGGACCAGGCCGCACCCAGCGCGTTCGCCTGGAATTCCGACGGCAGAATTGCGCCGTCATCCAGCCGCAGCCGAAAGCGGAAGTCGCTCATGGTAAACCGGGGATAGATCACTTTTTTCGCGGTCAGGGTCAGGTCTGCGTCCGGCAGCTCGAGACGCTCCGGCAGAATCGGCATGTCCAGCTCCAGACCGGTCGGGGCTTGTCCGTCCTCGGTGCCGCCGGAGCTGGATTCAAGCAAGGCAATCAGCCTGTCCAAGTTGAGCACATCCAGGACCAGCTCGCCCTCCAGGCGATGCTGCGGTGCAGCGCCAGAGATCGTGAGCTGTCCAGTGGCGTGCTGATCGCCGAATGCGAGCGCGAGGCCCTCCAGGGATGCGAGCGCCGGCTGCCAGTGCAGCGTGGCTTCGGCGTGTATGGGCGGCAGCGACTCCGCCCTTTCTCCGATCCACGCATCCAGCCGCGCTGGATGCGGAATGTCCACCGTGAATTGCGAGTCGATCTGTTCAGCGCGGGCAGTTCCGTCGACTTTGATCGTGGCATCGTCCGCCGCGAGGCTGGTGGAAAAGTCCCAGGCCGCATCGGGCGTTCGCCAGTCTGCTGGTCGATCCAGTGTCGCTGTTGCTACCACCTCGGTTTCGAGGATCAGGCCGCTGCCGTTGAACTGCAGCCGCTGCGGATCGATGACCAACCGTGATTGGGGGAGCGCAATGGGAATGCGATGGCTGCCCCCGGCCTTCTGTTCATAGGTCAGATCGAGTCCCGCGACTGCCAGGTCCAGCTTTGCCGATTTCAACAGCGAATTCAGGTCGGTGCCGGTTGCCTGCAATGAGCCACTGATGTCTTCGATGGCACCGTTCAGCGCGTCCAACGAAAGCGTGTCATGGGACAGTGCGATGTCCGCGATGCCAATCGAACCGTCGAGTGTCAGCGAGTCCTCGACGCGTTTCATCGCAATTGAAAGCCCGGCCCGTGCTTTCGCTACCTCCGCCTGTGCGCTTTCGATTGCCATCCGGTCCCGATCGAACACCAGCGGCAGGGTCAATTCACTGACGGGCAGCGGCAGGCCGTCCACTTCGCCCATCGTCAGATCGATCTGACCGACGAATGGCGGAAATAGATCCGCGGGATTCAGCGGTTTAGTGTTCGCGGCGGTGGATCGAGTCTCGCTTTGCGTCGGTAGAGCGCGGGCCCAGGCGCCCAGATCGATTTGGTCGGCGGTGAGGGTCCCCTCGATCCGGTGTAGCTCGGGCGCGGTCTCGATCAGAACGAATCCCTGGGCAAGGGTGTGCCCCACCAGGCTCTCGTCAACATCGATACGGGCTGTTCTGCCGTCGAACTGCAGCCGCCCTTCCAGGGCGATGAAAGGTGCGGTCGGGCTCTCCAGAACGGCATCGCCGAGCCCGAACTGGGCGGCGTTTTCCGCCAGCATCGAAAACGACGCGTTTACCTGCAGGTCCGCCTTGCCCAGGGGAAGACGCAGGTCACCGGACAACTGCGCAGTCAATTCGCCCCATCCGAATTCTCCCGTGATCGGCCAGGGTGATTTCGAGTCGGCCAGCGCTTCAACCGGTCCGCCGCGCAGGGTCAGATCCGTAGACTGCGCCAGCAGACTGCCGCTGGCGTGAAGCGTGGTGTGGGCCCCCTCTGCTGCCAATGCCAGTCCGGCTACCTCAAGTGTCGGTTCGGTCTGATCTTTTGGTGTCAATGCCAGTTGTTGAACCTGTAGCTCACCGCGAATGCGGCGGGAAATGAGCGGCAGCAGTTTGATTCTGGCCTCAACTCCGGTGAGCGACAGTGCCTCCTGTTCGCCGTCGACACTGGCCATGCTCATGCCGCCCAGACTGATCAACGGGGCCAGCCGGAGGCTGGCTTGAATAGGCGTCTGAAGGGTGACCGGCCGCCCCAGCGCGTCTGACGCGCGCGCCTCCAGCGCGGGCTTGAGCCCGTTCAGGTCCAGCGGACTCAAAAGGGCGAGTATCGCGATCACGAATGCAGGCAGGCCCACAACGAACGCCAACAGCCAAATCCAAATGCGCTTCCCGGATGTTCTGGACTGGATCGATGTATTCATCTTTGGCGGACACATTCCGTTCGATTACGCCACGGACCGTTCCGGGGCGGGCGTAGCTTTTTGGACTTGTTGCCGTGCAGGGGTGCCGAGGGCGAGCCCTGACCGGAGTTTACGTCATCACTGTGTGCCAGGCGTAGCGCTCCGCCTTGGTGGGCCGGTCGCCCTTACGCCCTGTCACGGCCAGCCTGGCCGTCACCTCTCTGCGTCATGGCTGGACAGTGCAATGGGCTGAGTGTTGCTCTGATCCATACAGATATGCCTAAATTCCGTGGGTAGGCCGCCCGCGTCGGCGCGGCCCCAACTTTTTCAAGAGACTCATGTTCAATGGCTGACCCGCGATCGATCAAGCGTCCCGCGCCCAAGGAATTCACGTTCATGAGTTTCCTCTGGCGTTATATTTGTTCCCTGGCTCTGGTGGCCGCCACCTACAATCCCACGGACTATTCTTTTTTTCACTGGGTCCGACAGGCG
The DNA here is from genome assembly GCA_024641125.1 of Candidatus Competibacteraceae bacterium. GTDB lineage: Bacteria > Pseudomonadota > Gammaproteobacteria > Competibacterales > JAHEDQ01 > JAHEDQ01. The sequence goes on along the minus strand of JAHEDQ010000043.1, from coordinate 7,511 downwards.
ATTGCTGCTGGCACCGTAGGACCTGAACATTTTCTGGCGGGTGTCGTTCTCCTCATCGGATGGGCCATTCTCATCGTCGCCACCCGCAGCTCACTGGGTACCCTGGGTGCGATACTGGGCGCCGCTTTGTTCGGTGCCGCGGTCTGGCTTTTGTATGACCTGGGATGGCTGGAATCGGCCTCCGTATCCGCCGTGACCTGGATCGTGTTGGTATGCGTCGCCGGTCTGTTGGCAATTGGCCTGTGTTGGGCACATATCTGGCGCAGGATCACCGGCCAGGTGGACGTGGTGGACGGTGACCGTTGAGTACGGTTCCAGTCTGTGGCCAGTGAGTTGCGGTGAACTGACGACGATCGGTGAGCGTGTCTGCCATCCACCGGTGCCTCGTTCCAGATGAATGCCTGACTTGGGTCACTGTTTGACCGGAATATGATTGTGCTCGTATCCATCGAGGCCTAACGTTTGACTGTGGTTAGGGCATTTGGTGGGCACGCATCCATAGATCGGCTCGGCGCGTGGTCCGGTAACTGGGTGTAATCCCGGAGAGGGATGATGGATGGGCGTACTGCACTTGCTGCGCCTGTAATTGCTGCAGTGATTATGCTGTTGCCCGGCCCCGCACTCTCCGCAACCGGTCCAGAATGGCGGGATGTGCGTGTGGTCAACACGGCCAATGTTGCCGCCCCGGATAGAACAGGCCAGTGGTGGTGCGACCTCCTGGATGAGTTGCGGCCCGGTGAGACCTGGGAATGCATTGAAGCGCCGGGCAGTCTGTGTTCCCAACCCGTTCCGGCTCAGATGGACGTCTCGTGTGGATTGCTCGACACGGATGGCAGTACCGACTACAACGGCATGTGGGCGTCGATCGCCCCATTTGGCTATGGTCGGGTGGAGCGCGTTCTGGTCAGTAAGTCGGCCCCGGGTCGAACCGGCGAGTGGTGGTGTGACCTGCATTTCGGCGGAAACTTTGGGGGTGACTGGAAGTGTCGCGGCGTATCCGGTGGAAATGCCTGTGCGACGCAGGTGCCCAACGGCGAGCTGGTGAGTTGTTCCGAGTACGGGGATGTGCGCTCGGTTTTTGTTGGTGGATTGAGTGCGCCCGGACGCACCGGGGAATGGTGGTGTGATCGGCATTTCGCCGCCAATCTGGGGGGCGAGTGGGACTGCCTGCGTGTTGCCCCGGGGGTCTGCGCCCAGGATGCACCGCGGAATTCCACGGTGACCTGCGGCCGATTTTTCGAGGTGGATGAGGCGCCTTTTGCCCCCATCGCCTGCGATGATCTGGAGAACTGCGGGGCCGAAGCCGAGTTCTGCAGCTACACCGAATTCATGCCCACCCGCGAGCGGGCGACGCTATACCTGTTCAATGATTACCTGCGGGCCGGCCTTAACCGCTCCTTTGGCGGGGCCATGTTCGAACTCTACGGCACCGATGGCGTGAACCTCATCCAGCAACACGGGGGGAGTGCGGTTCAGCTTTCGCTTTGGGGCGTGGACGAGGCGGCCAGCGGACGGTCTCATTTCACCACAGTGAGATGCGATCCGACGCCCTACCCGGATCCGGCCACCTGTCTCGGCGCCAATGATGGCCTGCCCTGCGCGCCAGGCGCCACTGCCGGTGCGCAGATCAGCGATTGCATCACCGAGACAACCTGCTCCACCTGGTCTGCGGGGGCGCCCTGGAACCCGATCCAGGCCATAGCGTCGGGATGCCGTTGGAATGGGCCCAGCAATGACGTGGATTTGGCGATGGAGCGGCGCGGACGCGTTACCCTGGCCAAGAACGCCCCCAACCAGTTCACGAAGAGTACCGCTTTTCCCGGTTTGACGTGGTCGGTCAGCGGCAACGTGCCGTCGCGCCGTCCCTATGTCGAGTTGGTCTACGACGTACGCTATGACGGGCCGGTGGGGGTCAAGATACACAATCAGGAGATCCCCGCACTGTTTGCGGACGCGGTGATCGATCACTGGTACTACTATTACCGGGACAGCCAGGCCTACTCGGATGGGCGGGGATCCGTGACGCGCTTGCGCGCCGATTTCGGTACCCAGATCAAGCTTGCCGGACGTACGGTGGAATTGCCGAAGCCTGCACCGGCGTTCTATCAGGAGGCCACTGAGGAATGGATGTCGATCTGTAATCGTGAGGAGGACCGCTGTATGACGGTGGCCACTTTCACGCCTGAGATTCCGGTGTTCAGCCTCAAAGGCCGATACATCACGCCGCTGGCCCGCTTCGCTATACCGTCTGGATTCAAGGCACAATGGAAAATCTACTTGTTCCCATACCGGTACGATGCGGTGGTGGCGGGTCAGTCGGTGCGCGAATGGATTTATCAGCTCAAGCAGGAGAACTGATACATGCCATAGCGGCCTGGCAGGGTTGATGTCGGTCCTTTCGGAGTCGGTCGTGCTGGCCTGTGATCGGCATCGCTTTGGCGCAATTCGAACTTGAGCCGGAGATCCAAGACATGCCTCACGGTGGCTGCCTGTGCGGCGCTATTCGATACCGGATCGAGGGCGAACTTGCGTCGATCGAGATCTGCCATTGTTCACAATGTCGCCGGGCTCAAGGCACCCCTTTTGCCACCAATATTCCGGTTCGATCCGACCGATTCTCACTCGTGCAAGGGGCGGAGTCGCTCAAGGTGTATGCATCGTCACCCGGCAAGGAACGACTGTTTTGCGCCCACTGCGGATCGCCGGTGATCAGCAGACGGGCCGGGGTTCCAGATTGGGTGCGAGTGCGGGCCGGGACGCTGGATGCGCCTGTGCAGGCCCGGCCGCGGGCGCATTTTCACATCGCATCAAAAGCCGACTGGTGGGAGATCCACGATGGCCTGCCACAGTACGCCGAGCGAGATTGAGGCGTTGCTTGGCATTCCGCCGTGCGCGGTGATCGAATGACCCAGTCGACCTGGTTGTGGTGGAGCAGCGGCAAAGACAGCGCCTGGACGCTCGCAACCCTGAGCGCCGACCCGCGCTACCGGGTGACCGGACTGGTGACCACCGTCAACAGGCGGTTCGACAGGATCGCAATCCACGGTGTACGCAGGACTTTACTGGAGGCGCAGGCTGCCGCCCTGAGCCTGCCCCTGCGGATCGCGCCGATTCCACATCCCTGCCCCAACGGAGCCTACCAGGCTGCGGTCCATGCGGTTGTGGCGTCAGCCCGCGAAGCGGGCGTGCGTAGCATGGCGTTTGGTGACCTGCACCTGGAGGATATCCGGGCTTATCGGGAAGGCTTGCTGGCCGGCACCGGAATCAAGCCCGTGTTCCCGATCTGGGGAACAGATACCCGAACCCTGGGCCGGGTCATGATCGAGGCGGGCGTCGATGCCAGGGTGACCTGTGTGGATTCTTCACGCTTGCCGGCCGAGGCTGCCGGCCGCCGATACGATCTGGACTTTCTGGTCGACTTGCCGGATGGCGTCGACGCCTGTGGTGAGAACGGTGAGTTCCATACCTTCGTCTGCGACGGCCCGCTGTTTTCGTCACCCATTGCGGTCAGACTGGGCGATCGTGTAACCCGCGATGGGTTTGTGTTTTGCGATCTCACCTTGGCCACGGCCGGTTGATGTCCGTACCTGTTCCTTTGGTGGGTATCGATAATCGGTGCCGGGACCGGACGGGGTGGGGGGCTCAAACCGCCGCCAGCAGCTGGTTGACCGGCGTGTATGCACGGTTCTGCACTCGCGCCGCTTCCTCCAGGGTCAGCGTCCCCGCCACGGCGGTCAGGCCTCGGGCCAGCCAGGTATCCCGCCGACAGGCTTCCATCGCGCCGTACTCGGCGATCAGGGCGACCTTGGGCAACAGCGCCTCGGCATAACCCGCGGATGCCGTGACCGGAACCGCGCCGGGTATGTTGTCGACACAGAAATGGCGGATACCGTCCACTTGGTAGATCGGATCCTGCCAACTCGTCGCTTTGCAGGTCTCCACCGCGCCCGCCGGATCACAGGAAATGTCGACGATCGCCGCCCGGGGTTTCATCAGTCTCAGCATGTCCCGGCTCAGCAGGTGGTCGGTCCGACGCTTGTCCCACAGCACGCAGTTGATCACCAGGTCCGCGTCGGGCAGGTGCCCGGGCAGGGTCTCGATCGGGTCGGCCTGAAACCCGCGGTCGTGCCAGTTGAGTGTCGCTTCCTTGCGCGCTCCGGCGCTGATATCCAGGCCGATCACCCTCATGCCCAGGCCAAGCAGGGTGCGCAGTGCCGCCCGGCCCACGCTGCCCAAGCCCATCACCAGGGCTGTGGCCGGCGCCGCCCCGAAGTGCCTCATGAAGTGGCGACCGGTCCCACCGTGGCAAGCCAGGACCATGCGCACGCCTTCGAACGCGCCAACCTCACCGGCGAGGGCGCAATTGGGTGACCCGAACTGGTGGGTGTCCTCGGCCGCGATCGCAACCAGGCCTACCTCCAGCAGCCGGTCGAGCTGCTCTGGGTTGGCGGCACTGTGCAGATTGGTCAGGACGGTGTGTTCGCGGCGCAGCAGTCGGTACTCCTGGGGCAGGAACTCCTTCACTTTGACGATCAACTCGCCCGCGTCGAACACCGAATCCGCGCTGCCTGCGATTTCAGCGCCCGCGTCCAGGAAGTCCTGGTCGCTGGCCTCTGCATTGAGGCCAGCCCCGGTCTCAACGATCACCGAGTGGCCGGAAGCGCACAAACTGGCCACCTGGGGGGGCAGCAGAGCGACCCGGCCCTCCTGCGGTTTGATTTCCCGTGGCACGGCGATGCGCATGGAATTCTCCGTATTCGTAGCGGTCAAGGGATACGAGGGTAGCCGTGGTGCATTCATCGGGCAATTGTCACTGATGCGTCCGCCAACAGTTTTTGCCCGTACACTGCAGATCGAACAAATACCCGACCAAATGGGCGGGGCACACAACGCCAATTGGAGAATCCGATGCGGATCACACGAATGCTGATGCTTTTCCTGGTGATGCTGAGCGCCCCGCTTGCGGCAGAGGAGTCGGCTGCCCTTGGCGGCCTCAAGACCCTCGACGGCCGCGATGCGCAACTTGCCGACCACGTGGGCCAGGGCAAGTGGCTGCTGGTGATGCTGTGGGCATCGGATTGCGTGATCTGCAACCGTGAGGTACCGGCCCTGTCGGATTTCCACTTCGAGCATTCCGATGATCTCGCCGAAGTGATCGGCGTCTCCTTGGATGGCTATGACAAACGCGCCGAAGCCCAGGCGTTCCTTGACCGTCACGACCCGATCTACCCAAACTACGTGGGCGAATTTATGCCGGTGGCCCTGGGTTATCAGGTCATGACTGGCGAGCGTTTGCTGGGTACGCCCACGTTTCTGTTGTTTACGCCCAAAGGGGAGCTGGTGGCCAACAATCCGGGCCCGGTGAGCGGAGACGCGGTGCTGCGGTTCATCGACCGATATCAGCCATCCTGACGTCGCTGGCGTAGGAGTTAACCGAGCCGTCGCCGTAAACCGGGCAGGTAGGCGCCCAGGGTGGCTGCCCGGGCTACCATCAGTGTCATGAGGGCCATCCAAAGTCCGTGGTTGCCCAGCAAGGGCACCAGTACCAGGACAGCGACGATATAGATGATCAGCGAGACAAGCATGCTGTTTCGCATTTCCGCCGATCGGGTTGCTCCGACGAATACGCCATCCAGCTGAAAACTCCAGACCGAGAGCAGGGGTGAGACGACCAGCCAGGGAAGGTATCGACTGGCGGCTTCCCGCACCGCCTCGATGCCGGTCAATAGACCGACGATGGCATTCCCCGACAGCAGGTAAATCGCACCATATCCGGTGGCGATGAGCAGCGACCAAAGGGTCGTGCTCTTGATCGCATTGTTGAACCCGACCCGATCGCGTCGTCCGTAGGCTTCGCCCACAAGCGCCTCAGCCGCATGGGCGAAACCGTCCAGGCCGTAGGCCAGAAAATGCTGAAAATGCATCAGCACTGCGTTGGCGGCCAAAACCATGGTCCCGAGTTTCGAGCTTTCGACGGTGAAGTAGAAGAATGCGAACAGGATGCACAGGGTGCGCAGGAAAATATCCCGGTTGACCCGCAGCAGTGCGCGGATGGGTGCGGCTTCGAGCCAGGACTCGGTCCGGGGCAACAATCGGTGCCAGCCATGGCGGCGCGCCAGTACCCAGAGGCCGGCCGCAGCGGCCAGGTAGTCGCTTATGACAGACGCCAGCGCCACGCCGCTGACACCCAGGTCCAATCGCAAAACGAACAGCAGATCCAGCGCGACATTCGCACCATTGAGGACAAGCTGGAGCAGCATAGCGGTGCCTGTCCGTTGCGTGCCGATCAACACGCCGAGCACCGCATAGTTGGCGAGGGTCGCCGGCGCGCTCCAGATCCGAATATCGAAATACGCCTGCGCCAGGGTCTCAACCTGTGCGCTGCCTTCCAGCAGGCTGAACGCGCTCCAGGATAGCAGCCGCTGGCTGAGGAGCAGCAATCCGGCGAGCAGGGCGGCCAGAATCAGGGACCGCAGCAGGGTGGCGGCCACCTGCAGGGCGTCGCCGCGGCCATAGGCCTGGGCCACGAAGCCAGTGGTGCCCATGCGCAGAAAGCCAAAGCCCCAGAATAGAAAACTGAAGATGCTGGCACCCAGGGCTACCGCAGCGAGGTAGTCGGGGCTGGGCAGGTGGCCGACCACCGCCGTGTCTACTGCACCAACCAGGGGGACACTGAGGTTCGACAGGATGATGGGGGCGGCCAGCCGCCAGGTCCGGCCATGGTCGATGGCAACACGATTCATTGCTTCCGTCGCACCGGCGCCGGGGGACTTCGGGCCATCAGCGCCGCTTGTCCGCACCCGGCATCGGATTTTCGCCGATCAACAATGCGCTCAACTCCTTGAGGGCATTGTCATGTCCAAGCGCCCGTATCTTCTCGTCCACGACGCGTCGCGCCCCGGCAAAGGACGGTTCCCCGGCATATTTTCGGCAACTCAGTTGCAGGGCGTGCTTGCGGATCAGGCGGAACAGAATGAATACGGTCGTGGCAATCGCTGCCGCGCCCAGGGGGACACCCTTCCACCACACCCATACCGCGACGCCGTAGCCCAGCAGGGCGACGATGATGGAGAACGCAATCATCGTCGTGGCATGACGTACCAGGGCGGCCAGTGCTTCCCGTTGCTTCGGGTCGGTGTCCGTGACCGATGGCCCGGTTTGCTGGGTTGTCATTGGCGGGTCATCCATACATGGGTACGAATCGGGGCTGTGCCCGCACCCGGTCCAGCCAGCGTACAAGCGCCGGGTAGGGGTGTAGATCGAAACCGCCCTCAGGCGCCACGTGGGTGTAGGCGAACAGGGCGATGTCGGCAATCGTGTAGCGCTCGGCCACCAGAAACGTGTGTTGTTCCAGGTGCGTGTTCATCAACGCGAGAGCCCGATAGCCTGGACGGTGTTTGCTTTCGACCTCTGCATTGCCAGTCAGGTGCTCGCCAAGAAAACGGATTCGGAAACGGGCTGTGGCGATGTAGGGTTCATGGCTGTACTGCTCGAAGAACAACCAGGACAAT
>JAHEDQ010000223.1 GCA_024641125.1 Candidatus Competibacteraceae bacterium | reverse complement strand
CTACCACCTGCGCCTGGGTTCCCACCGGTGCCACTTTATGGTCCCACCAGTTGTTGTAGCCGTTGGAGTCGGTGTCCGCCCGTTCGAAGGGGTCGCGCCGCAGGTGGAATACCTTGGGAATACGCAGCGTAACGAAGGGGTCCCGCCAGACATCGAATCGCTGGGCACGCTGCTCGGCAAACACCAGCTTCCAGTCGCCGACGCGCGTCGCGGTCAGCAACCCATCGTCGCTGAAGTAGAAAAACTCCTGGCGTGGCCCCGCATCCGCCTTGCCGGTCAGGTAAGGCAGGAAGTTGTATCCATCCAGGTGGACCCTGAACTTCGCTGAGCCCACCTGCCTGCCCTGCTTGAGTTCGCTGACGATCTTATCCTCCCCCACCGCCGCCATCAGGGTTGGCACCCAATCGAGGTGCGACATGAGTTGGTTGCTGACACTGCCCGCGGCGATCTGCCCGGGCCAGCGCACCATGGCCGGCACCCGATAACCCCCCTCCCAGTTCGTGTTTTTTTCTCCTCTGAAGGGCGTGATCCCCGCGTCAGGCCACATGTTGTAATGGGGTCCGTTGTCGGTGGAATAGACCACAATGGTGTTATCGGCAATGCCCAATGAGTCCAGCTTGTCCAGCAGCGCTCCCACATGGCCGTCATGCTCCAGCATGCCATCGTTGTAGAAGCCCTGGCCAGAGGCGCCCATCTGCTCGTCCTTCACATGGGTGTAGTAATGCATGCGCGTTGAGTTGAACCAGACAAAAAACGGCTTGCCCTCCGCATGCGCCTGGTCGATGAATTTCAATGAGGCGGCCAGAAATTCCTCATCGACAGTTTCCATCCGTTTGCGGGTCAGCGGGCCACTGTCCTCGATGCGCCCGTCAGCAAAGCTGCGGATGACGCCTCTGGGGCCGAAACGCTTGCGAAACTCGGGATTCTTCGGGTAGTCAGGGTCCTCCGGCTGCTCCTCCGCATTGAGATGGTAGAGGTTGCCGAAGAACTCATCGAAGCCGTGATTGGTGGGCAGGAATTCGTCCCGATCCCCCAGGTGGTTCTTGCCGAACTGTCCGCTGACATAGCCGAGGGGGCGGAGCAGTTCGGCCAGGGTGGGATCCTCAGGCTGCAGGCCCAAGTCGGAGCCTGGGATACCCACCTTGGTGAGGCCGGTGCGCACCGGGTGCTGGCCGGTAATGAAGGCCGAGCGACCGGCGGTGCAACTCTGCTCACCGTAATAGTCGGTAAATATCATCCCCTCGTTGGCGATACGGTCGATATTGGGTGTCGGATAGCCCATCATGCCGAGACTATAGCGGCTGATGTTCCAGTAACCGATATCATCACCCCAGATCACCAGTATGTTGGGCTTTCCGGCGGCCTTCGCCAGGGGTCCAAGCATGAGTATCCCGAAGAACAGGGACATTGCATACAGCGCGACTTTAACGTTTTTCATGACGGGACTCCCGAAAGTTCCATGAAATATTGGACTGGCGCCTAGAAGCGATAACGGCCCTGGATGGCCACCGAGCGGCCTCGCTCGGGCACCCCGAAGTAGCTGCCGCTGTCGGTCAAAGGTACATCATTGCGCCAAACCATGGTCTCCTCGTCCGTCAGGTTCTTGGCGATCACGGCGATCGACCAGTCGTCGGCAATACTGGCCAGGGCGAACCGCAGGTTTACCTTGGTGGCCGAGTCGTGCTCCGTATTTTTATCCAGGTCGAGCGCCGAGAAGAACGAGGCGGTGTAATTCACATCCACATTGGTGCGAAATTCCATCCCCGCGGCGATAGGCAGGATCCACTCGACATTGAGGTTACCGCTCCAGTCCGGTGCGAACAGCAGCGTTTCATCCGTCAGGTCCTGGCCTCCATCCTCGCCGGGTTCGATATTGCTGCCATCCTCGCGCAGGCAACCCGGATTGTTCAGTGGATCCGTCTCCTGCGGAATGGTACAGGTGGCGCCGGTGAAATCGTCATAAGTGGCGTCCAGGTAGGCAATCGATCCCCCCACCGTGAAGCCTTCCGCCAGCAACCAGCGCCCATCCACCTCGACACCCTGGCTGATGGCCTCGCCGGCATTGCCCACCCGGAATACGTCACCCACCAGCGAGCTGGTCTGCAGGTCATCGTACTCCATGCGGAAGATTGCGAAATTCAGGTTGGCGGCGCCGTCTGCCAGGGTCAGCTTGCCGCCTATCTCGTAGGCCAGTACGGTCTCCTCGTCATAGTCGAGTACGCTGCTGTCCACCCCGGTCTGTATGACGCCGCCGTCCGGCTCTCCCGTCAAGGGGCTGCCGGTACGCACGGTTGGCCCAAAACTGTTATACCCCTCGTCGAAGCCCCCGCCCTTGAAGCCGGTACTCACGCTGGCGTAATACATGGAATCCGGCGTAGCGTCCCACTGCAGATTGGTGGACCAGGTGACTTCGTCCTCGTCGCGTGACAGGTTCTGGAAGGAGTGGCTGCGCAGGTCCCCGATCAGAGCACCATTGGCGGGATTGGCCAGGAGGATGACGCTCGGCCCGAAGCGAACACCACCACCCGGCCGCGTGTTCGATTTATCCAGGTCCTTCGTCTCCTCGTTGTAACGAAGACCCAGGCTGGCACGCAGGGTGTCGGTGAAAGACCAGGTACCCTGGCCGAAAACAGCCCAGCTGGTGGACTCCTGGTCAAACTGGGTGGGAAATCGCTCATCAGTCGCATAGACAAATGGGAGCACAGCGGTGGGGCCCGACAGGGCGTAGTCGGCCTCCGGCTCGACCCGGCTGATTTCCAGCTCCGACTGCTGGTAATAGGCACCGACGATCCAGTCCAGAGTTTCGCCACCGGGGGAGACCAGCCGCAGTTCCTGGCTGAACTGATCGTAGGTTTCGTCAACAGTCCGGTGCAGCGACGGCGTCGCGGCGATGTCGGTGTTCTGCACCCGGAATGTGTCGTAGGTAGCGTAACCCGTGATCGAGGTGAACGTGCCCGGGCCGATGTCCCAGTTGACGGTCAGGGCCGCAACATCGAGATCCGTATCGTCCGAATCGGAGATATCCCCGGCGCCGTCGTCGTGATCGTCGATCACCGGAAAGGGCGATTGCCCAAGAAAATTAAGCGGCTGATCGGACTTGTAGACCACCGCCGGAATATCCGCCACCTCGAAGTCGCCGTGCTCATATTTAGCCAGTACCTCAAGGGTATCCGCTGCGTCCCAGAGCAGGGTACCGCGCACGAACAGGTTGTCCTTGTCAGGGCCCTCGGTGTCGAGGGTCTTGTTGTCCCACCAGCCATCCATGCCCTCGTAACGCACGGCCAGTCGTCCCGCCAGGTTATCGGTCAGGCCGCCGTTGATCACACCGGTATAAATCTGCTCATTGTTCTCCGGCTCCCAGAGAGCCTCCACGTAGCCCTCGAAATCATGGCTGGGCCGGGCACTGGTGATGTTGATGGCGCCGCCGATGGTGTTCTTGCCGAACAGGATGCCCTGGGGACCCTTGAGTATTTCGACCCGCGCCAGGTCCAGCGTCAGGGGCACCTTGGCCAGCTGGCCGCGGCCGGAGTAGATACCATCGATGTAGAGGCCGACGGACTGCTCGAAGCCGGCGTTGGTGCCGGAGCCGACACCGCGGATGAAGAGGTTGGGTGCACCCCGCCCCTGGTTGATGTTGACGTTGGGGATATACAGCGTCAGTTCTTCAAGGTCCTGGATGCCGACGTCATTGATCTTCTCGCCGGACATGGCCGCCACGGCTATCGGCACATCCTGCAGGCTCTGCTCGCGCTTCTGGGCGGTGACGATCACCTCCTCCAGCATCAGCTGCTGTGACAGCGCGTGCTGGGCGGGCGCAATTGCCAGGGCCAGGGTCGTCAGACCCATCCGGGCCAGGGTGGTGTTGTTCATGCGCTGTTACCTCCGGGGATTGCTGTTATCGTTATTGATGGTCCACCGCGCTGTGCCATCAGCGGTCCGGGTTGTACCAGATGGGCGAGGTGTAAGCCCGCTCCTGTGTGATCATCGGTACCTGATCGTCCATCGCCTGATCATAGCGTCGGCGGTCATAGGCGGTCCAGCGCGGCGTGGGAATCTCGATCACGCGGGCATAATAGAACGCAGCGTTACGGGCATCGAAATCGGGATCGCGCCAGGCGGCGCTCAGCTGGGGGGCGCCGATACGGTTGCTCCAGGTGGCCTGGTCGAGATCGACGGTGCTGCCCACCGGTGACAGTTTGCCGTCGGGTCCCGGCTTCCGCTCGCCGGCCCATATCACGTCGTAAACTTTCTCGCGGGTTTCCCCGCCCTCACCCACCCAGCCCTTGATGATCTGGATGCGGTCCAGGTTGGCGCCCAGGCTGTCCCTGCTCGCCGCGACCAGGAAAGTGGGTGCGCCCTGACCGGCGCCGCTCAGCTCGCCACCCATCGGAACCCCACCCCCATAGCCAACTGCGGCCACGTCAGGCCGCCGGGCATCGGCAGGCGTGAAGTCCCACCCGCCGAAGAAACGCACCGTCATGCGCGAACCGGTGGTGGCGTAAACCTCCCGTCGCTTGATGGCGTCCCACAGGGCTTCGCGGGTGTTCTCCCGGGCCCACACCGCAGCATAACCCGAGGAGGCCATCTGCCATCCCTTGACCATGCCCTCCCCGGCGCGGCCCACGATATGTTTCCAGCGCTGCGGACCGGGCTCCACCCCGCTGTGCTTGCCAAAGAAGTTATTCTCCGCTGCGGTGGCCAGGGCCGTATGGGAGTCGGTGGAGCCGATCATCCCGAACCGGTAGGGGTTGGTGCCATTGCTTCGCTCGAGCTGCAGACCGCTGCGCAGTGCGGTGCGGGCATATTCGTAGGGCAGCATATCGGGGGTTTTGGGTACGCCCTCAAAATTACCCAGGTCCCAGGATTCATAGTCCGCAAACTCGTCGTCGGGCGACAGCAGGGGATGCGTCTCGCCGTCGCCCTTGATCTGGGTAACTTCCACCACCGGCTCCCAACGGGCGCGCCGCTCCAGGTAGTCAGCGTCGACGGGGCGACCGTGCAGACGCTCTGCGACCGGAAACATCAGGCCGTTGCTCAGGTTGCCGTTGTGGGGAATGGCCAGCACTTGTCCGCCGGTCTGCTCCTCGTAGAGTGCCAGGTGTGCCCACAGCTGCAGGGGGTCGTCACCCCGGGTCGAGGACAGGGGCGCCAGCTGGCCCACGGCGTCGGGGCCATCGCGAAAGATCACCACGCGGTGCAGGTTGCTCCCGCCCGGGGCCGAGGTCCACTCGTAGCCCAGCAGCGTGGTGAATACACCGGGGCGGTTGTGGCGCTCGGCGACGGCCAGAGTCTGCCCCCAGATGTCCGCGACCAGCTCAGGCGTACTGAGGGACTCGAGCAGACTGAACGCCTTCTTGCGCGCCTTTCGGTCCAGGAATTGTCGCCGCAGTGCCATCACCTCCTCGGCGGAACCCCGGGTGAACGTGCGGTGCCAACCGGCCAGTTGCTCATTGCCCATCACGCGCTCATCACCGGTACGGACCAGGTTCATCATGCCCAGGGATTCCGCATGGTCGGCCAACACGACAAAATCCAGCGGCCGGGTCAGACGAGCCGGTCCGCCACGGGAACTCTCCACCTGTTCTCCCGAGGCAAAGCGGAAGGCTTCCTCCGGTCCCAGGGTGACGCCGAAGACAAAGGCATCGGTGGAGAGGTTGGAGTGCAGGTGGGTGTCGCCCCAGAAAACATGCCGCGGTACGTCTTCCCCGGCGTAGGGCGAGTAGGCGAGAGCACCCTTGACCGCCGCCACCACCCAGAGGCAGAACAGTGCTTTGGTATAGTGTCGACCCATGTCGTCGCTCCCAGACTGTTATTGAGACTCCGGGAACAGACCTCCCCGAGACTGGACAGCATAGCCTAAATTGCCGACCCGGCTTAACCTCCGGCGAGCTGGAGATCAGATTCGGCGACACCCACAAACGCCGCACCACAAGCTGTGGCGATGAACTACACTGGCACTACCTGTTCCGGCTATCGCCAAAAAACCTGGAGAAGAATGATAATGCGTGATCGGAAAAAATCGGGTCTGCCAATGGTCCTGCGGATCCTTGCGATGCTGGCTCTCGGCAGCGCTCCGGTAATGGCCGGCTACTCGCCTTATGCGGATCGGGAACCGATGACCCGCGTCTTCTGGGGTGATACCCACCTGCACACGTCCGCATCCACGGACGCCGCGGCTCGCGGCAACCGGCTGGGGCTCGAACAGGCCTACCGCTTTGCCCGCGGCGAAGAGGTCACCTCCTCCACCGGCCTGCAGGCCAGGCTGCGCACCCCTCTCGACTTCCTGGTGGTGGCGGACCACTCCGATGGCATGGGATTCTTCGGGATGCTGCAGCAGGGTCATCCAGAACTCATGGCACAGGAACTCGGCCGTCGCTGGCACGATCTGCTGGCCGAGGGCAAAGGCCCTGTGGTGGCGAAAGAAGTGATCTCCGCGTTTGCCCAGGATACCCTGCCCTGGGCGAGCAACGACCCCGGTCTGATGACACCGGTATGGAATGCCAATATCGTCGCCGCGGAGCGCTTCAATGAGCCCGGCCGGTTCACGGCGCTGATCGGTTACGAATGGACCTCCCTGGTGGAGGGCAACAACCTGCACCGCGTCGTGATCCTGCGGGACGGCGCGGACCGCGCCGGCAAACTGCTGCCCTACACACTGGAAGACAGCGCCGACCCGGAGGACCTGTGGGCCTACCTGGCAAAGTACGAGGAAACGACGGGCGGCGCCGCACTGGCCATTCCCCACAACGCCAACCTGAGCAACGGCATGATGTTCGCCGACTCCACGCTCGACGGGGGCCCCCTGGATGCGGATTACGCCCGGCGCCGCAGCCGCTGGGAACCCCTGATAGAGATCAGCCAGATCAAGGGCGACGGTGAGGCGCACCCCTTCCTGTCGCCCAACGACGAATTCGCTGACTACGAGACCTGGGATGTCGGCAACCTGGACCTGAGTGCCGCCAAAACAGAAGATATGCTGCAGTATGAGTACGCCCGGGAGGCGCTGAAACGCGGCCTGGCCAAGGATGGGCAGTTGGGGGCCAACCCCTTCCAGTTCGGCATCATCGCCAGCACCGATTCACACACTTCGCTGTCAACCGCGGAGGAGAATAATTTCTTCGGCAAGCATCCGGGCGCAGAGCCCTCACCCGGTCGGTACGCCAAGCCGCACCGCCAGTCCGAGGCGGGCAGAATCGAAGGCTGGGAGCAGGTGTCATCGGGCTACGCCGCGGTCTGGGCGAGCGAAAACACCCGCGAAGCCCTGTTCGATGCCCTGCGGCGCCGCGAAACCTACGGTACTACCGGTTCGCGCATCACCGTCCGGTTTTTCGGCGG
>JAHEDQ010000222.1 GCA_024641125.1 Candidatus Competibacteraceae bacterium | reverse complement strand
ATGCTGCTGATGATCGATAATTATGACTCCTTCACCTTTAATCTGGTCCAGTATCTGGGCGAGCTCGGCGCCGATGTCCGGGTGGTCCGTAATGACGAGATCACGCTGGATCAAATCGAAACGCTGGCGCCCGATTACATCGTTGTTTCACCCGGGCCCTGTACCCCCAGCGAAGCCGGGGTTTCGGTGGAGGCAATCAAACGATTTGCCGGGCGCATACCCATACTGGGGGTGTGTCTTGGCCATCAAAGCATCGGCCAAGCCTTCGGCGGGCGGGTGGTGCGCGCCGCTGAAGTCATGCACGGCAAACGCTCCTTGATCCATCATGGAGATGCCGGTGTGCTTCATGGCTTACCTGAACCGTTCCTGGCCACACGCTATCATTCCCTGGTGATCGAGCGGGCCGCGCTTCCCGATTGCCTCGAAGTTACAGCCTGGACCGAGGACCCGGCTGGGGGCAGTGGAGAGATCATGGGTGTGCGTCATCGTGCGTTGCCGGTGGAGGGCGTCCAGTTCCACCCGGAGTCCATTTTGAGTGAGCATGGACATGACCTGCTCCGGAATTTTCTGAACGCGTCAACAGCGTAGCGAGGAATACATATGAGATTCATAGGTCTGCGAGGACTGCTCTCGGCCATGGTGGTGGCGGCCCTGCTGACGCCGGTATCTGCCTGGACCGAAGACGATACTTTGTTTCGCTACAAGGGCTTCGACTACAGTGCAGACGACCTGTCCCCCGAGGTTCGCCAGGCGCTGTTCGATCTGGACATGGATTATTACAACCAACACCAGCAGCTGCTCGACAATGCCCTGGTGGAGATCTACCTGAAACAGACCGCGGACGAACGCGGTCTTAGCCTTGAGGCGACTCGGGCGGAGCTATTGCCAGTTTCCCCGCCCACAGAGCAGCAGATCCGGGTGTTCTATGACCGCAACAAAGAACGGATTCCCTACCCCTACGAACAGGTCAAAGGGCAGATCAGCCAGATGTTGATGCAGCAGATCGAGGGCGCCCAGAAAAGCGCCCTGGTGACGTCTATCAAAGCATCTGACGAGTACGAAATCATGCTGCGTCCGCCGGAAGCGCCGTGGGTGGAGATCGCGACCGACGGATATCCCAGCAAGGGCCCGGCCGATGCGCCGGTGACGGTGGTCGAGTTCGCGGATTTTCAGTGCCCCCACTGTAAGCGGGCCTCTGCCGTGCTGGACAAGCTAAGTGGCCAGTTTGGTGATCAGATGCGGGTGGTGTTCATGGATTTTCCTATCAATCCGTCGGGCATCTCACGGGTGGTCGCCTGGGGCGCGGTGTGCGCCGATCGCCAGGGTAAATTCTGGCAATATCACGATCTGGCTTTTAACCGTCAAGCGATGCTGGATGAAAACGCGCCTTTCACTCTGGCCAAGAGCCTTGGTCTGGACGAGGCCGAGTTCAAGACCTGTTTTGAAGAGGACGCGGTGCGTGCCAAGGTTGCGCAGGCAGAGGCCGAAGCGCGCCGGTTGGGACTGAGTTCCACCCCCACGGTCTATGTCAACGGACAGAAGGTTGTCATGGAGGACATGGAGGGGGATTTGAGCAAGGCCATCCAGGCGGCGCTGGACGCTGAATCCTAGACCCGAGTTCAGATACGCTTCGGGACCTCTGATCCATTCTGTACGAGGCAGATTGGGCGGTGAAATGTGCAGCTTGAATGCGCAGATTGCGGAGAATCGTTATTCTATTACCAAGATTTGCAACGCTGAAGCTGTGTATTTCAGTCCCAAGATGCACGTTCACAAATAGATCAGAGGCGCCCTCAAGGTGCGGCTGGCCGATCGGCCAGCCATAGCGGCCTGCGCCGGTAAGACGGGCTGCGGCTACCGGCCGCCAGATGCCGTCCATGTGAATAGGAATCCGATTGATGGACATACAGAATGCCCTGGCCGAGGCCATGCAAAACCGCAACCTGTCCGGAGACGACATGGCCGCTGTCATGCGCACCATCATGACGGGTGGGGCGACGCCGGCGCAGATCGGCGGTTTTCTGGTGGCCATGCGCATGAAAGGCGAGACGGCCGAGGAGCTGGCGGCAGCGGCCGGGGTAATGCGGGAAATGGCCAGCGGCGTCGCCGTAAGCGGCGAACACTTGGTCGATACTTGCGGAACCGGGGGCGACTCGGCAGGGATTTTCAATGTGTCCACCGCCAGCGCCATTGTGGCGGCGGCGGCCGGGGCCCAGGTGGCAAAGCACGGCAACCGCTCCGTATCCAGCAAGTCCGGCAGTGCCGATGTACTTGAGGCGGCCGGAGTGCGGCTGGACCTGAACCCGGAGCAGGTGGGGCAATGCATCCGTGAACTGGGGCTCGGCTTCATGTTTGCGCCCGCTCACCACAGCGCCATGAAACATGCCATTGGCCCACGGCGTGAACTCGCCTCCCGCACCCTGTTCAATCTGCTCGGGCCACTGACCAATCCCGCCGGGGTCAAGCGCCAGGTAATGGGGGTGTTTGACCCTTACTGGCTCGTGCCGGTGGCGGAAGTGCTCAAATTGCTCGGTTCGGAGCACGTTATGGTGGTGCATTCGGAAGACGGGCTCGACGAGATCAGCATTGCCGAGCCGACCCAGGTGGCGGAACTCAAACAAGGTCGTATCGACAGTTACCGGATTGAGCCCGAATCGTTCGGCATCCAGTCAGGGCCTCTGGCCCAGCTTCGGGTGAGCGACGCGGCCGAGAGCCTGGCCAAGATCGAGTCGGTGTTGGATGACCGGCCCGGCGCCGCCCGTGACATCGTACGCATGAATGCCGGCGCCGCCATCTATGTTTCCGGCGTCGCGCACAGTCTGGCCGATGGCGTTGAGCGGGCCACAGATGCGTTACGCAGCGGCGCTGCCCGTGACAAGCTGCGGGCGCTGGTGGAATTGTCCCGCCGTCTGTAGACTCCGCCCAGCTTGAGCCAGCCGGAGACGGGGCAAATATGCGTCAGGTGCCTGACATCCTGAAGAAAATTCTTGGCCGGAAGGTCGAGGAAGTAACCGAGCGTGCGTCCCGCTGCAGTCTCAGGGAACTCGCCGCGCGGCTGGATGGCTGTGAGCCCACCCGGGGTTTCGCCGAGGCATTGGATCGGCGTGTCGCCCAAGGTCAGCCGGCGGTGATCGCCGAGATCAAGCGCGCTTCGCCCAGCAAGGGGCTGCTACGAGATCCCTTCGATCCCGCCGAAATTGCCCGCGACTACGCTCAGCATGGCGCGGCCTGTCTGTCCGTTCTGACCGACCGGGATTTTTTCCAGGGCGACGACGACTATGTGCGCCAATGTGGTCGGGTCAGTGAGTTGCCGGTCCTGCGCAAAGACTTTACCGTGGACCCCTATCAGGTCTACGAGGCCCGGGCCATTGGCGCCGACTGCATCCTGCTGATCGTGGCGGCCCTGGGCGACGCCACATTGCGGGAGCTGGCCGATCTGGCCACCCACCTTGGCATGGATGTGCTGGTTGAGGCGCACGATGCGGAGGAATTAAGCAGGGCGCTGGCGCTGGGACTGCCCATGGTTGGCATCAACAACCGGAATCTGCGGACCTTCGACGTGAGCCTCAGCACCACCCTGGATCTGCTTGACAGGATACCGGCGGGGACCCGGGTGGTTACCGAGAGCGGTATCCATACCCGGGGCGACGTGGCCCGGATGCGCCTCCACGGCGTTGATGCCTTTTTGGTGGGGGAGGTTTTCATGCGGGCGCCCTCTCCCGGACGCAAGCTATCAGAACTGTTTGCCCCGGAGGATTGATTCTATGCGGACCCGGATCAAATGGGTGGAGCAGGCCAGCTTTCTGGCCGAATCCGGCAGCGGCCACGCCGTGCTGATGGACGGCGCCCCCGACCACGGCGGCCGCAATCTGGGGCCAAGGCCGATGGAAATGTTGCTCATGGGCATGGGGGGCTGCACCGCCTTCGACGTGATGTCGATACTGCGCAAGGCCCGTCAGCCGGTAAACGACTGTGTGGTGGAACTGTCCGCCCAGCGGGCCGAATCCGAGCCTAAGGTGTTTACCGCCATACACGTGCACTTCGCGGTCAGCGGCAAGGGCCTGTCCGACAAGCACGTGGCCCGCGCGGTCTCCCTGTCGGCGGAAAAATACTGCTCAGCCTCGATCATGCTCGGTAAAACGGCGCGCATTACCCACGATTTTGAGATCACCGAGAGTTCCTGAGGACTCATCAGACTTCACAGGTACATTGAGCCGTGGCCAGACCGACACCCATTCCCAAGCTCGAACTGCACGGCTTCAACAACCTGACCAAGTCCCTCAGCTTCAACATCTATGATATCTGCTATACTCAGACCGACGCCCAGCGCGACGAGTACATCCACTATATCCACGAGGCGTACAACGCCGAACGCTTGACCGAGATTCTGATTCAGGTCTCGGACATCATCGGGGCTACCGTGCTCAACGTGGCGCGGCAGGATTACCTGCCCCAAGGCGCCAGTGTGGCGATGCTGATTGCCGAAGGGCCGCTGCAGATGGGCACGGACCTCCCTGCACCCGTCGACACGGTGGTGCACCTGGATAAGAGCCATATCACGGTGCACACCTACCCTGAGAGTCATCCCACCGGCGGCCTGTCCACGTTTCGCGCGGACATTGACGTATCTACCTGCGGTGAGATTTCACCCCTGAAAGCCCTGAACCACCTCATCGACAGTTTCGAGTCGGATATTGTGATCGTCGACTACCGCGTGAGGGGCTTTACCCGGGATACCCGTGGCAGGAAGCACTTCATGGACCACAAGATGGATTCGATTCAGCAGCATGTTTCCCGAGACGCGCGCCGTCGCTATCAGATGATGGACGTGAACGTATATCAGGAAAACCTGTTCCACACCAAGATGATGCTTAACCAGTTTGATCTGGACGACTATCTGTTCGCCGTGGACAAGGACGAGCTTCCGTTAAGGACGCAGCGGGACATCGAGCGCCGACTGCGGCGCGAGATGGAGGAAATTTTCTACAGCCAGAATCAGCGAGGCGCCTGATCGGTTCAGGCGCCTCGCTGCGTCTTCGGGGTTTCCCTGTGCCGGCATTCTGGCCCGGTGGGTCAGACCCAGTAGCTGGTTCGGGTCATGATTTTGGAGGTGGCTTTCATGGCCAGCCGGATCGGCAGCGGCAGACGGGCTCCCCCCGCCTCCAAAGCCGTGGTGGCGTGGCGCCCCTCGTCGCGTTTCATCTGCCGAAGTACGGCGCGGCTCCGCGTGTCTTTGCCCGGCAGGCGTTCCAGATGCTTGTCCAGGTGTTCAACCACCTGTTTCTCGGTTTCCGCCACAAAACCCAGGCTCCATCTGTCACCCGCCGCGCCGGCCAGTGCCCCGATGGCAAATGATCCGGCGTAGAACACAGGATTGAGCAGGCTGGTGTGGCTGCCCAGCTCGTCTATGCGTTGCTGGCACCAGGCCAGGTGATCGTTCTCCTCATCCGCGGCCCGTTCCATCTGTCCGCGCACCGAGTTCAATTTCGCCGTGGCCGCCTGACCCTGGTACAAAGCCTGAGCACAGATCTCCCCGGTGTGATTGATCCGCATCAGCCGCGACGCTCGGACGCGTTCCTCCTCACTCAGGTCCGCTTCGTCCTGGCTGTCCGCAGGATTGGGGCGCCCGGCCGAGGGCGGGCGCCCATAAACGGTGCGCAAAGCCTGGTCGAGGCCGATAACGACGCGATCTGGAAGAGAAACAGCGGACACGGCGATGACCTCCTGCTCGGAATGTTTGACACCCGCTCTATGGTACGCCAGTCCGGGGTCTCGATGCAGCCTGTCGACGTGGGGAATTCCAGGTTCCCGAGTGCGCCCGTTGCGGTGCCTCAAACAACGGCCTGTGGTCGCCCCGGGTCGCTATTGCAGCGGCCGGTGGACTGCTGTAACATCCGGCGCCTTCCTCAAACCGCGATGGTTTCGGAGCACCTACTGTTATGAAAACGTTCAGCGCGAAGCCGGCCGAGGTGAAGCGCGACTGGTTTCTGGTCGACGCCAGTGGCAAGACGCTTGGTCGTCTGGCCTCTGAGATTGCACGCCGCCTGCGTGGTAAGCACAAACCCGAGTTCACCCCCCACGTGGACACCGGTGATTATATTGTTGTGGTGAATGCGGAAAAGATTCGCGCCACCGGCAACAAGATGGCCGACAAGATGTACTATCGCCACACCGGCTATATCGGCAATATGAAGTCCGCCAGCTTGTCCGAAATGCTGGCGCAATCGCCGGACCGGGTACTGCAGATCGCGGTCAAAGGCATGCTGCCCAAGAACGCCCTGGGCAGGGAGATGGGCAAAAAACTTAAGGTTTTCGCTGGTCCCGATCATCCGCATCAGGCGCAGCAACCGCAGGTGCTGGACTTTTAGCTCAATCAACGGCACTTTAAGCTTACAATTCAGACGGATATCGAAGCATGGCTGTGACCCAGAACTATGGCACCGGACGTCGCAAGACCTCCACGGCTCGCGTTTTTGTGCGACCAGGGAGCGGTAACTTCATCGTAAACAAGGTGCCGCTGGATCAATACTTCGGCCGCGAGACCAGCCGCATGGTGGCACGCCAAGCGCTCGAACTGTTGGAAATGGGCGATCGTGTCGATGTCTACGTGACCGTGCAGGGTGGGGGCATGACCGGGCAGGCTGGCGCGATCCGGCACGGCATCACCCGGGCCCTGATGGAGTACGACGAAACCCTGCGACCCGCATTGCGCAAGGCCGGGTTCGTCACCCGTGACGCACGCGAAGTAGAGCGCAAGAAAGTGGGTCTGCGTAAAGCACGTCGCGCCACTCAGTATTCGAAGCGCTAACCTTCGGATGGGTCCCTTGGGGGATCGTCTAATGGCAGGACAGCGGACTCTGACTCCGCTAATCTAGGTTCGAATCCTAGTCCCCCAGCCATACATGCTCGGTAAGTCACTGAGTTTGAACGGCTTCCTCGGTCGCTCACAGTGAGTTTAACCGGTCGAGGAGGCTGCATGCTCACATGTCACCCGCAACAGCGGGGTTTGTGATTACCGTCGATGCCGCCCCCCAGCCCAGCTGAGGCGAAACACTGGTGATTCGTGAGCGCAACTCCAGATGATTTTGCGTGGCCTGCTGAACGACTATTATAGCCGCCCTCTTTGGTCGAATGTTTCGACATGTCGCTTGTACAGCATTCCAACTCCAGAAGAATTTCTGATGTTGCCCGAGTAGAACTAGATTCGGTGTAAATGCTGGGAGGAAAACTAGCTGATCCGCGAAATCTTCAGATGATATTGAACGGCTTTGGATCGGCCTGCAACACCCTCAGCAACTCCATCTGCCGCACAGTTCGCGGCGAGCAACACCAATGCCTTGATGCGATTGGTC
>JAHEDQ010000221.1 GCA_024641125.1 Candidatus Competibacteraceae bacterium | reverse complement strand
TGTTCGCGGCCAAGCAAACACCCCTTTCCCGAATCCGTCTGCGCCAGCGGCTGCAGCTGATGCTGACGCCGGAAGACGCCCAGCAACTGGAACTGGCCGCCAATGTCCTCGAGTGGCACCGGCAACCGGCGGAAGATTCCGACTCGGACATTGTGAAGCGCGCGCAAGGGCTGGTGCGGCAATTGGATCGGCCGTTCCTTCAGGACATCGTCCGAGAGCGCCTGGAAATGCGCACCCTGGTCACCGCCATGCGGCGACGGCATGCCGGCGCCGCAGCCCCGGGGGAGCGGGAGCTCTGGGGCTACGGGCGCTGGGTCAACCATATCCGGCGCAACTGGGGCGATCCGGTGTTTCGACTCGAACGCGTGTTTCGCTGGGGGCAGGAAGCGAACAGGCTGCTCCAGCAGGGCGACTCGCTGGGCTTGGAGCGACTGCTTCTGGACACGGCCTGGACGGATCTCAACCGGCACGCCCTGGGCCACTATTTCGACTTTGCCGCGGTGGTCATCTACTCGATGCGCTGGAGTCTGATCGCGCGCTGGACCGGCTACGATGCCGAAGCGGCGGCCCTGAGATTCGATACGCTTATTACCGACGCACTCCAAACCCAGACCGAACAGTTGTTCCACTGAGGACATGGCATGACTATGGGCGACAAGACATCTTCAGCAACGGCCCGGGTCGTCACAGTACAGGACGACATCGTCACCATTGAATCGGTGACGACAAACGGCAAGACCACCAACCTGGTGAAGAACGAGGTGGTGTACGTCTGCCCACAAACGCCGGAGCGCAGCGCAGGCCGCTTGGAGCGACTGCAGGCCGAGGTGCTCCGGGTGCGCGGGCGTACGGCGGATGCCCAGGTGTTCGAGAGCACGGCAGGTGTCGGTATCGGCGATCCGGTGGAGCAATCCGGGCAGATGCTGTCCGTGGCCCTGGGGCCCGGATTACTGGGACAGGTGTTCGACGGCCTTCAGAACCCGCTGGCGGAAATTGCCAATCGCTACGGCAATTTTCTGCCCCGCGGAGCAGACGCGACGGCGCTGGACATGAACAAGAAATGGCGATTCGTCCCGTCGGTGAAGGTCGGCGCACGCCTGCGGGGCGGCGACACCCTGGGTACGGTTCAGGAAGGGCGATTCCCGCACAAGATCATGGTGCCGTTCGGCGAGGTGGATGAGGTCACCGTCACCTGGATTCAGGAAGGCAGCTTCACCATCGACACCCCGGTGGTGCGAATCAAAAATCCACGTGACGAAGAACGCGAGCTGACGCTGGTTCAGTATTGGCCGGTGCGACGCCCCCTGCCCTCTGTACTTCTGCGCAAGCGCCGCTCGGAACGCCTCTACCCCACCGAGCCCATGATCACCACCCAGCGTCTGATCGACACGTTTTTCCCCATCGCCCGGGGCGGTACCGGCTGCATCCCCGGGCCGTTCGGCGCCGGCAAAACGGTGTTGCAGCATTTGATCTCACGATTTTCCGACGTGGACATCGTGCTGGTGGTGGCCTGCGGCGAGCGGGCCGGGGAAGTGGTGGAAACCATCACTGAGTTTCCACAGCTGAGCGACCCCAAATCCGGTGGCTCGCTGATGGACCGCACCATCATCATCTGCAACACATCATCGATGCCGGTGGCCGCTCGGGAGGCTTCGATAAACACCGGCATCACGCTGGGCGAGTACTATCGGCAAATGGGCTACAACGTGCTGTTGATTGCCGATTCAACCTCGCGCTGGGCCCAGGCCATGCGCGAGACCTCGGGCAGGTTGGAGGAGATTCCCGGGGAAGAGGCATTTCCTGCCTACCTGGACTCGTCGATCAAGGGGGTTTACGAACGCGCCGGCGTGATCCGGACCAACGACGGCAGCATCGGCAGCCTGACTATGATCGGCACCGTGTCGCCGGCCGGCGGCAATTTCGAGGAACCGGTCACCCAGTCAACGCTGTCGACCGTCAAGACATTTCTCGGCCTGAGCGCGGAAAGGGCATACAAACGCTTTTACCCGGCGGTGGACCCGCTGTTGTCCTGGTCCCGGTATCTGGATCAGATCGGGGACTGGTACGAACACAACGTGGAAGCCGGATGGGTGGCCAAGGTCGGACGTATGATCGATTTGCTGGGCCGGGGAGATGCCGTGCTGCAGATGATGCAGGTCACCGGCGAAGAGGGCGTCACCATGGACGACTTCATCACCTATCAGAAATCGCTGTTCCTGGACATGGTCTATCTGCAACAGGATGCCTTCGACGCCGTGGATTCGTCGGCGTCGCTGGAACGCCAGAAACTGACTTTCAATCTGGTCACCGACCTGGTCGAGCGGGATTACGTATTCGACGACAAGGAGGCGGCGCGGGACTACTTCACCCGCCTGACCGGGCTGTTCAAGAACTTCAACTACGCCAGGCCGGATGCACCCGAGTACGCACGGCACTTGGAAGAGATATCCACGCTGTCGCAGTCCGTTCCCATGCCCGCCATGGAAACCGAAGTAGATTCAGCAGACCGAAAAACGCCGGCCGCCTGAACGGACAGGTTTTCTGATCTGTGGTAGACGATGGGCTGCAGACCGAGCGAAGCTCTCCGCGGTAGACTTTTGCGTGAAATTTGGGTTTAAAGGAAACAGACTCGACGACCATGTCTTCGTGCGCTCAAGCGCACTCGGATCCGGATCTCTCCAACCGAGCACTGCCAAATGCAGGATCTGTTACTGATGCGCCATGCCAAGTCGGACTGGCACTCTGGCGCACGCGCCGACTTCGGCCGGCCCCTGAACGAGCGCGGTCTTCGAAATGCCAGCGACATGGCGCGCTGGATGCGGAGCGCACTGCCCCGACCTGATGTCATTCTATGCTCGCCCGCGGAACGGACCCGGCAAACGGTGGTGCGCGTGTGTGCCGAATGGGGCCTTGAGGCCGACAGGATTGTGTGGGAGTCCCGCATCTACGAAGCGCCGCCGGGCGAACTCCTAACGGTGCTTGGCGAAACCGATACGGCCGCGCGGACCGTCCTGATGGTGGGGCACAACCCGGGTACGGAACTGCTGATACGGGAATTGACCGGCGCCGAAGTACCGGTGGACGAGGGTGGCAAGGCGGTGCCCACCGGCACGGTGGCCCATATCCGGTTCGATCCTCCGGACGCACCGCTGGTTCGGGGAAGCGGGCAGTTGCTGCGGGTGATGCGTCCTCGCCAGCTGCCGGGCTGATCGTGAGAACATTTCCAGTACATGATTGCCACCTGGAGGAATCCATCACCATGACAGACCTGAACGTACTCGGGGAGCCACTCCAACCCTGCTGTGAGTCCCCGGCGACGGGCTTTTATCGGGACGGGCAATGCCGGACCGGGCCGGATGACCTGGGCCGCCATGTGGTCTGCGCCTCGGTGTCGCTGGCGTTTCTCACGTTCAGCCGCGACCGCGGCAATGATCTGATGACACCGGTGCCGGAGTACGGCTTTCCGGGCCTGAAATCCGGCGACTGCTGGTGTTTGTGCGCGGGTCGCTGGCGCGAAGCGCTCGAAGCCGGTGTGGCGCCGCCGGTGCGCCTGACCGCCACCCACAGCGCCGCCCTGGAACAGATCAGTCTGGATGATCTGAAACGCCACGCGCTGGATCTGATGTAACCCGGCCGCTTTGGCCTTCCGCACGCCCGTGGTGATGGTTTATTATGCGCCGCATCTTAGCGGCCCGATCGAAGCAACAGGGCAACGCACCGGACTTTTCGCACCCACATCGACGAGCAAATACACATGACCAGCGCCCATACGCCAGGCCCGATGCAGCCGACCCGCGCCGCAGGTACGATTCGCAAACGATCATCATGGTTTTTGACGGCACTTGCCGCCCTGATCACACTCCCCCTGGGCGCAACCCCGGCGCAGGCCCAGACCAGCACTGAGATGCAAACCTGCCTGATGCAGCAGCTGGCCCTTGCGCCGGGCCACACCACCATCAGCACCTTGCGTCAGCAATGCGCGTACAGCCTGGCCGAGGAGGCGGGACAGTTGGGGCAGGAAGCGATCGCCAAACGCGATAGCTCGGTTCGTCCGGAGAGCATTCCGAAGGACGAACAGGCGGTGGTGCCGCCGACGGCTCTGGAACGCCGGGTCGGATCGGAGCTGGCGATTCGCGACAATCCCTTTGGCCTCACCGCCCACAAGCCCAATTATCTCCTGTTTGCCGCCTACAGCAAAAACGTCTACCCGGAACCCTTTGAGGAACAGTTCGACGAGAAAGTCAGCATCGATCACACCGAAGCGAAGTTTCAGGTCAGCTTGAAGTTCCCTGTGGCTGTGGGCCTGTTCAACGGCCGGGCGGACATTATGGCGGCCTACACCAACCGGTCCTTCTGGCAGGTCTACAATAATGATTCGGCGCCGTTTCGCGACACCAACCACGAACCCGAGGCCTGGATCAGTTTCCTCAATGATGGCAAGATTCTGGGATGGCGGAATGTGGTCAATCACGCCGGATTCGTCCACCAGTCCAACGGTCGTGGCGGTAACCTGTCCCGCAGCTGGAACCGTGTATACGCCCAGTTTATTTTCGAGAAAGAAAACCAGGCGCTGTGGATAAAGCCCTGGTACCGGTTACCTGAGAAAGACAGCGACGACGACAATCCTGACATCAACGATTACATGGGCTTCGGCGAGATCGGTTGGACGTACACCACCAAGGGCCACGAAATCACAACCCAGCTCCGCAACCACCTGGAGTCCGGCTTCAGCAAGGGCACGACGGAGGTATCCTGGTCTTTCCCGATTCCGCATTACGACCACTTTCGTGGCTATGTGCAGGTATTCAACGGCTACGGTGAGACGCTGATCGACTACAATAGGCAGAACACCACCATCGGTGTGGGCATCAGCCTGAACGACTGGCTGCTCTGAGATCGTTGATCGCCACCGGGGGCGAGCTGAACACCCCGGTAGCGGCTATGTTATGCATCCGCATTCCCGACGAGGGAATGGACTGCCGTTTCTAAGTCAGGCAGTCACGGGATGGTAGCCCGCCACCCCAGATACATCCAGCTCCAGGCCGGAACACACTGGCATTTCTGGAGAGTGTGGCGTCCCAGGTACGCCGCCCAGCCGCATTTGCCAGCCGCATTTGGGATGCCCTGAATCGCTACACCTTGATAGAAGGGGTCACTAAAAATCGTAGCGCAGGCTCCCTCCGACCAGCCAAAGCAGGTTCGACTTGTAGTCACCAGTCACTCGTACCCCCTGGGCCGTCTGGTCGATGGATGCGTCCCCCACCATCAACAGCGACGAACCCAACGAGAAATTCAAGCCGTCTTTGTGTTCAACCGTGTAGGAAGCCGACAGCTTCCAGGTTTCGTCGACCGGGAAGTCAAAAGTGCGGTCCCGATCCTTGACCGGTGAGCTGTCGTACGACACCCCGAGCGACCAGGTACTGTTGCCCCGCTGATGGGCGGCCGCCACTCCGGCATGCCAGGTGTCATCCCAGTTGCGGTCCGATTTCACCACCGCCCCGTTCTGGAATTTCATTGAGTTCTCGCTGAATTTGGACCACTGCTGCCAACCCGCATTGAAGAAAAGCGTGGTGGCGTCGGTCAGCGCATAGCGCAGCCCAAGCTCGGCCCATTGAGGGTTGGTCCAGTCGATGTCCAGGGACCGGGTTCCGAGTGCGCTCAACGGCGTCTTGTCGAACTTGACATTACCGGAAAGCTCGGTATTGGTCTGGCTGCGATACACCAGGCCCAGCAGCGCCCGATCCGTAAGCGCATAGGTCAGCCCCAGCAAGGCCTGCAGGCCAACGTCACTCATGTCCTTGATCTTGATCTTGCCATCGGGCCGACCCGGCTGACGCAGGGCGATGCTTTGCTCCAGAGTGGTGTAGATGACCGAAACACCGCCACCTATGGACAGACGATCGTTTACCCGATAACCCACGGAGGGCGTGAATCCGACACCTTGAAGCGATACGTCCTGGAGTTGATAGCGGCCAACGAAGTCGTCGCCGTAGTTCAGGCCCCCGCCCAAGGGCGCGGTAACGGCGAATCCGAAGCTGAAATCATTGGACAGCGGGGTTGCATAAAAAAAGCTGGGAATGCCGGCAACGTCCCCGGCCTGGCCGCCGTCCTTGCCGCCGGCCTCGGCAATGTCCGGGTCGAACTTGATCATTGGCAGCGCAACCTGCACACCGGCAATCATGGCGGCATTCTTCAGCCCCGTCATGCCCGCCGGGTTGGTCCAGGCGGCATCGGGCCCCCAGGTGTTGGTGGGGTTGGCCACGCCACCGGTGCCGAGACTGGCGGGCGTACCCACCTCACTCAAATAGAATCCGGCGGCCGATGCGATTTGTGCGCTGAGCAGGGTCATCAAAATCAGCCCGAACGCGCTAAGCCTGTTCATTCAACTCTCCTCAAGCCGCCGACGGGCGGATCCAAAAACCCGGAGCACGACATCTATTCTTCGGCGGTATGGCGACATGCTCACTCGCGGTAGTCCGGCTCCTCCTCATCGAGAATGGCCTTGAGCTCGGAAAAATAGTGATCGGCCTGACCGGGATAGTCTTCAATTTCCCGCGCGGTCTTCTCGGCAATCTCATCGGACAATACCCGCAGGGGCTTGCCGGTCCACAGCGCCTTGACATAGGTCTCGGCGGCACGCTCGAAGTAGAACAGACGGTTGAAGGCATCGGCCACGCTGTCTCCGATCACCAGGACACCATGGTTGCCCATGACCATCACCTTGACCTTGGGATCGTCGAACAATTTGGAGCAGCGTTCCCCCTCTTCCTCAAAGGCAAGGCCCGAGTAGCCTTCGTCGACAACGTGACGGCGGAAAAACATGGCGCAGTTCTGATCCACCGGCGGCAGCGTGCTGTCCGCCAGACTGGCCAGGACGGTAGCGTGTATGGAATGAACGTGCAGAGCGCAGCGCGCGTGGGGACAATTACGATGCAGGGCACCATGTAATCCCCAGGCGGTGGGATCCGGCGCCCCCGGTTGCGACATGGTCTCCGGGTCTTCGGCGTCCACCAACAACAGATTACTGGCCTTGATGCGGCCGAAGTAACGCTGATTGGGGTTGATCAGAAACCGCGACCCGCTCGGGTTCATGGCGAGGGAGAAATGATTCGCCACCGCCTCGTGCAGGTTAAGCCGCACCGCCCATCGAAAGGCACAGGCAAGATCGACCCGCTGAGCATACTCAGCCGATGAAGCGGAACTCAATGCACTCAGACCGGTTGCGGACATATGGGTGACTCCCAATACAGCTCCTGAGGCAAACATAGGGCAATCTGCTGTGCCGCGCCACAGTCGAAGCGCCGGCATGCGCCCCGCAGGCGGTACGGACAGAAGCGCGCAACCCGGTTGCGTTTTTACCCCAGGTGCG
>JAHEDQ010000220.1 GCA_024641125.1 Candidatus Competibacteraceae bacterium | reverse complement strand
CGATCAAATACTGCTCGTGGTTTCCCAGAACGGCATAAAACCAGGGCTGAGCCAGGTATTCGGTCACACGATGGCTTTCGGGTCCGCGGTCCACCAGATCGCCCACCGAGAACATACGGTCACGGGCTGGGTCGAAGTTCACATCCGCCAGCAGGCGGTCCAAGGTCGAAAAGCAACCGTGGATGTCTCCGACCACCCAGTCCCGCCCGACCGCGTTCGCGTCGTGGACCCGAACGGCGCCCCTGGGCTCGATTACCGAGCTGGCATCTCGCCTTGGCTCATGCATCACTGCCGCACCCTTTGCACCTTTGTTCAAATCCTAGTCCACTTGGGGGCCAGTTCCATCTCAGCCTTGAGTCGAGGGGCTTACCCGCCGCGCGGCTCGCTTTCAGGATGAGCGCTCAGGCGGCATCGACCGGTGCATTGTGTGCGGCCTGAAAGAGGGCGCGCACCGTATCCAGGGTATCGGCTTCGGCCGCGGATTTATCCTCGCGATAGCGTTTGACCCTTGCAAAGCGCAACGCAAATCCGCCCCCGTACTGGCTGCTGGCCTGGATGTCATTGAAGACTATCTCGACCACCAGTTCTGGTCGCACATAGACCACCCCGTCCACCTCGCTGACTCGCCGCGTCAGCAAGGCATCCGTCTGCCAGGCCAGCAGGCGGTCGGTCATACCCTTGAAGGTCTTGCCCAGCATCACGAAGCCCTCACCAGCCGGGTCCCGCGCGCCCAAATGCAAGTTGCTCAGCCAGCCAAGCCGACGTCCGCTGCCCCATTCGGCTGCCAGCACCACAAGGTCCAGCGCATGGGCCGACTTGAGCTTCAACCAGTCCGCCCCGCGACTGCCGGCCAGATAGCGCGAATCCAGACGCTTGGCCATCAGACCCTCGTGGCCGGCGCCGCAGGCTGCTGCAAAGAAACGGCTTGCGTCGGCGGGATCATCCGTAACAAGACGCGGCGTCATGCCCGCGGTGGATACCAGCGCGGACAGGGCCTCGGCACGGACCGACATGGGTTCATCGATTAAAGCGGCGTCGTCGAGATAGAGACAATCGAAGTAGAACGCGCTCAGCGGGTGTGTGTCCTGGAGCGCCGCGGCATCGCGGCGGCGACCAAACCGCCGCATGGTGACCTGAAATGGTTGCGGCCGACCGTCCGCCCGCAACGCCAGGCACTCGCCGTCAAGGATGACGCGACGCAGGGGCAGCGAACGAACCTGGCGAACAATGTCCGGCAGTGACTCTGTGACGTCGTTCAGCGCGCGAGTGTAAACACGAACCCGCTCACCGTCTCGATGCACCTGCACCCGAGCGCCGTCCATTTTGTACTCCAGCAAGGCGCTGCCTAGGGCTTCAAGGGTGCCGGCCACGTCGTTGGCGGGACTCGCCAACATGGGACGCAGCGGCGTGAAAATCGTCAGGGCGAACGCTGCCAGGCCGCTAACGCCCTGGGTGGCCGCCGCCTCGGCCACGGCGGAGAGATTGCCCGAGATCATGATGGCGCGGTGAACGGCCTCCGTAGGTAGGTCATACGCCAGGGCGATGGCCTCTACCATCACACCCTCCAACGCACCCTGGCGAATCTCGCCCAGCAGCAACCGACTCAGGAACCGCTGTTCCTCAAGCGTGGCCAGGGCGAACAAGCCACCCAACTCCGATCGCCTGCGGGTGGCGGAACCACCACCCGCAATCCGGTGAAAGTCATCCAATCGGTCATTGACCTGAACCAGGCTGAGGCTGGCATGCGGCGCACCCTCTACCTCCGAGATCTCCCGAATCAGAGCAGGACCGACGCCGAGTTTACCCTGAGGCAGCGCTCCGGAAAGGTAGCTGACCGCCAGGACCAGCTCCTGGGGCGGCAGCGGTCGAAGAAAAGACGCCAGGGTCGCGCGCTTTTTGAGCCGACCCCGCTCCCGTCCAACCGCTGTGGAGGTGGCGACCAGATCGGTCAGCGCAACCGACATACGGCCACCTGCGCCTTGGTTACGTTTACAAGTCCGTTTGATTGGACGCCGGCGTCAAACAAGCTGGCCTTCCGGGCACGTCACACCGGTTCCGCCCAGGCCGCAGTATCCGCCGGGGTTCTTGGCCAGGTACTGCTGATGGTAGTCCTCGGCGTAGAACCAGTCCGGTGCCGGCGCGACCTCGGTGGTGATTGCGCCGTAGCCTGCTTTGGTCAATTCCGATTGGTAAGCCGCCCTCGACGCTTCGGCGGTCTTGAGCTGTTCGTCGCCAAAGGTATAGATCGCGGATCGGTATTGGGTTCCTATGTCGTTGCCCTGTCGCATGCCCTGGGTGGGATTGTGGGACTCCCAGAACACCCGCAGCAAAGTCGAATAGTCGATCACGCCAGGGTCGAACACCACATGGACCGCCTCGGTATGACCCGTGCGCCCGGAACATACCTCACGATAACTGGGATTGGGCGTCGCCCCGCCGGCGTAGCCAACCGCCGTCACCCACACCCCCTCGGTTTGCCAGAACCGCCGCTCGGCGCCCCAGAAACAACCCAGCCCGAAAACAGCCTGTTCCATTTGATCGGGATAGGGTGGCAGAAGCGAGCGGCCATTGACGAAATGGGGTGCCGGGTCCGGCATCGCTTCGTTCCGCCCGGGCAAAGCCTGTCCCGCGTCCGGGACTTCGGATTTCCTGGTCAATCCAAACATGCTGGTTCTCCTACCATGGGTTTGCCAAAAGAAAACTAACGATTACTTCAGCGGGCGGGTTCGTCTAATTTGGGTGGCAGCGGCAGAACGTTCACATCATCCGAGAACTCCAGCACCTCGAACGCAAGCCCCGCTGTGGGCGGTTCGTCGGTCACCTGCCATCGCCCTTGCGCGTCCCGCCATTTGTAGGCCCGGGTCACATGGTCACTTCCAATAAAGGGAAGTTCGCGTCGAACCCGCTTCCAGTCCTCGGGATGGGTGTAGAGATACACACCGGCCGCCACACCCATCGCCAGCAAAATCAGAATCAAATTCCGCATAGGCCCGATCCTCCTTCAACTCCCGGCAACGATGGGCCAAGCGGAATGCCGCCCCAATCGTCGGTGGACTCGGATCCCGCCAGCTTGGGCAAGCAAAGCCGTCCCCGGGTTCCCTGCTGCTCTCTCGAAACATGGCGCCCGATGACCAACCCTTCACCATGCCCCACCCTATGTATACGAAAATTCTGACGCTCAGGGGCACTTTCGGACGAATTGGTCCCTCCAGGCCGGCCCCACAAGGCGTGGGGAAACGGGCGAAAACAAAAAAATACTATATATTTCATACAGTAAACAAATATGGCATTATTCGCGCTTCTGTATCAGATAATTCGTACATCGCACTGTGGCGTCAGCGGCCATATCGATACTTGACCGGTCTTCAGCATCGGTCGCGGATTGACTCCTAGACACGCTTCAGCCCACCGGTAAAACGGTGGGCATTTTTTTTCGAAGATCGGTCGTTCACTCTGGCTGACACGCGGAACACCAGTAGGTCGGGCGCAAATGATGACCCATTGCCTGACTCCGTATCGGCCCACCGCACACGAAACAGGGCTCTCGACGCCGCCCATACACCCACAAGCCCCCTCGCGCGTCGCTGACAAAGCGGGTGACACGTTGCCCGCCCCTCAAGTTGTTCTGCAGCAAGCTTCGGGCGCTTCGGTACAGGTTCACCAGCTCCCCGGTCTCGACCTGGCCGCGCACAGTCATAGGATGACGGTGATGGAGAAACAGGATTTCGGACTTGTACACATTGCCAATGCCGCTGGCGATGCGCTGGTCCAGCAAGAGATCGCACAGCGGCGTGTGGCCCTCACTGAAAGCCAGCAGCCGGTGCTGCAAGCGGTCCCAGCGGATGCCAGCCCCCAGCAGGTCCGGCCCGATGCGCGCCGCCAGGGTGCGCCGACGTATGCCGTCGGTGGGCATCCACTCGGCCTCTTTGGCATTGAAGCAGACGTAAACCTGCCGGGCGGTTTCGATCACCACCGATGCCTGTCTCGCGGGTTTTTTCCAGACCGCGCCGACAGGGTACCGATGCCAGTCCCCGTGCATACCCAGGTGACAGCGCAGCGTCCGCCCGTGACTGAACTCCAGGAACAGATGCTTGCCGTGGGCATAGACACGCTCGACTCGAGGCGCTTGGCCCCATTCGGGCGACTGGCCCCGCAAGCGCATCCGCTCGACGGTTTGGGCCTCCAACCCTGGCCGCATGGCCCTGGCCAGCGTATGCAGCGTATCGCCCTCAGGCACGATCGCCCTACCCGACTTGCCCGTAGGCGGTCTCAACCGCAACCAGTCCGCGGTAGTCGCGTCGGAATCCAGCCGCCAACAACCGGGCCAGCATCGGTGATTCCAGCACCGGCAGACCATCCACTTTCTCGATAACCGGCAGACGCCGCCCGTTCCTGGGCAAGCCGCGCAGCGCATTCAACGCCTGCTCCAGGGCGGCGCAATCGCCGCCCTGGAACGTCAGCAATTGACGGCCGTTGGGCGCCACGTAGAGCACCGGCAACCCGTCCGCCAGAAACACCCAGGCACCGGGCATCCGCTTTGGTCGGACGCCTGCCGGATGATCGGTCTCCGGCCATGCCAGCAATGCACCGTAAGGATTGGCCGGATCCACCGCGGCAAGCACCATCAGGTCGTGCGAGTCGCCAAGGGCAACAGCGTCATCCGGACGGCAGGCGCGCAGGCGATCGATCACACCCGCGTGGCCGAACTGCGCCCCTGACAATCCCTCGACAAAATAGCCCCGGCGCACCCGCCCGGTGTCTTCCATCGCCTTCAGGACCTGATACAGACCGGTGAACCCACCCACCACCGATTCGCTGTGCGCCGCCTCACGACTGACCACGCCATAACGTTCCATCAGACACTCGGCACGCGCCATCAGACGCTCCGTGGCGGAAACGGACGGGTCCACCAGTTGATTCAACAGAAACCAGCGCCCACCGGCCAGCGCGGTGCCGCCACGCCCGGCGGTGCGGCCACGACGGGTCGGGGCGGCAAGGCCCCGCAGCGGTTGAAATGTGTCGTTGCTGATCTGGCCCGCCCATACCAGATCCCAAAGCGCTTCTCTGAACTCGGCGCCCGGAGTGCCAGGATGCGTCACTGAAACCACTTGCTGCAGATCGCTCAGAAAGGATGCGCCGCGTTGGGTCAGATGCTCGATCAGCGTGTGCTGAATGCTTGCGCTCTCCCACTCACGCTCCGGTGATTCAACCAGCAGACGCAAACGCTCGCGCCGATAGACAGCGACGCGACCGTCGCGCGCGCCCAGGGGACCCACCCCTAGCCAGACCACCTCACCGGTCGCCGCTAACATGTCCAACATTGCTGGCTCGAACCCGCTCACCCGGCGAGGCAGCAACACCTGCTGCAGGACGGACCAGGGTAGCGCCAGACCCTCCAATTGGATCAACGCCTCCCGCAGCCCGTCCAGCCCGGCACGGGGTTGATCCAGAGCGTGCCAGCTCGGCAGGAAACGCCCGAGGGTGGCGGCCTCTACTGGCGCCACCTGGTTGCGCAGCCGGGCCACGGTCAGGCGTTTGAGGCGCCTGAGAACATCCTTGTCGCACCACTCGGGATGACAGCCACCGGGACGGATCTCACCCCGGACCAGGACGTCACCTCGTTCCAGGCTACCTAAGTGCGTCAAAAGCGCATCGCTGGCAAAACCGTATCGGCTGGATACCTCATGGGTTTCGAAGGGCCCATGTGTGCGTGCAAAACGGCGCAGCACCTGATCCAAGGCATCCGGGACCGGCTCGAGAAATCGATTGGGCAGACCGGAGGGGGGCATCACCCCGAAAGCGTCGCGAAACAGGCCGGCGTCCTCGGCCGCAACCCAGCGGGTACCGTTGGCAAAGCGCATCGCCACCGCCCGCCTCCGTTGGGCGAGTGTCGCCAGCCAGTCCTTGGCCTGGGAGCCGGAGCGCAGCATCACCTCGGCCTCACTGAGATCACCCAATCGTCGCAGTAGATCGTGAAGCTCATCCATATCCCGGGCCCGTCGATCCGGTGCGCGGCACTGGAGTTCATCCTCCAACTCGGCCAGCACCTGAGGATCGATCAGTTCCCTCAGCTGGGCCTGGCCCAGCAACTCACCGAGCAGCGCCCGATCCAGGGTCAGCGCCTGGGCCCGCCGTTCCGCCAGGGGCGCATCCTGCTCATAGATGTATGCCGCCACATAGGCGAACACCAGGGAACGGGCGAATGGGGAGGCCGAGGCCGTATCCACCATCTGCACCCGCACCCGGCGACTGCGAATATCCACCAGCAGCGCTTTCAGACCCGGCAGGTCGAACACGTCGCTCAGGCACTGCCGATAGGTTTCCAGAACCACCGGAAAGCTGGGGTGGCGCTGAACCGTGGCCAGAAGGTTGCGGGCGCGTATGCGTTGGGCCCAGAGTGGGCTGCGCTCGCCCGGGCGTTTTCGGGTGAGAATCAATGAACGCACCGCGTTCTCGCGAAACAGGCCGGCAAACAGGGCGGTTTGCGCGAGGCGCTCGGTGATCTGTTCCTCGAGATCCTCGGGCTCGGGCAGCAAAGCGTCCAGACCAGGTGGGGTCTCGGCATCGGCAAAGCGGAGTACGATGCCGTCGTCGGTGTACATCACCTGAACTTCGAACCCGCTGCGTTGCACCAGCCCTTGTTCGATTGCCATTGCCCAGGGCGCGTGGATACGGGCTCCGAATGGGCTCAAGATGCAAACCCGCCAGTCCCCCAGTTCGTCCCGGAAACGCTCCACCGTGATCGCCCGATCAGACGGTACACAGCCGTTGTGCTCGACCTGCTCGGTTACATATGCCAGCAAATTCTCCGCCGCGAATTGATCCAGCGGCGCGACCCGGCGCAAATAATCCAGCGCGGTGGAGGGCGGGTGTGCAGCAAGCTCACGCACGAAAGCGCCAATGGCGCGGCCCAGTTCAATGGGTCTGCCCGGCCCTTCGCCGCGCCAGAAGGGTAAGCGGCCCGGCTCCCCGGGTGCCGGCGATACGACCACGCGGTCCCGGCTGATCTCTTCGACCCGCCAGGTGGAGGCGCCCAGGAGTATGGTCTCGCCGGTCCGGGTCTCGAACACCATTTCCTCGTCCAACTCACCCACACGAGGGCCGTCCGGCCCGAGATGCACCGCATAGTTGCCGCGGTCCGGTATGGTTCCGGCATTTACCCGGGTGACCATGGGCGCACCCCTGCGCGGTGTCAGAAGATCGGTGCTGCGGTCCCAGTTGAGTAGCGGCCGCAATTCGGCAAACTCGGCCGAAGGGTAGCGGCCCGACAACATGTCGAGCACAGCATGCAACGCCTCCAGGCTCAAGCCTCGGTAGGGATGGGCCCGTCGAACCACGTCCAACAACTCCGCCACCGGACGCGCCCGATCACAGCACATGGCCACCAACTGCTGGCTGAGCACGT
>JAHEDQ010000042.1:17365-26947 GCA_024641125.1 Candidatus Competibacteraceae bacterium | reverse complement strand
AGATCCTCGAGGCCGCATCTACCCATTCGTTCAAATCTGTTCCGCTTCCGCTGCCGGTCGGTACGGATCCGTTACGGCCTTCTGCCCAACTCTCGGACGGCCTCAATCGCTTCACCAATTTCGCAAGCACCACTGTGGCTCGCCGGCGCTGGGTCGAATGCGAGGGCCTGGTGGATTCCGGGGCTGATTGCTTGGCCTTGAAGGGTTTCAGCCATTCGGCAATCGAGCTGGCGCCGGGTGTGGAAGTCGATGTTTACAACCTTCATCTGGAGGCCGGAGCCGGTGCCAAGGACGATCGGATTCGTGCCCAGGACATCGATGAACTGGTCGCCTATATTCAGGCCAACTCCACGGGCCGCCCGCTCATTGTCGGGGGCGACTTCAACCTGAATGGTGATGAGCCTTTTGATGCCGCGCTGTATGCGGCCCTCGAGTCCGGCACCGGGCTGGTGGATGCTTGTTCGCAACTCGGCTGCGCCGACACGGACGCGATCGACCGGTTCTTTTTTCGCAGTTCGGAAGACCTCACCCTGGCACCGATCTCCTGGCAGTTCGAAACAGCCACCTTCGTGGACGGCGCCGGCGAACCGCTCAGCGACCACGACCCCCTGCGTGTGCGATTTGCCTGGTCCGTTCCCGAGTAGCGCCGGCGGCGGCGGTCGGAATCACTCGCTTTTTGAAGTCGCCCGTTGGTACTCGGCCCGAGCTTGCGGCATCAACCGTTCCAGTTGTGCTATGCGCCGTGAATCCACCGGATGGGTGCTTAGAAACTCGGGCTGAGCGCCGCCGCTCCGGGCATTGTACTCGGCGAAGCGCTTCCAGAACGCAATGGCCTCGGCCGGATCATAACCGGCTCGTGCCATGTAGATGAGGCCGAGCTGGTCCGCCTCCAACTCGTGGGTGCGCGAATACGGCAGCATCACACCGTACTGGGCGCCAAGGCCGTATGCCTGCATGGCCATGTCGCGCGTCACGCCCGCGCTGGAACCCAGGGCGGTGCCGAGGATGGCGCCGCCGATATCCACCGCCATGGCTTGGGACATGCGCTCGGCGCTGTGGCGGGCCACGGCATGGGCCACCTCGTGTCCCATGACTGTGGCCAGGCCGGCTTCGTCCAGGGTGATGGGCAGGATGCCCGTGTTAATGCCGACCTTGCCGCCGGGCAGGGCAAACGCATTGGGCGCATCGTCATCGAACAGTACGAACTCCCACTGCGCGTTGGGCAGCGGCGCCACGCTGGCGATGCGCTGACCGACCTTGCGTACCAGGTCGGCCTGCGCACCGCGCTGTATCACGGGTTGTTCGCGCTTGATCTCGTTGAACGACTGGATACCCAGTCGGGCTTCGTCGTCTGGACTCATCAACAACAACTGGCTGCGCCCACTTTCGGGCGCCGTCGCACAGCCGGCCAGCAGGGCAAGCGCCATCGCCATGGCCAGAGCACCAGTCAAAGACGCGGCACCGTTGTGGAATGTCTGATCAACTGCTGCGATCCCGCCGGCGTCTTGGCGCTCTCTCGTACGAGGCGCACCGGGCCGGAGGCCTCGCATCTGCGCTGTTGTGGACCGAAATGCGATTCGTATCAATTGATCAGACCTCCCCTTGGGCTTGGGTTGTACCAGGGCAGGCGTCTGCCTGTGGGTCGACAGACCGGTCGCGGCAACGGCCCACAGCGATTCTAGTACCCCTGTTGCTCCCGGCCTTTCATGTTGCCGGCCACGCCGCCTGCGACCGCACCGATTGCCGCGCCGGTCCAGCCGTTACCCCCTGCAATTGCCGCAATACCCGCGCCGGCCGCCGCGCCCAAGCCCGCGCCGGTCACGGTGCCCTGTTGCTCAGGGTTCATGTTGGTACAGGCCACTGAGCTGCTCAGAGCCACTACAATGAAAGGATAAGCAAGTTTTCTCATCGTCTACACTCCTTCAGGATGCCAGTCTGGGCAAAGCCAGTTCGATATAGAGGACCTCGATCACAGGCCTGTTGATTTCATCGGGATTGTTGGCGTAGTGCGCGTCAACCTTCTCCACCATCTCCGCGATAGCCACGCCGCTCAGCCCTTCCAGAAGTACGGGGATGATACTGATGCCGCGCAGTTTCTCGTAATTGTCGCCGGCCATCGCCTGGTCGATCTCCAATACGTTCCCCACCCCGAACAAAAACGCGCGTTTCTGCTCCAGACTCGAGGCCACCCAGTGCTCCCCGGTTACGATTGGCAGATCTTGAGCGGGTTGTTGTGCCCCCCACGCGCTCATGCTCAGCGCAGTCAGTAGCACCAGTGGCAGCAGGACAGAGAGTCTTTTCATGTGTACAGCCCTTCTCATGGTTGGAAAACCCGTCCTAGGATACGCTGAATGTGCGCGAAAATGTGTGTTTTCGTGCCCGGTTGTGGAGGTGCGGATGGCGGATGCGAGGGCATTGCAGGGGCTGAAACCTGCGTTGCCGACGGCGTACTTGAGCGTCCTTCCAGCCTGGCCCAGGGCCGTTCACATGCGCCGGTTCACAGTGCGCGTAGCGCTCCTGGACAATGGAATCTGTCACATGTCTCAGGCCGAACCGGAGATGCCATGGGTGCATGGTCTGGCCTGATTCCATTTCAGGCTCAGCGCTGATGGATGGCGTCGATGGTTATGGGCCGCCATCGGCGCGCTCTCTGCGCATTCGGATCAGTTCATCCGCGAGTTCTGACATAGAGACGTTCAGACTGGCGATGCGTAGACGAAGATCGGCCAGTTCACCATCTACCCCGGGGCCCGTTTGTTGTGGAAGGTTCAGGGCTGGGGCACCGTCGCTGCTGGCCAGGTATGGGCGACTGCGCTCGGTCCAGACCAGCATCGCCATGGTGATGCTTGCGGTAGCCAAGGCCAGGATACTCAGTGACTTCGGTGACATGATTCACCTCCCCTTCGGCCGGACCGGGCGCGCATCACTCCAGCCAGGCGTCAATGTGGATCGACCGCTCAGCGATGGGGCCTGCCTTCTCGGCTGCCCGCCTCAACGATTTGCTAGGGGGTGGGGCCAAGCGGCATCTGCGGGTATTACGGTATCAACGGACGAGGGTATTGGATGTGCGGGGCATCACATTTGCGCGAACCCGTTCATTTAGCAGATTGCGTCCCTTTCTGCCCTGCCTTTACCGGGTGGTCCACGGCATCATGTGGGGGGAGGTAGGGCTTAGTGTCGGAAAACCCGCCTCAAAGCGCCCGGCCCGACTCGGTGGCGTCTGCATCCAGCCGTGTCACCCCTTCGGTCATCCAGCAGCCCGGGCAACGCTCATCCAGTTGCTTGCTCAGTTGGAACATGTAGCCGACCTGTTTGCCTTCGGTGGTGGTGATCAGCACCGGACCCAGGGCCATATGGCCGCGCAGCAACGGGTCACCGTACTCGGCGCGTACATGATTCAGCAGGTCGCTGTACATAGGGTTGTGCAACAGCGCGCGAAAGCGGGGCAGGGGGCCGGTTGCCCGCCGATTCTCCGGCGAGGCAAAGCGGAACGTGATTTCGATTCCGGCATCGGCATGGGGTACGTCGTTGTCGGCCAGGGCGTCCACCTGATAACGAATCACCTGGGCCGGTGTCAGATCGGCGCTCGGCTGCACCTGCGCCAGCGGATGCTGGTTGCCCTCGGCATGGGCGGCCACGATCGCTATCGCCAGCAGCGCAACCGCCATGGACCCATGGCGCAGCTGTACTTTGAGCATGGTGTTAACCTTCCCCAAACCGTCTGTTCAATCAACTGCGCTTCTGACCCGCCGCTCGCTCCGGAGTTGCATCGCATCCGGATTACAGCAGACGGTCGAGTCGAAGACGGTGCCGATCATCGCTCAGCCGCCAGACCCCACCCAGAACCGCCAGCAGCACGCCCAGACCGGTGGCGCCCCCGATCAGAAACATGATCAGCAATTGATAGCGCACGGCTTGAGTCGGTTCCACGCCGGCCAGGATCTGACCGGTCATCATGCCGGGCAGCGAGACGATGCCGGTGGCGGCCATGGCATTGATGATGGGCATGAACCCACTGGTCAGTGCCTTGCGTGTGAACGGCCGCATCGCGTGCCAACGGTCGGCGCCCAGCAGAAGCTGCGCCTCAATGGCGATTTTTTCCCGGGTCACGGTCTCGGTCAGCGTGTTCAGTCCCAAGGCGATGCCGGTCATGGCATTGCCCAGAATCATGCCGAACAGCGGAATCGCATAGCGGGGGTCGTACCAGGGATCGGGTTGGATCTGGACCGTGAGCGCTGCCAACGTGACCATGCCGGCGGCGGCCATCATGGTGGAAAAGCCCAGGCCGTATCGCCACAGGCCGCGCAGGCCGTGCGTCTGTCGAGCCATCACCTCGTAGCCCGCCACCGCCGCCATGAACAACATTGCCGCGCCCGTGAGCCACGGCGATACGACAGCGAACAGGAACTTTAGCACCAGGCCCACCAGCAGCAGCTGGATGGTCATGCGCAGTCCCGCGATCAGCAGCTGCCGTGCCAAACCCAGCTGCAGCCAGAGTGAAAGCGCCGCATTCAAAATCAGCAGCACAGCGGCCGCCGCCAGATCCCAGTTGGACAAAGCCACATAGCCGTTCACGGCTGGGATGGGTCCGCTGTTACCAGCCGCCCGCCCCGCAGCTCGACCACCCGGTTGGCGATTCGCTTGGCCTGCAGCGCGTCGTGGGTCACCAGGATTATACCAATACCGTGCACGAGGCGATCCTGCAGCAGCGACTCGACCCGGGAAGTGTTATCGCTGTCCAGAGCCGACGTGGGTTCGTCCAGCAGCAGCACTTCAGGATTGTTTAACAGACAGCGCGCAAGGCCCAGTCTTTGCCGCTCTCCGGTGGAGAGTCTTGCCACCGGCCATGCCAGGCTGTCAGGGTTCAGGCCCAGGGCATCCAGCAACGGCGTCGCTGCCGCCGGATCGGTGAAATGATCCCGCACCAGCGGCGTCCACCAGCCCGCCTCGGCCGGCAGGTAGGCGACTCTGCGCCGCCACTCGGGTGCTGGGGTGGCGTCACGATGGGTTCCGGCCAGACTGACCCGACCCTGGTTGGGATCGAGGTCGACAATGGCTCTGAGCAAAACGGATTTGCCCGCGCCCGACGGCCCGTGCAGGGCCAGGCACTCACCCTGCGCAAGGGTCAGCCCGACCGGGCCGAGATGACCGTGTCCCAGGCCTTCGACCAGCAGCAGGGGTGGCGGCGCAGCGCCATTGGTGTATTCCGACGTGTCTCGAGCGGCTGGGATAGTCATTGCGTTACCGCGGGTACAGCACTGCCCAAGACTAACCCCAAGCGTTTGCAGGCGGAAGCGTTGTCCAGCGGTTCTGCGCGCGGTTTCCCGGCATTCGATCACCGCTTCCGGCCATTATCGGAGCGGGCGCGCAGCGTGTAGAGAGAATGAATTTCGAGCTTCGGGTTCGAGCTGAGAAACGGTTGCGTGCGGAGCCCGCAGGTGGTTCAACCAGCGGAGGTGCCTGTTTTATCCAGTGTGCGGGCGCGTATGCTTGCTGCGGTACATCGCTTCATCCGCCTGCCGGGGCAGTTCAGCCAGTGCAGAGCGGTCCGGCCAGCGCGCACTGGCAAAGCCGACACTCACCGACAGCCGTGAGTCGATTTGCATCCGCTCGGGTGGATAGGCATGGATGGCCTGACGGCAACGCTGGGCAATGGCCGCCGCGCCGGCCGAGTCCAGGTCCATCAGTATGGCGATGAACTCGTCCCCGCCGACACGATAGAGCCGGTCTTCATCCCTCAGCGTTTCCCTTATGACCTGGGCCACGGTCTGGATGATGCGGTCCCCGGTGTCGTGTCCATAGGCGTCGTTCAGGGCCTTCAGTCGGTCGCAGTCGAACATCATGCAGGTCACATGGGAATGGCGCGCGTCCTGGGAATTGAGCAGTGCATCCCAGTCCCGATCGAACGCCAGCCGATTCTTGCTGCCGGTTAACGCATCGAGGTGGGCCAGATCCCAAAGCTCGCCTTTCTCCCGATTCAGCCGCGCCTTGAGCTCATCGACCTCGCGTTGATACTCGCCCAGTGCAATGCGCAAGTGCCGAATCTCCCGAACCCGGATCGGCGATTTGCCGAAAGTTTCGTGTGTTTGGCCTGACCTGAGCATGACCAGATCCTGCTCGACGCCCCGCAGCGGTTTGATCAGGTAGCGATGCACCAGCCAGATACCGGCAATCAGGATCAGGGTATTGATCGTAACCAGCGTCATCACGGCCCGGTTCACCGTCCTGACCAGGGGTGTGAGCCGGGTACGGCTGGGCACGTCGTAGCCTACGTAGTCCGGCAAGCGATCGGGTTCGATCGACTCCGTGTCCGGTAGGCGCAAGCTCAGCCCGGAGGGCACTACGGTGTTGTAGCTGGGTAAATCCGTGAGGGCCGAGTCCAGGTCGAGCCGTATGCCCAGATAGCCCAGCATCGACGGGCCGCCGGTATCGTCGTGGACGGTGATGAAATCGAAAAAGCCGGAACCGTGCTCATCCTTGCGTGCGAAGGTACGAACCGACGGCACCCGGTCCGGCAGCGAACTTGGCATCCCCGTGTCCAGCCGCGCTCCGGCGTGATCGTAGACGGCAATGTCCTGAACGTAGTGTGGCACCCGGGCCGGGTTCATCAAGGTGCTGCGCCACCAGAATGGATAATCCAACTGCGCGCGCAGTTGCTTGCGCAGCGCGTCCCAACGCGCCACCGCACGGAGTTGGCTGCGGCTTTCATTGGTGATGCTCTCCACCGCGATTTCCAGTTCGTTCGTCGCCGCACGCACATCCGCTTCCACCACGGCGCTGCGGATGCGCGATGCCTGCAGGGCGGTATAGGCTGCCACGCCGGTGAGCAGCAGTGTGGCGATACCCAGCACCAGAAGCGTGAATTGGAACAGGTTCAGGGATCGGCCCTGTGGCTCAGATGTGTCGTCGATTTGCACCGTCGGTGCATGATGCTCTGCGACGGGATCCTGGTATTGCGCGCCCGACGGCGCGTTGTTTTGTGAACGCGCAAGCACGTCATGCCCTTCGCTGGAGCTGGAATCACCGGTCTGATTGGGTTTTTTCTTAGCCATTGCAGCACCCTTAGCAATCATTGGGCCGCCAAGGCTTCAGCCGCGTGACGCATAGCTCTGCCGGCGGGCTGCGGGCCCGCCGGCAGAGCCGCGCAAGGCGCTTGCCGCGGAGCGCGATTCACACCATGCTTGATCCCGGAATGACGGGGCAGGGGGGACTGAGAGTGAAGATTGTAGACGTCCAGACCTTTGTGGTCGGCAATCCGCCGCCCCACTTTGGAGGCCGGTTCTGGGTCTTTCTCAAGCTCACCACCGACGGGGGTGTGGTGGGCTATGGCGAGGTCTATGCTGCGCCGTTTCGGCCCCATGTGGTGGCCGCAATGATCGAGGATGTCTGCGCCCGCAAAGTTTTGGGAGAAGATCCGTTCAAGATCGAACGCCTCTGGCGGCGCATTTATTCAAGCGGTTACACCCAGCGCCCGGACCTCTCCCTGGTGGCGGTATTGAGCGGCATCGAGATGGCCTGCTGGGACATTGTGGGCAAAGAACTCGATAAGCCGGCCTATGAGCTGCTGGGCGGTCAGGTCCATGAGCGGCTGCGTTCCTATAGCTATTTGTACCCAGAGGCGTCCGACCGTGGCGACGTTTATCTGGAGCCCGATCTGGCCGCTGAACGGGCTGCCGAGTACGTGGCCATGGGTTTCACTGCGGTCAAGTTCGATCCCCTTGGCCAGTACTCCGCCTTCGATCCGCGCCAGCCGTCGCTGGAAGCGTTGGAGCGGTGTGAGCGATTTGTGGCCCGGGTGCGCGAGGCGGTGGGTACGGCGGCGGATCTGTTGTTTGGCACCCACGGCCAACT
This sequence comes from Candidatus Competibacteraceae bacterium, assembly GCA_024641125.1. Lineage (GTDB taxonomy): Bacteria > Pseudomonadota > Gammaproteobacteria > Competibacterales > JAHEDQ01 > JAHEDQ01. Next base: position 19,096 of record JAHEDQ010000042.1, on the reverse strand, counting down.
GACGCCCTCCGGCGCCATTCGGCTGGGTCGGCGACTTGAACGTTACCAACCCTTGTGGTTTGAAGAGCCGGTGCCGCCGGAGAATGTGGACGCAATGGCCAGGGTTGCCCGGCAGATTGCCGTGCCGGTGGCCACCGGCGAGCGTCTGGCCACCAAGTATGAGTTTGCCCGGGTCCTGGAGGCCGGCGCCGCCTCGGTGCTGCAAATGGCTCTGGGCCGGGTTGGCGGCCTGTTGGAGGCAAAGAAAATCGCAGGCATGGCGGAAGCCCATTATGCGCAAATCGCGCCGCATATGTACTGTGGACCGATTTCAGCGGCGGCTGACGTGCAGATCAGTGCCTGCAGCCCGAATTTTCTGATTCAGGAAAGTATTCTGACCGGCGGCGGCTTCCACAGCGAGATTGTCAAAACCCCGATCCAATGGCAGGAGGGGTATCTTATTCCGCCCTCAGGACCGGGACTGGGCGTGGAACTGGACGAGTCGGTGCTGGGTGAGTATCCGTATACCGATCAGGCGTTGCATCTGGAAATGGTGGAGGAGCCGGTGTAGTCCGGATTCCCCGAGAACGAGACTAGGGCCTGTCAACGCTGGGCGTCCGCATAGCGTTAGCAGACCCTGGAGAGGTGAACAGACATGGGCGAACAGATTCGATTGACGGCATCCGATGGGCATCAGTTCGACGCATATCGTGCTGCTTCCGGTCCAGAGCGCCGGGGCCGTGTCGTTGTGGTGCAGGAGATTTTTGGGGTCAACGGCCATATCCGGGATGTTTGCGACCGATACGCGGCCTTGGGATTTGAGGCCTTGGCGCCCGCTTTGTTCGACCGGGTTCGGGCCGGTGTCGAACTGGATTACACCGCGCCTGACGTAGAAGCGGGTCGGGAACTTGCCGCTGCTGTGGGCTGGGACGCGCCCTGCTTGGACCTGCGTGCCGCGGCCGAGGCGCTGGCACCCGATGGGCGGGTCGGACTGGTGGGATACTGTTGGGGCGCGTCCTGGGTTTGGATGGCGGCGGCGCACAATGCGCCAGCCTGTGCAGTCTGTTATTACGGCAGACACATTCCGATTGAGTTGCTGGATCAGAAGCCGACCTGTCCGGTGCTGCTCCACTTCGGAGAATTGGACGCCTCGATTCCTCTAGAGCGGGTGCGGCAATTGGAGGCGGCGTATCCGGATCTGCCCGTCCACCTGTATCCCGGGGCCGACCATGGTTTCAATTGCGACCGCAGGTCTCAGTATCACCCTGAATCCGCCGATTTGGCGCTGCAACGCACTTTGGCGTTTTTCGACCGCAACCTTTGACACGGAGTAGTCTTGCTCCTCGAATCCGCTTTGGCCGAAAGCCGATGTCGGGCTGTTTGACAAGGAATCATTGAATGATAATGGATCGGCAGGTTATTCGGGCCGGGTCGCGGGCAACCGGCTCCTGGACGCAGGCATTGAAGTTCGTACTCCCAGCGCTGGGACTGCTGATCCTGAGCGCCTGCGCGGGGCACCAGGTGACGGTGCCGCCTCTGACCGAACAGCCAACCGGGGTTCAGTACGCCGGCAAGATCGTCTGGGTGGATTTGTTCACCGACGATTTGGAACAGGCTCGCGGCTTTTATCAGGGCGGTTTCAAGTCTGAAGTGCAACGCGTGATTGTAAGTGTTTGATTTGTTCAGTCATGACTTCTTCCGGTGTTTGAAAGTCGAGACATTTTCTTGGGCGCGTGTTCAGCGCCGTGGCAA
>JAHEDQ010000042.1:0-17355 GCA_024641125.1 Candidatus Competibacteraceae bacterium | reverse complement strand
CTTTTATCAGGATTTGTTTGGTTGGGAGTTCGTCCAAACGGAACCGGACTCGGTCAGGGTCAATACCGTCCTGTTGAACGGTGTGCCCATCGGCAATGCCATTCAGTTGACCGAAGATCAGGCGGAGTTTAAGCGTTCTCAATGGCTGAGCTACTTTTCCACCGCCGATGTGGACCAAAGCGTTGCCCGGGCCACGGCCAGGGACGCAACCGTAGACGTCGCGCCCAAACCCATGCCCAATCGCGGCCGCGTCAGTGCACTGCGTGATTCCCAAGGCGCGGGCTTCGCCATCGTCGCGTCTGATCGGGGTGACCCGGTGGATCAGGGTCCGTCACCGGGCGACTGGTTGGGCAGCGAACTATGGACCTGGGAGCGGGACGCCGCGGTTGTCTTCTATCAGGATCTGTTTGACTACAGCTTGGACACGGTGAGCATGCCGCAAGGCGAACCGTACTACCTGCTTGTCTCCAATGACGTCCCCAGGGCAGGCGTCGTCACTTTGCCCAAAATCGGGGTCAACCCAGCCTGGGTGCCCTATGTTATGGTGGACGACGCGACCGTCAGTGTCGCCCTGGCGGAAGCGGCGGGGGGGCGGATCCTGCGGCCACTGGGTGAACCCGGAGAGGCCGGGCAGGGGGCCATCATCGCCGATCCGACGGGGGCGGTCTTCGGGATTCAACAACCGTGACCCGTTCAGGACGCAGCAGCATGCACCACCTCACACGTACGACCGTGCTCACGCTGATCCTATGGGTTTTTGCTTTGCTCAGCGGATGCGCTTCCGACAACCGCGCCTATTACGGTGTTGGTGTCTCCTACAATTCCGGTTGGGGTGGCTATCCGTACCGTGGTTCTTACTATGGGCGACCCCACTACCGTCCGCCGCCCGGGCACAGACCTGGCTATAGACCCCCCGGTGGCCGTCCCGGATACGGGGGTGGTCGTCCCGGTCACGGTGGTAGGGGCTATGGAGGGGGTGGCCGCGGCGGAGGCAGAGGCCGTTGATGCGGTGAGAGATGCGAGTGAAACACCGTCGATTCGGCCGGCGGTTCCCTCGGAGGCGCTTGAGCTGAGCCATCTGGCCTTGCGTGCCAAAGCCCATTGGGGATACTCGAAGACATTTCTGTCAGCCTGTCGCGCCGAACTCACCATAAGCGAGGACCAATGCAAAGCCGGCCTGGTCATGGTCGCGGCGTGTTCAGACCGGGTGGTGGGTTTCTCCGCGGTTCGACCGGTGGACAGGCAAACGGTAGAGCTGGACGGTCTGTATGTGGATCCGCCGCAGATTGGCCGGGGAGTCGGTCGTGCCCTCACCGAACATGCGGCAAACTGGGCGCGGAACAAGGGTTACCGACTGATGAGCATCCAGGCCGATCCTCACGCCGCCGGTTTCTATCGAAAGTGCGGTGCGCGACCGACGGGAACCCGTCCCTCGGGCAGCATTGCCGGCAGGTCACTGCCCATGTTCGTGCTGGATCTCGCCCGGCTCCCCGCGTGCGTGCATAGGAAAGGTCTGAACAATTGATACGAATCGCGTTTCGCCCACAAGGGTACATCTGCCGCGTTGCACCTCGCTCATTGGCAACTCACTTATTTGCCCTGGGCCAACTTCGCTCGGTGCGCCGTGTACGAGGGAGCGCAAAGACGCCGGCGCGATCGCAGCAATGGTTCAGACCTTCCCTGGGTGATGCATGACAGGGGATTCGCAGCCCACGTTGCTGGTGACCGGGGCCGGGCGCGGGATCGGCGCCGCCACCGCCCGGCTCGCCGCAGCCCGGGGTTATGCGGTGTGCGTGAACTATCTGAGCGACGAGGCCGCCGCCCGTTCGGTGGTTGATGGGATTAAAGGTGCTGGGGGCAACGCCCTGGCGGTGCGGGCCGACATATCCTACGAAACTGAGGTCGTGAAGCTGTTCGATACGGCGGAGCGTGCGCTGGGGCCGTTGCGTGGACTGGTCAACAACGCCGGTATTCTCTCCCAGCAAATGTGTCTTGCCGACATGGAGGTCGAACGCCTGGAGCGTGTGTTCGCCGTTAATGTCATCGGTGCCCTTGTCTGCGCCCGGGAAGCGGTGCGGCGGATGGCAATCACCCGGGGCGGCGCGGGCGGCGGGATTGTCAATGTGTCTTCGGCCGCTGCCCGCCTGGGTGGGGCGGGCGAGTATGTGGATTACGCTGCGTCGAAAGGGGCAATGGATACCTTGACCATCGGCCTGGCCAAGGAAGTGGCGGCCGAGGGCATCCGCGTCAACGCCGTGCGCCCGGGTCTGATCCATACCGACATCCATGCCAGCGGCGGGGAAGCCGGTCGGGTTCAGCGGCTGCAGGGACAGGTTCCCATGCAGCGCGGCGGGCTGCCGGAGGAGGTCGCCCAGGCCATTCTCTGGCTGCTGTCCGAGGACGCGTCCTACTGCACCGGGAGCCTGGTGGACGTGGCCGGTGGGCGCTGAGAGACGCACGTCGTCACCATCCCGCCCGGAACCCGGTCAGGGTTGGCGGATGACGTACTCCAGTATCTCCACCACCTGCTCGGGGCGCTCCGTCACGGCCAGCGCGGCGGCGTCCACTTCCTTGAGCGCATGGGTCAGCTCCGGGTCATGTAATACGATCAGGGATTTCCCCAGGGCTGCAGCGTAGCCGGCATCGAAGGCGGCATTCCATTGCCGGTACTTGTCTCCGAACCGCACCACCACCACGTCGGCCTGCTCGATGCAGGTGCGGGTCCGTATGGCGTTGATCATGGCGCCCTTGTGATCCCGCCAATAGGCCGACTCGGCTTTGCCCAGGATACGTTCGCCTACATCGTCGCTGGCCTCGTGCTGGGTGACCGGCGCAAGTATTCGCACCGGCAACTCGGCCTGGCGCACGCCGGTCGCGATCCGATCGCGCCAATCTGAGTGGATTTCGCCGGACAGGTAAACATTCCATTCCATTCGCGGGTTCCTCTGCGGGGGGGTGAACATGGCCCACTGGCCTCGCTGGCGGGCGCATTATGGCAGAAAATCCACCAAGCCGGCGCGCTGCCACTGGGCACTCAGCAATCGATAATATTCGCCCGATCGCTGCAGCGAGAGTTCCAGGCGCAGCAGATCGACCCGGATTCGTTCGAGTTCCGCCAGGTCGGTCATGGGTTGTCCGGCCAACGCCACCAGTACCGTAGCAGTTGCCCGCCCTGGTCCGGTGATCGCAACCGATTCGACGCGGGTCAGCAGGTGGACCGATCGGTTACGCAGGAAGTGAAACCGAAGCAGGGCGCCCAGCGCCTGACGGTCGCGGCCGGCAGGGTCGGCGTAGTCGGCGTCCACCATGTCCATAAGTCCCGCCCGATCCCGTTGGCGCGCGAACTGCTCGGCCCGTTCAAGGGAGAGGCGCACCTGTTGTTCCGGTTCCGGGGTTTCCGAGCACGCTCCCAGTGTCAGCACAAGGGCAACCAGTACGACCCCCAGACCCGGGTTGGCGAAACGCACTGCGGTGGTTTTCATTGTGCCAGTGTAGCCGTGTGAGCATGCATCCGGTCGAATCCAGCTTTACCCGCCTCGGGCGCCCCGGTGACTTCGACACCCGTGCTGGAGGTTCGTGTCCATCCGTTGCCGGACGATTCTGGCTATCTCAGACTCAACACAGCGAATCGCGATCTCCTGCGCGATGCCGGTGTTCATGACACCGACCTGACATGGTGTTCAGACGCATCTGATCGGCTGGTTACGCAGCCTGTTGACCTTTCTCAGCCTGCGTCGGCAAACGACGCTTGCGTCGGCACGGCGTCGCATCATCAACAGACCGGCATCGCCCCAAGACCTTGATTAGCCCGAATACCGCCCCCATTGTGTGGGCATGGTCAAATTTTTCGAACGCTCGAACGGGGGGAATATTTCATGAGAATGGACAAGCTGACCAGCAAGTTCCAGATGGCGCTGGCGGAGGCTCAAAGCCTGGCCGTCGGTCGCGATCATCAATTTATCGAGCCGGCACACCTGATGGCCGCGTTGCTCGATCAGGAGGGCGGCACCGTTCGGCCCCTGCTGGCCCAGTCAGAGGTCAACGTCAATATGCTGCGCTCCCAGGTCGGTGAGGCGCTGGACCGTCTGCCCTCCGTCAGCGGCGGCGCGGCGGGCGAAGTTCATATCTCTAACGACCTGGGCCGACTGCTGAACGTAACCGACAAACTGGCCCAGAAGCGCGATGACGCATATATCTCCTCCGAGCTGTTCCTGCTTGCGGCAGTCGATGACAAAGGTCAGCTCGGCGAGTTGCTGCGCGCCGCCGGGGCCACCAAGGGCATGATCGAGCAAGCCATCGACAAGCTGCGTGGCGGCCAGCAGGTCAACGATCCCAATGCCGAGGAACAACGCCAGGCACTGGAGAAGTACACCATCGATCTCACCGAGCGGGCCGAGCAGGGCAAGCTGGATCCGGTCATAGGCCGTGATGACGAAATTCGTCGCTCGATCCAGGTGTTGCAGCGCCGAACCAAGAACAACCCGGTGCTGATCGGCGAACCCGGTGTGGGCAAGACCGCCATCGTGGAGGGTCTCGCGCAACGCATCGTCGATGGCGAGGTACCCGAGGGTTTGAAGCACCGGCGGCTGCTGTCTCTGGATATGGCCGCTCTGATCGCCGGGGCAAAGTTCCGCGGCGAATTCGAGGAGCGCCTCAAGGCGGTGCTGAACGATGTGGCCAAACAGGAAGGCAACATCATTCTGTTCATCGATGAGCTGCACACCATGGTCGGCGCCGGCAAAGCCGAAGGGGCGATGGATGCGGGCAATATGCTCAAGCCGGCCCTTGCCCGGGGTGAGTTGCACTGTATCGGTGCCACCACCCTGGATGAGTACCGCAAGTACGTTGAAAAGGACGCGGCCCTCGAGCGCCGGTTCCAGAAGGTGCTGGTGGAAGAGCCCTCTGAAGAGGACACCATAGCGATACTGCGGGGCCTCAAGGACCGCTATCAGGTGCACCATGGCGTCGATATCACCGACCCGGCCATAGTGGCTGCGGCCACTTTGTCCAATCGCTACATCACCGACCGCCAGCTGCCGGACAAGGCCATCGACCTCATTGACGAAGCGGCTTCACGCATCCGCATGGAACTGGATTCCAAGCCGGAGCAGATGGATCGCCTGGACCGGCGTTTGATTCAGCTCAAGATCGAGCGTGAGGCGATGAAGAAAGAGACCGATGAGGCCTCCCGCAAGCGATTGGACGCGCTGGAAGGTGAGATCAGCGATCTGGAGCGGGAATACGCCGACCTGGAGGAAATATGGAAGGCGGAGAAGGCCGCAGTCGAGGGTTCGGCCCATATCCGTGAGGCCCTGGAACAGACTCGGCAGGAACTGGAAACCGCGCGCCGTGCCGGTGATCTTGGGCGTATGTCGGAGTTGCAGTACGGCAAGCTGCCGGAGTTGGAGCGCCAGCTGGAGGCGGCCGACCAGGCGGAGCAGCGTGAGCAGACTCTGTTGCGCAACAAGGTGACGGATGAGGAAATTGCCGAGGTGGTCTCTAAGTGGACCGGAATTCCGGTGTCCAAGATGCTCGAAGGCGAGCGCGACAAGTTGCTGCGCATGGAAGAGTCGCTGCGCACCCGTGTGGTCGGTCAGGAAGAGGCCGTGGTGGCGGTGTCCAACGCAATCCGTCGATCCCGTGCGGGTTTGTCCGATCCGAATCGGCCCAACGGTTCGTTTCTGTTCCTGGGTCCCACCGGCGTCGGCAAGACCGAATTGACCAAGGCTCTGGCCGAGTTCCTGTTCGATACCCAGGAGGCCATGGTTCGCATCGACATGTCCGAGTTCATGGAAAAACACTCGGTTGCCCGTTTGATCGGGGCGCCCCCGGGTTATGTGGGCTATGAGGAGGGCGGCTACCTGACCGAGGCGGTGCGCCGCAAGCCCTACTCGGTGATCCTGCTTGACGAAATCGAGAAAGCGCACCCCGATGTGTTCAACATCCTGTTGCAGGTGCTGGATGACGGACGGTTGACCGATGGACACGGACGCACCGTGGATTTTCGCAACGCGGTCATTGTCATGACATCGAATTTGGGGTCGGAAGTGATCCAGGAGCTGGCCGGCGAAGAGAACTACGATCGGATGAAGTCCGCCGTTATGGAGATCGTCGGCACGCATTTTCGGCCCGAGTTCATCAACCGGGTCGACGAAGCCGTGGTGTTCCATCCCCTGGACAAGGAGCAGATCCGCGCCATTGCCGGCATCCAGGTCGATTTTCTGCGACGCCGCCTGGCAGAGCGGGATATGGAACTGGACATCACCGCGGCAGCGCTGGACCGGCTTGGCGAGGCGGGATTCGACCCTGTATATGGTGCCCGGCCGCTGAAGCGGGCGATCCAACAGCAGTTGGAGAACCCGCTGGCGCAGGACATCCTGGCCGGCAACTTCGGTCCCGGCGACACCGTTCGGGTGGATGCGGGTGAGACGGGTCTCAGTTTCGCGAAAGGCGCTCAGACGGCCGACGCCGCCTGAGGGGTGTTCAAGCACACACTGTGTGGCGGGTACCCCCAACCCGCCACACAGTGTGGTGGAAGGTCCACAGTCCCGCAGCCGACGGCTTCGAATATCGGCCTATTTGATTTTCATGCCCGGTTCGGCGCCCGTGTCCGGGCTCAAGAGGAAAATATCCGCCCCACCGGGGCCGGCGGCCAGGACCATGCCGTCGGAGACGCCGAAGCGCATCTTGCGCGGTGCCAGGTTTGCCACCACCACGGTCAGGCGGCCCTCCAGATCGGCCGGGTCATAAGCCGCCTTGATGCCGGCGAACACAGTGCGCTTCTCCCCCCCCAGGTCCAGGCTCAGGCGCAGCAGTTTGTCCGCGCCTTCGACCGGCTCCGCCCGGCTGATTCGCGCCACCCGCAGGTCCACCCGGGCAAACACCTCAAAGTCGATTTGTTCGGCGATGGGTTGTTCCTCGACGCGTTGTTCCGGCGCCGGTGTTTGCGTCGATGGCTGAGCGGTCGGACTCAGGTTCTGTTTCGAGTCCGCCACCATGGCCTGGATCGCGTGTTCGTCAACCCGCTGCATCAGCGGCTTGAAGGTTTCGATGCCATGGCTGATCAAGGGTTGGCCGATGTCGGCCCAGTGCAACCCGTCCAAACCCAGAAATTGTGCGGAGTCTGATGCAACCGTCGGCAGAACCGGTGCCAGATAGGTGATCAGCACCCGGTAGAGGTTGAGGCCCTGGGTGCAGACGCCCTGGACCTCGGCCGTGTGCTCCGGATCCTTGATCAGCAACCAGGGCTTGGCCTCGTCGATGTACTGGTTGGCCTGGTCGGCGAGCTGCATGATGTCGCGCATGGCGCGGGCGTACTCGCGGCCTTCGTAGGCCTGGGCGATGTTTTCGCCGGCGGATACGAACCCTCGATACAACTCCGGCTCCGGCAGCGCGCCCGCCAGTTGGCCGTCGAACTGTTTGTGGATGAACCCGGCGCAGCGGCTGGCAATATTGACCACCTTGCCGACCAGATCGCTGTTCACCCGCTGCCGGAAATCCTCCAGGTTCAGGTCGATGTCGTCGATTCCGCTGCCAAGCTTGGCAGCAAAGTAGTAGCGCAGATACTCGGGTCGGAGATGATCGAGGTAGCTGCGGGCCATGATGAAGGTGCCCCGGCTCTTGGACATCTTCTGTCCATCCACGGTCAGAAAGCCGTGGCAATAGACACCGGTGGGCTTTCGAAAACCCGCCCCCTCGAGGATTGCCGGCCAGAACAGGGTGTGGAAGTAGGCGATGTCTTTGCCGATGAAGTGATGTAGCTCCGTCGGGCTGTCAGGTCGCCAGTAGTGATCGAAATCCGCACCGTGCCGATCCGCCCAGTTGCGGAAGCTGGCCATGTAGCCGATGGGGGCGTCCAGCCAGACATAGAAATATTTGCCCGGCGCATCGGGTATTTCGAAGCCCCAGTAGGGCGCATCCCGCGATATGTCCCATTGCTGCAGACCGGAGTCGAACCACTCGGCCAACTTGTGCGCCATTTGTTGTTGTATTGAGCCGCTGTTTATCCATTCTCTGAGCATCGGCTCGAAGTCGGCCAGATTGAAAAAATAGTGCAGGGACTCGCGCTCCACCGGGGTTGCGCCGGTGATGACCGAGCGGGGATTGCCCAGGTCGGTGGGTCCATAGGTTGCGCCGCAGACCTCGCAGCTGTCCCCGTACTGGTCGGGGCTGCCACAGCGGGGACAGTCTCCCTTGACGAAACGGTCGGGGAGGAACATCTCCTTTTCCGGATCGTATGCCTGGGTAATGGTACGGGCCGAGATGTGGCCGGCGTTCTTGAGCCGCTGGTAGATCAGCGTGGCGTAGTGCCGGTTTTCATCAGAGTGGGTGGTGTAGTAGTTGTCGAAAGCGATCAGAAAATCGGCAAAATCGTTCCGGTGTTCGGTCCCCACACGATCGATCAGGGCCTGGGGCGCCACTCCGTCCTGTTCGGCCCGCAGCATGATGGGGGTGCCATGGGCATCGTCCGCGCAGACGTAGGTGCAATGGTTGCCGCGCAGCCGCTGAAAGCGCACCCAGATGTCGGTCTGGATGTACTCTACCAAATGGCCCAGATGTATCGGGCCGTTGGCATAGGGAAGGGCGCTGGTGACCAGGAGTGTGCGCTGGGGTTTGGGCATCGGATTGGCCGTGGGAATCAGACTGGGTGACAAGGCGCGACATACTAGCACAAGCCCCAACGGTCCAGCCCGTGTCGGGCGCAGATGGCGCGTCTGCGCTCGGGGTCTGCCCATCCGCGGTGGGGTGTTCTACACTACGCGGTCCCCGGTCAGGCTGAAACTGCCGGGTCGGACGGAGCGGGCGGGCCGAATGGCGATTCCAAATGCGCTGCGGCGACCTGCCCCTTGGCCGGATTTCCGGGGTAGAACCCAAACACACTTGAATGGTCACAGATGCCTGGGGCGGGATGATGGAGGATCTTCGATCGCAGTTGTTGAAAGCCGGTCTAGTATCCGAGGATCAGATCAAGAAAGCGGACAAGACCCGGGGCAAGCAGCGCAAACAGAAAAAGAGCAAGCAGGCCAGGGCGGCGCCGGATCCTGAGCAGGCGCGGCGGCAGCAGGAATTGGATGAGGCCCGGGCGCGGGACAGGGAAGCCCAACGCCAGCGCCACCAAGCCCGGGAGCGCCAGCGTCTCGAGAAGGAGACCCGTGAGCGCGCGGCCCGTGAGCGAGCCGAGCAGGCCCGGGGCATCATCAGCAGCCATGGTGTCGCTCTGCCCGACACGCCGGAGGTCAGCTATAACTTCCAGGAGTCCGGTTCGCAGGTGCGCAGCATCGGCGTTACCCGGGTCCAGCAGCAGCGGCTAAGCCAGGGCGATATGGGTATCGCCCGGCCCCACGCCAACCTTGAACAGTACGTGCTGCTGGAGCGCAAGCCGGCGCTGGACCTGCAGGCCGTACACCCGGAAAAACTGGTGCTGTTGCACGAGCCGGGTGAGGAAGACGATGAGTTCGGCGGACTGATGTGGTGATGCGCACCACGCCACGCCCGTCGCTTTGGATTACACAGAGGACACCAACAGCATGACAGAGATCACCCGTGACCAGGTTGAGAACGCCCTGCGTTCCTACATCGATCCATACCTGGATGAAGACCTGGTCTCCACGCGCTGCCTGCGCGATGTGGCCATCGACGGGGGTAAAGTCACTCTGACAGTGGAAATGGGGTTTCCCATCGAGGGCTATCGCCGCCAGTTGTCCGAGGCGATTCGCGGCCCCGTCGACGCCTTGGAGGGGGTTCAGGAGGTGGCCTTGAAGCTGGGCTGGAAGGCCACCAGCCATGCGGTGCAGAAAGGGTTGAAGCCGTTTGAGAAGGTGCGGAACATCATCGCCGTCGCCTCTGGCAAAGGCGGGGTCGGTAAATCCACCACCGCGGTGAATCTGGCCCTGGCCCTGGCCGCTGAGGGGGCCAGCGTCGGCATGCTGGATGCGGATATCTACGGCCCCAGTCAGCCACGCATGCTGGGTGTGGCCAGCAACCGGCCCGAGTCCAAGGACGGCCGTAGCCTGGAGCCGGTGCTGGCCCACGGAATCCAATCCATGTCCATAGGCTACCTGATCGAGGAGGACACGCCGATGATATGGCGCGGTCCCATGGTCACCCAGGCGTTGGAGCAATTGCTGAATGACACCAACTGGCGCGACCTGGACTACCTGATCGTCGACATGCCACCCGGTACCGGAGATACCCAACTGACCTTGTCACAAAAAGTACCGGTCAGCGGCGCGGTCATCGTCACCACGCCCCAGGACATTGCTCTGCTGGACGCGCGCAAAGGTTTGAAAATGTTCGAGAAGGTCGAAGTGCCCGTGCTGGGTATCATCGAGAACATGAGCATCCACATCTGCACCCAGTGTGGCCATGAGGAGCACATTTTCGGGGAGGGCGGGGGGCAGCGCATGGCGGAGGAGTTCGGGGCGGATTTTCTGGGCGCATTGCCCCTGGACATCCGTATACGCCGGGAGACTGACGACGGCGCGCCCACCGTGGCGGCGGAACCGGAGAGTCGAATCAGCGAGATCTATCGTGAGATCGCGCGGCGGATGGCGGCAAGCCTGGCCAAGAAGTCCAAGAGCTATGCCCACAAGTTTCCGAACATCGTCATCCAGAACAGCTGATCGGCCCCATCCGGGCCTGCGCCAAAACAGGTGCGGGCGCGGGACAGCCTTGGCCTGACGACACGAGAGAGGCTTGCACCATGGGCATCAAATCAGACGGCTGGATTCGACGAAGGGCGGCAAACGGCATGATCGAGCCGTACGAGCCTGGCCAGGTCAGATACGCCGAAAATGGGGAGCGACTGGTCTCCTACGGCACCTCCAGTTACGGTTACGATGTGCGCTGCGCCGACGAGTTCAAGATTTTCACCAACATCAATTCGGCGGTGGTGGACCCCAAGAATTTCGACGACAGCAGCTTCGTCGATGTGCGGGCCGATGTGTGCATTATCCCGCCCAACTCCTTTGCCCTGGCGCGGACAGTGGAGTATTTCCGCATACCTCGCGATGTGCTGGTCATATGCCTGGGCAAGTCCACCTATGCCCGTTGCGGCATCATCGTCAACGTGACACCGTTGGAACCGGAGTGGGAGGGCCATGTCACCCTGGAGTTCTCCAACACCACCACCTTGCCGGCCAAGATCTACGCCAACGAAGGCGTCGCCCAGATGTTGTTTCTTGGCGCCGACGAAGTGTGTGAAACCTCCTATCTGGACCGGGGCGGCAAATACCAGGGCCAACGCGGTGTGACTTTACCGCGGGCCTGAAGATGACTGGTCCTGGTTCAGATGGGCTTCCCCAGCCCCGTCACACTCAGAACCGTGAGGCGCAGGATCTCCTTGCCGCGCTTTGTCTTCACCACTTTCACCGGCAGGTAGGCCAGTGCCGGCGCGCACCAGAATGATGAGATACGTTTGTCGCCTTCTACGCCCCGTTGAACCCGGACCGTATCGAGCCGCCCCACCGCGGTGTTCAGCACTTCGCCGGGATGCAGCGCCAGGGCATAGGTCTTGACCCGCTTGCCGTCGAACAGCTGGACCTGTTCGGGCAGGCTGTTGGCCTCCAAAGCGGCCATCAGCGCCGGGTATACGCTGGCTCGGTCCTGAATTGGCCCGGGTGGCAGTGGGATGGCACGCCGCCCGTTCGCGTCGTTAACGGATACCTCGCGCCGATCCCAGTCGAAACCCGCATCCAATTGCGTTTCCCGCTCCTTCCCCTCGAACTGGGTGTAGCGGATCGGGCGCGCCTGGGCGTCGCTGAGTTCCAGTTCACTGCGGTCGGTGGTGTGTGCCGTCAGCAGTGCGGCCAAACCCTCCGGGTGCGTTTCAACGGTAAACAGCCAGCCGCCATTCGGACTTGGTTTCAAGCTCAGGATGCCCTGACCGGCATAAAGGCCGGCCACATGTACCTCGTAGCGTGCCTCGAACGCCGGCGGCAGCGCGCTGCCTTGGGCGGGACCCACGGCGGCCAGCAGGCAGGCCAGGCACAGCAGTGTCCGCCAAATGGCTTTGGTGCCGACGGGGTTTGGGTCGCCGCTAATCCGATTTTTCCGCTTCGGCGTGGCCGGTCCGTGTTTCATTCCGATTCCTTTGTTAAGCCGGGTCGGTCGATTGGTATGAGCGCTGGATGGGTGCCGATAGGGGCAGGTCATCGAAGCGGATGCCGCCCGCGCCGAACTGCAATCGACCCTCGCAAAACCAGCCCACGACCTCCGGATACAATCGATGTTCTTCGGACAGCACCCGGTCGGCCAGGGTTTCAGCGGTATCGTTTTTCAGTACCGGAATGCGGCATTGAGCGATCACCGGGCCCCCGTCCAATTCCGGCGTCACGAAATGCACGCTGACCCCGTGGGTATCGTCGCCCGCGTCCAGCACCCGCTGATGGGTGCTCAGTCCCGGGTAACGGGGTAAAAGCGAGGGGTGGATGTTGAGCATCCGACCCAGATATCGGTGGACGAAGGCCGGTGTCAGAATCCGCATGAATCCGGCCAGCACGATCAGCCCGGGGCGATGACGGTCGATTGCCACGGTCAGGTCTTTTTCGAACGCGGTCCGGTCGGGGTAGAGCGTGTGATCGACAACATCGGTCGCAATGCCCTGGCCGCGCGCATAGTTGAGGCCCTGGGCTTGCGGACAGTTGCTGATCACAGCCGCCACCTGCCCCCGGATCCGTTGCGCGGCCACCGACTCCACGATGGAGCGCATGTTGCTGCCCCGGCCGGAAATGAGGGTCACAATGGACACCGGCGCCCGGGTCTGGCTCATGGGCGGATCTCTATCCGCGTATCCCCCTGCTCGGCCTCGATTCGACCGATCACGCTTGCGATTTCGCCGGCATCGGTCAGCAACGCCACCGCCTCGTCAGCGCGCTCCTCGGGCACCACTGCCACCATGCCGATGCCGCAGTTGAAGGTTCTGAGCAGTTCGTCGTCTTCGATGTTGCCCTGGTGCTGCAGCCAGTCGAACACCGCGGGTTGCGCCCAGCGCTGCCGCTCCACCAGCGCCCGGCAGCCCTTTGGCAGCACCCGGGGCAGATTCTCGGGCAGCCCACCGCCGGTGACGTGGCACAGGGCGTGTATCGGCAGCGCCTTGATCAGACTGAGAATGGTTTTGACATAGATGCGGGTGGGCTGCAGCAAAACCTCCCCCAGGGTGCGGCCGTCGAAGGGTGTATCCGTTCGGATGCCGCTCATCTCCAGCACCTTTCGAATCAGCGAGTAGCCATTGGAGTGTGGACCCGAGGAAGCAAGGCCAATCAGTCTGTCGCCCGGTCCTACTCCGTGTCCGTCGATGATGTGCGCTTTCTCCACCACGCCCACGCAAAAACCCGCCAGGTCATAGTCCTTGTCCATGTACATGCCGGGCATTTCCGCCGTCTCACCACCCACCAGAGCGGCGCCGGCCTGACGACAGCCCTCGGCGATGCCGGTTACCACGCTGGCGGCGGTTTCCACGTCGAGCCGTCCACTGGCGTAGTAATCCAGAAAAAACAGCGGTTCAGCACCGGTCACCACGATGTCGTTGGCGCACATGGCCACCAGATCGATACCCACCGTGTGATGGCTGTCCAGTTCCATGGCCAGCCGCAGCTTGGTGCCCACGCCGTCGGTTCCCGAAACCAGCACTGGATGCCGGAAGCGGTCCAGCGGCAGTTCATACAGGGCTCCGAAACCGCCGAGCCCGGTCAGCACGTTGGGCCCGTGAGTGGCCCGGGCGAGCGGAGCGATGCGTTCCACCAGCGCATTTCCGGCGTCAATGTCGACGCCCGCGTCACGGTAGGAAAGCGGCGCCGTTGAGCGTTTGGGAGAGTCCGTACTCACTCGTACTCCTTAGCAACCGAGACTCGAAGGCTGCGCTCGGGGGAGACCGGTCAAACCCGGCGATCATGCTATGTTACACGCTGCCGTACGGCGGCCGAAGCGCGGGACCTTGGTCAAGGATTGCGACCGATAGGCAAAGCCGCACCTACGCTTGATTTGGTCTGCTAAGGTTTCCAAACTGGCTCTATTTAGGCACCCGGTGGCGTGGGCACATGCAGACCAGGCATATTCCCAATCTGATCTCCGGGTTGCGCATTATACTGGTAGCGCCCCTGGCTTGGCTGATCGTTGACTACCGCTACGAGGCCGCGCTGCTGGTGTTTTCGGTGGCGGCTGCAAGTGACGCGGCGGATGGTTTTCTTGCCCGGCGTTTTGATTGGCGCTCCCGCCTTGGCGGAATGCTTGATCCGGTGGCCGACAAACTGCTTTTGATCGCATGCTTTGTCAGCCTCGGCTGGGTTGGCGTGTTGCCGGCCTGGTTGGTGGGATTGGTCATTCTGCGCGATGTGATCATCGTCAGCGGGGGTCTGTGTTACCACTGGCTGATTGCGTCCTATGATGCGGCCCCGACTCTGCTGAGCAAGCTCAACACCTTTACTCAGCTCCTGCTGGTGTTGGTGGTCATGGTCAACCAGGGACTGTGGATGGTGCCCCAATCCTTGGTCTCCCTGCTGGTGTTGGCCACCGCGGCCACGACCGTGTTGAGCGGCGTCGGCTATGTCGTGATCTGGGGGCGACGGGCCTTGGCGGGGCACCCGCAGTCGAACGCGAGACCATGACCGGCGTGTCGATGGCGCAGGGGCCGACCGCACCCACAGTGAGGAATCATGCGCACTGACCGTACCTGTCTTTGGATCATTCTGGCGCTGGCTGTAGGCTACGGAACCTATCTGCTCACGCCGGTGTTGACGCCTTTCGTGATGGGCGCATTGCTGGCCTACCTGGGCGATCCAGTCGCCGATCGCATGGAGGCCAGGGGCATGCCCCGGACGGTCGCCGTGTCCGTCGTGTTCGCTTTTCTGTTCGCTCTTTTGGCTCTGGTCCTGCTGCTGCTGGTGCCGCTGATACAACGCCAGCTCATGGTGTTGGCGCAAAAGCTCCCGGGGTACATCGAATGGATCCAGGCTCACCTGCTTCCGGAGCTTTTTGAAGCATTGGGCATTGACGGGTCGACGCTGGACCTCGGGGCCATCGGGCAGAGCCTGTCGGGCCATTGGGGCCAGGCCGGCGGGCTGCTAAAGGTGATTCTGGCCTATGCGGGTCAGTCCGGGGGGCTGCTGCTGACCTGGATCGCCGATCTGGTTTTGATACCCGTGGTCACATTCTATCTGTTGCGCGACTGGGATGTGGTGATGGCCCGAATCCGCGATTTGTTGCCCCGCCGTTTGGAACCCGTGGTTTCCTCTCTGGCCGCGGAATCCGATCAGGTTTTGGGGGCTTTCTTACGCGGGCAACTGATGGTGATGATCGCTCAGGGGACAATTTACAGCATCGGTCTGTGGTTGGTGGGGCTGGATTTTGCGCTGCTGATCGGTATGCTCGCCGGCCTGATCAGTTTCGTGCCATACCTGGGCGCCATCGTCGGCATTCTGGTGGCCAGCGTGGCGGCCTTCCTCCAGTTTCAGGACCTTTTTCACGTGCTGCCGGTCCTCCTGGTGTTCGGCGTTGGCCAGACGATCGAGGGGATGTTGCTGACCCCTCTGCTGGTGGGTGATCGGATCGGGCTGCATCCGGTGGCGGTGATTTTCGCCATTCTGGTCGGGGGGCATTTGTTCGGCTTCTTTGGTGTTCTGGTGGCCTTGCCGGTGGCCGCCGTGATCATGGTGCTGTTGCGCCACACTCATGATGAGTATCTACGCAGTGCCTTTTACAGTGTCGCTGCGGTGCCACCCGATGAGCAGCCGCCATCGTGACAGGACAGTTGCCCTTGGGCCTGCAGGATGCTGACCACGCTGATTTCGAGAGCTTCTATCTGGGCCCCAACCGAGCCACCGTGGATCGGTTGCGGCGGTGGCTGGACGATCCGCGGGGGGGGCTGTTGTTGCTGTTGGGGGAACTCGGCAGTGGGCGCAGCCACCTGCTTCAGGCGGCTTGTTCCGAGGTCAGTCGTCGGGATGGGACCTGCGTTTACCTGCCGCTGGACGTGGTGCTGGGGCAGTTTTCTCCGGACGCCCTTCTGGGCCTGGAGTCCGTCCATCTGGTTGCGGTGGATGATCTCCCGCTGCTGGCGGCGGCGCCGGCTTGGCAGGATGCGCTCAACGGCCTGATTTCCCGTGTGATCGACGGTGGCGGGCGCATCCTGGTTTCGGGCCGCCCCAATATGACATTGAGCAATCCCGGCCTGAATTTTCGACTCGGCATGGCCACCGTGTTGTCCCTTCAGATGCTCACGGATGAGGACAAACTGGGTCTTTTGCAGGAGCGGTCCCGGATCAAGGGCATGAAATTGCCCAGGGATGTCGCCCGCTTTCTGCTTAGGCATCAACCGGGCGATCTGCCCCACTTGATGAGCATACTGGACGCGCTGGACTATGCGTCGCTGGCCGCCAAGCGCCGCTTGACCATACCTTTTGTCAGCAGTGTTCTACGTCGTAAAGGGCGCCGTGGGATATAAAGGCGGACAGTCCCTGGATCCGACCTGATGGGTCAACTGGCCTGGACACTCGCATAGGGAAAGTGTCGGGGAGAAAGGCGCCCGGGTTGCGTTACCAGATGATCCGGACCTCCTTGATGGCCTGGGGCGTGCCGCGGTGAACTGTGAAGGTAATGCCCCGGTACTTGATGGAATCGCCGACCTGAGGCACTTCTTGGGCCTTGTCCAGGAGGAACCCCGCCAAGCTCGCGTAGGTTTCTCTGGGCAGTTCGATCCCAAGCTCGTCCGCCAGATCATCCAGCGGCATTCTGGCGCCTACGACGTACTCGCGCTCATCCAGTTTTCGGACCCACTGGGTGAGTTTTTCATGGGTGTCGTACTCGTCCTGGATGTCCTCCACAACCTCCTCAAGAATATCCTCGATGCTGACGATGCCTTCGGCGCCACCGAATTCATCGACCACGACACTCACCTCCGCCCGGGCTTGACGCAGGTCCAGCAGCAGATCCTGTATTCCTCTCGACCCTGGAACATAGGTGACCGGTTTGACATGCGGCTGGATCGGGAGACCGGGGTCGAGACCCAGCAGCTCAAGGGTATCCAGAATACCGACGATGCGATCGATTCTGTCCGCGTACACGGGCATCACGCTGTGCGCTTTGTCGGTGGCCAGTTTTATTGCTTGGGCGCAGGTTGCCTGTTGATCGATGGCGACCACGTCGATGAGTGGCATCATGACCTCACGCGCGGTGGTTTCACCGAAGTTGAACAGCCGCCGAATCATGGTCTGTTCCATCGGCTCGATGTCCACCTCCTCGCCGGGCATCCGCATCATGCTCAGTATTTCTTCTCGCAAGGTGAAAGGGCTTTGGCTCGTCGATCCGGCGCCCACCACGCGGGAAAGCAGTCGCGCAAGCGAGCTGAAAACCATCAGGATG
>JAHEDQ010000041.1 GCA_024641125.1 Candidatus Competibacteraceae bacterium | reverse complement strand
CACGACCAACGGCTCGATCCGCCTGGGTTGGGCAGGCGACAGTCAAGCGCATCTGCATCGGCGTGGAAGTAAAGCAGCAGCACTTCCGGCATTCTGTACCCGCTTTCGCCTGCGTTGGACGCGTCATCGTCCTCGCACAGCATCATGCCAACAAGCCTTCGCGAGCCCGCCAGCCACTGATGGTCCTGCATGGGCTGACCATCCTGGTCGATCCACTGGATGTCCGCCAGTTGTGCCCGGCGCGAGCGGTTCTGACCATGTACGAAATGGGATCGGCCCAGGACCGGGTGATGCTTGCGAATCTGGATCAAACGCCGCACAAATTCGAACCAATCATACTCGGTTCGCATTTCGCTCCAGTCGAGCCAGCTGATCTCATTGTCCTGGCAATAGGCATTGTTGTTGCCCTGTTGGCTGCGGCCCAGTTCATCCCCGGCCAGCAGCATCGGCGTACCCTGGGACAGAAGCAGCGTCGCCATCAGATTACGTCTGTGCCGCAGGCGGTGGTTCAGTATGTCGGGGTCGTTGGTCGGGCCCTCGACGCCATGGTTGAGGCTGAAGTTGGCGTGGTGCCCGTCCCGGTTGTCCTCACCGTTCAGGGTGTTGTGCCGCTTCGCGTAACTCACCAGATCGGACAGAGTAAAACCGTCGTGGCTGGTGATGAAGTTGATGCTGGCCCAAGGCCCGCGGCCGCTGTGTTCAAATAGGTCGCTGGATCCATGTAGTCGACGCGCCATATCGGCCAGCATGCCGTCATCGCCCCGCCAGAATCGTCGCACGGTGTCCCGATAGCGATCGTTCCATTCACTCCATCCAGTGGGAAAGCCGCCCAGCTGATACCCTCCCGGACCCACATCCCAGGGTTCCGCAATCAGTTTCACCCTGGACAGCACCGGATCCTGGCCGATGGCATCAAAAAAGCCGGAGCCCGGATCAAATCCGTGTACTTCCCGGCCCAGGGTGGTGCCCAGGTCGAAGCGGAAACCGTCCACATGCATCTCCTGCACCCAGTAGCGCAGACTGTCCATGACCATCTGTAGTACTCGGGGATGAGACAGATTCAGCGTGTTTCCGCAGCCCGTGTCGTCGATGTAATAGCGCGCGTCGCGGTTTTGCAGACGGTAGTAGGAGGCGTTGTCGATGCCTCGCCAGGACACCGTCGGACCGGCATGGCTGCCTTCGAAAGTGTGGTTGTAGACCACATCCAGAATCACTTCCAGCCCGGCCGCATGAAGGGTGCGCACCATGGTCTTGAACTCGTCGCTGGGCGAGGCTTGGGCGTAACGCCGCTCCGGGGCGAAGTAGTTCAGTGGACTATAGCCCCAGTGGTTACGCAGCCCTTTCTGGCGCAGGAACGCTTCGTCGGCAAAGCCTTGCACGGGCATCAATTCCACCGTAGTTACGCCCAGGCGCAGCAAGTGCTCGATCACACTGGGATGAGACAAACCGGCATAGCGCCCCCTGACCGCCGCCGGCAGCGCAGGATGCAATCGGGTCATGGACCCAATGTGACACTCGTAGATTACGGTTTCGGGCCAGGGTACGGCCGGTGATCGGTCGTCCCGCCAATCGAAGCTATCATGCGTTACTACGCATTTCGGAACCCAGGCCCCATTGTCTCGCCGGTCCATCTCAAGATCCTGACGAGGCCCCCCGGGTGGGTAAGCGAGATGTTCATCACCGCACATCAGCTCGCTGTCGAGCATCCGGGCATAGGGGTCTATCAGCAGCTTGGCGGGGTTAAAACGATGCCCAAGAGACGGCTCGTACGGGCCATGAACCCGATACCCGTAGCGGGCGCCGGGCTCAAGCCCCGCCACATGCCCATGCCAGACCTGGTCCGTTCTGTCATCCAACCGAATCCGGTCGATTTCGCGATTGCCCTCCGGGTCGAACAGGCATAACTCAACCATGTCGGCGTGGGCCGAAAACAAGGCAAAGTTGACACCCCGGCCGTCCCAATGGGCGCCAACGGGATAGTTCTGGCCGGAGGATCTTTGGCTCTCGCCCGCTTTGGTCATCTTTTCAGCCGCTCGATCAGACATAATCTCGGTTGCCTAAGCACCAGGCAGGCCACGCT
Organism: Candidatus Competibacteraceae bacterium; assembly: GCA_024641125.1. GTDB lineage: Bacteria > Pseudomonadota > Gammaproteobacteria > Competibacterales > JAHEDQ01 > JAHEDQ01. Next base: position 24,953 of record JAHEDQ010000041.1, on the reverse strand, counting down.
GACCGGCGATACTCGGGGGTCTCGAGCGGGGCAGCCACGCCCGACGGGATCAGTTCCAAACGGTCCCCCTCTGACAACGCAAACATGTTCTCAACGGGTCCGGACCCTGCAACGCCACCGCACAGCACGGCGGGCGACGTCCGGGTGTATATATCCATCGGACCGCGCCTTTACTCTGCGTTCATGGTCCAGATAGAAACCTGAACATACCCCTAAAAACCGCAAAAAGCGGCAAACTGGCCAGGACGCACCTGGAAAACAGGATCCCTGCCCAAGTTCCAGCATTGGCGCCCCAATGGGCCATGCGCTGGTTCGGTTATTCACAAAGCGCCGCTCCCTCTTGGCCAGTCCACAAGCCACGTTGGCCGCGTTACACTCGCTGGAATTGGCGACGGCCAGTCCTGCGCTCGCGTGCCTTACCGACCCGGTTTGTGGACCGGCTGTGGGTTACCGAACGTTCCGCATGCCCCCTAGTGCCCGCGCGGCCACCGCAATCTCTACGTAAATACGTTGAAAACTTTATCGGTTAGACGCAGGTCTGAAAACCTAGGCCGCCCCATTTCCAAGCCAACGAGACCAATATGGCCCCTTACTCATCCGAACCCACGCCCATTCATATGATCGTTTTTGGGGGCAACGGGGATCTCGCTCTGCGAAAGCTGCTGCCCGCACTGTTCTACTTAGAGAAAGAGCATCGATTGGCCGAACCCAGCCAAATACTGGGGGCATCGCGACACCACTTCAGTCAGGATGAATACATCCAGCTGGTGCACGGATCGCTGCAGTCGTATGTGCCCGCCTGCGACTTCGATCAGGAGACCTGGGAAAGATTTGCCCGCCGGTTGAATCACGTCAGCGTCGACGGTACTGACCCGTCCAGCTTTACATCACTGAAAGCAGTGCTCGATGAGCGCGCCGATCTGCCGCGTATATTCTATTTCTCGACCCCACCCTCGCTGTTCGCGCCGTTGGCTGACAATCTACACCGAAATGGCCTGGTCGAGACCACCAGCCGGGTCGTGCTGGAGAAGCCACTCGGACACGACCAGGCCACATCCAGGGCCATCAACGAAAGCATCGCCCGGTTTTTCAGCGAAGAACAGACTTACCGGATCGACCACTACCTGGGCAAGGAAACCGTCCAGAATCTGCTTGTTTTGCGATTCGCCAATGCCCTGTTCGAGCCCTTGTGGAACCGCAGTTATGTAGATCACGTGCAGATCACCGTCGCCGAAACCATCGGCGTCGAAGGCCGCTGGGGCTATTATGACCACGCCGGGGCCATGCGCGATATGGTTCAGAACCATTTGCTGCAACTGCTGTGTCTGGTGGCGATGGAACCCCCGGCGGGCATGGATCAGGACGCGGTCCGAAATGAAAAGGTCAAGGTTCTCACCGCGCTGCGACCGATGGATCGGGATCAGGTACTGGCAAACACCGTTCGGGGGCAATACCGTGACGGGGCGGTGAATGGCGTACTGGCGCCGGGTTACCATCAGGAAGAAGGTGCCAACAAGAAAAGCCGCACCGAGACCTTTGTTGCTTTGCGGGCTATGATAGATAACTGGCGCTGGGCCGACGTGCCCTTTTTTCTGCGCACCGGAAAACGCCTGCCCAAGCGCCTTTCCGAAATTGTCGTTCAGTTTCGCGCACTCCCGCACCTGATATTCCCCGATGCCGAGCAGGTGGTAAAAGCCAATCGTCTCGTCATACGGATCCAGCCCGACGAGGGCGTGAAACTGATGATGATGAACAAAACGCCAGGACCTGGGCCAATGGCGGCAAAACTGACCCAGGTGCCGCTGAATCTGAGTTTCGCCGACACCTTTCGTTCCCGTCATCAGGACGCCTACGAACGGCTGCTGTTCGATGTCACCCGTGGAAATCCGACGTTGTTCATGCGCCGGGACGAGGTGGATGCCGCCTGGCAGTGGGTGGATGCGATCATCGACGGCTGGCAGTCCGACACGAACCCACCTAAGGGCTATGCCGCAGGCACTTGGGGCCCGTCGGCATCGGTGGCGCTGATCGAGCGGGAGGACCGCCATTGGCATGAAGATCTGGATGACGGAGAAATCGGCTGAAATGGCTCTGACTGAACACCATTCCACCAGCGTAGACGAAATGATCGAAACCCTGTCGGCGACGGTCGCTGCCGCCGTCGACGGCGCCATCGACCGACGCGGCGTCGCCGTTCTGGGTGTGTCCGGCGGGCGCTTCCCGGGACGTTTGTTCCAGGCCCTGGCGGCACTGCCCCTGAGTTGGGACAAGGTTGTACTGGTGCTGGTGGACGAGCGCTGGGTCGAGCCGGACGACCCGGACAGCAACGAGCATCTGGTTCGAACCCGGTTACGGGTGCATAACGCTGAATCGGCCCGGTTGGTTGGGCTCAAGACCCCGGATACCTCAGCGGAAACCGCCTTGCCATCCATTGAGGCGGCTCTTGACCGAGTCCCGTTTCCTTTCGACCTGGTCATGCTGGGCATGGGCGAGGACGGACATACGGCCAGTCTGTTTCCCAGTGCGCCCCGAGCCGAACTGATCGCCGCGCTCGATCCCGCCGGGCGGGCAAAAGCCGCCGTCCTGCACCCAACCGTCACTCCGCTGATCCGGGTCAGTCTGACGCTGCCGGCCTTGCTGAACAGCCGCAAAATCATTTTGCACATTCCCGGGCCGGAAAAATCCCGAATCTACCGGGCGGCGAGGCAAGACGGGGATGTCGAGGCGATGCCGGTGCGCGCCATTCTGCAACAAATGCAGGTGCCGGTTGAGGTGCACCTGTGCGACAGAGAGGATCCATGACGACACATCCAGAAGTGGAACGTATTACCCAGCGCATCCAGGACCGCAGTGCGGTAACGCGGGACCATTATCTGTCCCGCATCACAGAACAAAAACGCCTCGGACCAACGCGCAAGAGCCTGTCCTGCAGCAACCTGGCCCACGGCTTCGCGGCAAGTTCGGCGTCGGACAAGTCCGCGTTGTCGGTTGGAAACACACCCAACATCGGCATCGTCACCGCCTACAATGACATGCTGTCGGCGCACCAGCCCTACGCCGCCTATCCAGAGCGCATCAAGCAAGCCGCACGGGCTGCCGGAGCGGTCGCGCAGGTGGCGGGCGGGGTGCCGGCAATGTGCGACGGTGTGACCCAGGGCAGACCCAGCATGGAGCTCAGCCTGTTCTCGCGGGATGTGATCGCCCAGTCGACCGCGGTGGCGTTGTCGCACAATATGTTCGATGCTGCTTTGTGTCTGGGTATCTGCGACAAGATCGTGCCCGGCCTGCTGATCGGCGCACTGGCGTTCGGACACCTGCCGATCATGTTCGTCCCGGCGGGTCCCATGCCCTCGGGACTGCCCAACCCCGAGAAGGCGCGGGTCAGACAGCTTCACGCCGAAGGCAAGGCGAGCGCACAGGATCTGTTGAAAGCCGAATCCCAGTCCTACCACGCGCCGGGCACCTGCACGTTCTACGGCACGGCAAACTCAAACCAGATGCTGATGGAACTGATGGGACTACAGCTTCCCGGCGCATCGTTCGTCAATCCGGGCACCCCTTTGCGCGAAAAGCTGACCGAGGCCGCAACGGCTCAGGTACTGAAGCTGACGGCGCTCGGCCCCGACTACCGCCCCATCGGCGAGATCGTGGATGAGCGTGCGGTGGTCAACGGCATCATCGGCCTGCTGGCGACGGGGGGCTCGACCAACCATACCATGCATCTCGTGGCGGCGGCGCAGATCGCGGGCATCCAGATCTCCTGGGATGATTTTAACGATCTGTCTCGGATTGTCCCGTTGCTGGCCCGGGTGTATCCCAATGGAACCGCCGATGTTAACCGCCTGCACCATCTCGGTGGTTTGGGCTTTATCGTTCGGGAACTGCTGAACGCCGGTCTGTTACATCAGGATGTCATGACCTGCACTGATGGCGGCATTCTGTCCTATACCACGCAGCCCCAGTTGACCTCCGACGGGCAATTGCACTGGACGGAAACACCGGCCGTCAGCGGTGATCCTGAGGTGATTCGTCCGGTCAAGCGCCCGTTCAGCGCCGATGGCGGCCTCAAACTGCTGACCGGCAATCTTGGGCGGGGCGTGATAAAAACCTCGGCGGTGCAGACGCAGCACCTGACGGTCCAGGCGCCGGCCCGTGTATTTCACGATCAGGACTCTGTGCTGCGGGCATTTCAGGCGGGGGAACTGGAACGCGACGTTGTGTGCGTGGTGCGATTCCAGGGACCACAGGCCAACGGCATGCCCGAGCTGCATAAACTCACGCCGTCCCTGGCGGTACTGCAAGACCGGGGTTTTGCAGTGGCCTTGGTCACCGACGGACGCATGTCCGGGGCCTCGGGGAAAGTGCCCGCCGCCATCCATCTGACGCCGGAAGCGGCGGGTCAGGGGCCCATCGCGAGAATCCGGGATGGTGATCTGATCAGACTTGACGCGGTTTCAGGCAAGTTGGAGGTGCTGGTGGAAACAGCCGAGTGGGAGGCGAGACCCATTGCACCGGGCGAACTGTCGGGCAACGAATACGGGGACGGCCGGGAATTGTTCCGAGGCTTTCGATCGCTGGTCTCCGGCGCCGAGCAGGGTGCAAGCGTGTTCGGACCTCAGCCCCGGCCGGCGACTGCCGGCGTATCCGCATGAGCGGCATGCTTGAGCTCCTGTCCGACTCACCGGTGGTACCGGTACTTACCATCGAAGATCTGGAGTCGGCCGTGCCCCTCGCCCGGGCCCTGGTCGCCGGAGGGCTGAATGTGCTCGAAATCACTCTACGCACGCCCTGTGCCAAAGCCGCCATCAACCGCATATGCGCCCAGGTGCCGGAGGGGGTGGTGGGTGCGGGCACCGTCACCCGAGCCGAGGACTTCAGCCTGCTCAAGGATCTGGGCGCACGGTTCGCCATCAGCCCCGGCGCCACACCCGCCCTGTACGAGGCGGCGGCGCGCAGCGACCTGCCGTTCCTCCCGGGTATTGCCAGCGCATCGGAGCTGATGCAGGGACTCGAACGGGGCTATGATTGCTTCAAATTCTTCCCGGCAAACGCCATCGGGGGCGTAGCGGCGTTGCGTGCTCTGTACGGCCCCTTCCCGAACGCCCGATTTTGTCCAACCGGGGGCATTACCGAGGAGACCCTGAGCGATTATCTCAGCCTGCCCAATGTAATCGCAGCCGGCGGGTCGTGGTTCGCACCGGCCGCCGACGTCGCCGCGGGCAGGTGGGAGCGCATTACCGAACGTGCGCGCAGAGTCGCCGGAAACCGCAACCGCGGATGAAACCGCCGGTTACATTCGGTGGCGTTTGGCCGTTGCCGGGCATGGGCATCGGGTGCGCCGGACAGGGCCAGTCTGAGTTGCGCGCAGTGAAACCGGCGCGGCGTTCGACAAACCCTCAAAGCGGTAATGGCCAGGACCGTTTGAACCTTCCGCTACGGCTGGCTTCGCACAGCCGGCGAGCGTACCCTTGCTGAGGTTGAACGGTTCCGGCTGTATGAACCGTCGTGGGGAATAGCCGTCGCCGGATTTAGAGGATCGAGGCAAGCCGGAGAACGACACATGGCCAGTGGCTGGGCCCGTGACGGGGCGGTACAAGACCAAATTGACGCAAGTGTGGAAGATGCCGTAAAGCGCGCCCGCAGCGAACTGCCCCAGGGAGAGAGCTTACGACAGTGCGTGGAATGCGACGCCGACATTCCCGAAGCCCGCCGCCTGGCCGTACCCGGTGTGCGCCTATGTATTCACTGCCAGACCGAACTGGACAATCAACGCACTGCGTACAGTGGGTACAACCGACGCGGCAGCAAGGACAGTCAGCTCAGATAGCGTGGCGCCGTCCGACCGGTGTTCATGCAACTTTAGATGATGTCGAGCGGACATCCAGTGGGCCATGCGAGAAGTTCGGTTATTAACAGAGCGCCGCTAATGATCCAAGGTAAGGCGCACACCCCAGGCAATGGCAGACCCTTTCAAGGGGTGCAATGCAACGCTGGGGCATCAGCGACGCGCCCCATGGGCCAGTCCACAAGCCACGTTGACCGGGTTACGCTCGCTGCAATTGGCGACGGCCAGTCCTGCGCTCGCGTGCCTTGCCAACCCGGCTTGTGCACTGGCTGTGGGTTAACGAACTTCCCGCATGGCTCCCATGTTGTTCTAGTGTCGAAAGGAGTCCCGGTATGACGCGCACCCTGTTCGCGGCAATGACTGTCGTAATCGGCTACGGCCTGCACGTCGGCATCGTCAGCGCCGATCCGGAGGGCAGGTCGCGGCCTTGTATCGGCACCATCGATGCCAGCGGTCAATGTCAGCCGAACCCACCGGCGCCGAACCCGCCGGTGCCGAAGCAGCCTGCGACGCCAGAGGCGCAGAAGCAGGGGACTCCATAGGGCGTTCCGGTTCTGCTCAGGGTACGTTAGAACGGCACATCGAATGGGCGAGCCGAATGCACACACTGCGGGTCGCGACGGTTCCGGTGCCCAGACTTGCGGCCGTGGAGCCACACGGCTGACGGTCATCATGACGGATCACCAGTAAATTCAGCGGGTGCCCGGACCGAACCGTTGCTCCATCGTAACCAGAACAGAAGCGGTGCCCAAGTCCGCATTGCACTGCTCTATTTCTCGGTGTTCAGCGCCTATGGGGTGTGGCGCATCACGTTCCCCAATTATGCCATCGAAGTCGTCGGACTGAGCCAGACGGAGATGGGCTCGCTCATCTCCGTCACTGCCATACCCGGAATGCTGGCCGGATTTACCGGCCTCATCAGCTGGAGATCGAGCGCCACATTCGTTCTGTTGTCGTCCTGCTTGCTTGTTGGCCTGGGACTTGTCGTTACCGGGCTGTCCTCTGCATCCAGCCAGCTATTGGTGGGCGCACTCGTCGCCAGCATCGGCTTCATCGCGTTTTATCCCGCCGCCAACGCGATCTGCATCGCCGAAAGCCTGGCCGAAGACACGGCCCGCCAACTTGGCCGTCTGAAAAGCTTGGGACCACTCGCCGGTCTGGCCGCTGCAATTCTGATTCTGCTCGTGTTTTCCAGTGCATGGTATGGCGAGCCGCGGCCCGACAGCCGACCATCCGGCACCGATGGCTGGTTCGCCTCTTTGGCCCCCGCACTGGGGGACGCATCCGGGTTCGAAGCTGTGCGTATGCGTCCCTGGTTGATTGCGCTGGGGCTGCTGGTGGCACTGGTTGGCGTGGCGGTGACCCGCCGATCCATCGGACGAGGGCCCACAGAGTTACGCGGTGGGCTGAGCCTGCGCAGGGCGCTGTGGCCATACTACAGCCTCAATTTTTTCGCCGGTTGCCGGAGCGGGTTGTTCCAAGCCTACGTTCTTTACGCGCTGATTCACGATCACGGCTTGCGGATCCACGGCACCGCGCTGTTGGTTCTCGCCGGCCACGCGGTGGGCTTTGGCGGCTATAGGATCATCGGCCATTTGGCCAGCACCCACACGCCGGCCGCCGTTCTGGCCGGACTGTACGGGATTGTCGCGGTGGTATTCGGCGCTTTCGCCTATGTGATTGGCGTCGATCCGTTCGATCCGGCGGTGACGCTGACCGTGCTGGTGAGCCTGTTTCTGGCGGATTCGGCGGTGTTCGGGGCCTCGGTTGCCACCGACGCCCATTTAAAACGGACTTCGGCGCCGAACCGCTATCTGGGGGACATCGCCGCGGGGCTGAGCATGTTCTACCTGGGCGTGGCGGCTGCGCCCCAGATGGCCCATTCCGCAGTCCTGCTGGTTGGGGCTACAGCAGGCGATGTGTGGACCAAAATGACCCCCTTTCTGGTCGGCTGCCTGCTGGCATTGACCGCCATCGGGCTCAGTCGATACCTGGACGGAACGGGTGGGTCCAGCGGGCCAATCAAATCGCCGGGAAAACGTCACCATCCCTGAACGGCGTTGGCGGCAGGCGGCGGAGGCGAATCACGGCCCGCAGCTCGTGCCCGTCCGCGCCAGCATCGCACCGCCCAGATATTCACACGCTTCTTTCTGGCTCAGCTCCCGGCCAGCCAACTCGCGCGCACGATCCCGCCAGTGCTGTTCGCTCACCTGCCATTTGAGAACGCGGCCGTCATCACCTGACGACAGCAACACCGGATCACCGTCTGGGAACAGGACCCGATTCACATACAGGGGGCGGGAGCGGGTTGCGCCATGCTCGGTCAACTCGGCGATGGCGTCGCGCTGATTCATACTCCAAATTACAATGCGACCGTCCCGACCCCCGGTTGCGATCAATTCGCCGTCGGGATGGAACGCCACGGTGTTGATCCTGTTCGTGTGAAACACTTCCGGCCGAAAGGCCGATTGTTCGGGATTGGGTGCCCCCAAATCAGTGACCACCAACTGGTAATCGTCACCGACGCTGGCCAGTTTTTCACCGTCCGGACTGAATGCAAGACCATAGACTGCACCGGTATGCAGTCCTTCCAGGCGCATGATGGGCTTCCGCCCGGTGCGGTCGTCGGGTTCATTGATATTCTGGACTTTGATCACAAAGGTCTTATCGTCTCGATCGTCGTCCTTTGATTCCGCGGCCGCCCATGCGAGGCGCGTCCCATCCGGGCTGAATGCCAGCGTGTCGCCCCAGCCGGTGGCCGCATCGTCCAAGTTCCCATGCCCCACCTGGGTTCTCGCGACTACGTCCCAGAGTTGCACCACCCCATCGGCCCAGGCCGCTGCCAGCAGGGCCCCGTCAGGGCTGAATCGGACCGAGGCCAGACGGGATTCGCCCGTTTTTGTAAAAAATTCGGGCTGGCTGCTGTCGCCAGGCTCGGGGTTCCAGAGCCAGATCTCGCCATTGCGGAGGCCTATGGCGAGCTGGCTTCCGTCGGGCGCGAAGTTGAGATCAACCACCCCGCCGGAGCCCATGGACAAATCCAGTTGTTTGATCGGCACCTTCGGCGCTTGCAGTTCAAACAGGCGCACGATCCCTCGGTCGGTTCCCAGGGCCAGAAGCTGCTTACCGGTGGGCGTTGTGTTGACGTCGATACTCCAGAGCTCGCTGTCGACATCCTGCAGGGAGTCGGCCAGTCGTGACCGGCCGGAGAAATCCCAACGCACCACCAGGCCGAGATCCTGGTCTCTCTCGCCCTTGATACCACCGATTGAGACGGCCCGCAGCCCGTCTGGGCTGACCGCCACGCTGCGCACCCAATCAGGATGGAGCCCAAACTGTCTGACCCGGACGAGGTGTTCACCCCGAACCGCCCATTCGGTCAGCTTGGTGTCGGCGCTGCCCGAAAGAATTCGATCGGGTGAGCGAAATGCAACGCTCAGTACCCAGTGATGGGGTTGATCTATGTCCGTAACCTGGGCAATGCGCCTCTTGGTGGACAGGCCCCAAACCGAAATGCCGCGGTCGCGCCCACCGGACACAATCTGTCCGCCGTCGGGGGAGAAGGCGACGGACTCGATGATACCGTCATGGGCCTTCATCTTACCTTCGGCCTTCAGCTCATGGTGGGTGGACAGGTCCGAAACATCCCAGACATAGATCACGCCGGCCTCGCCGGCGGCGGCGAATTTCATCCCGTCCGGGCTTGTTGCCACCGTCTTGATCTGCTGGCTTCTTGCCAGCAGGGCCCGGCGCGACCACCCAGCCTGTGGCGACCCGGTCCACAGATCGACCCGACCGTCCTCGGATCCAGTCACAAACGCGCCCCTGAGGGAACCGCCAATGACGAATACGAGACTGAGGACGCGATCGCCATTGGAATTCAATGCCACCGGCCCGGAGCTGGCACCTGCCATAACGCTGTCGATGTTCCAGAGCAGCACGCGGCGATCATAGGCGGCCGAAACCAGATGCCGCCCGTCGGGGTCAAAGCCGATGGCGGTTACGGCATCGGTGTGTGCTTCGAAAGGTCCAGCGACCAGCCCACCCGTTTCCGCATCCCAAACAAGAATCACACCGTCTCGGTCTCCGGTGGCGAACCGCTGGCCGTCGGGGCTGAAGGCCGCGGCAGTGACCCGGGCCTTATGCGAAAAAATGAACGAATCGAACTCCCGATATCGATCGAGTAGCGCAACCAAGGTACGTGTCGCCAATGCCTGTCCCGACTCAGCTGCCGCCGCGGCCAGCAACAATGCCAGATCGAAACGGGGGACCGCTCCGGCCTGTGCGGTGAGGCGCTCTTGCTCAGCCTCGGATTCAGCCTGCTCGGCATTCGCTCTGGCCTCCGACTCCGCCCACCATCCCCATACCGCAAGGCTGGTCAGAGGCAATACCACCAGCAGACCGAACAATAAAGCGAGGTTCCGAGCACGGATCTTATTATCACGGGCGATCTCCGCTTTCTGTTGCTTGACGCTCTCATCGAGAAACCGCATCACCAGATCGAAGTCACCCCCGTACCGTTCTGCCCAGGCTGCAGTAGGGGCTTGCCGGTCCCGCCAAAGCAGCGCTGTGTCAAGTTCCGGCGTGCGCAAAAAATTGGCATTGCCCTGTGCCCATAGCAGAGCAGTCTGACGAAGACGCTGATATCGGTTCGCAGCCTGGCGCTCGTGCTGAACCCATTCGGTCAGGCGCTTCCATTGCCGGATGAGGCTTTCGTGGCTGATGTCCACGAACGAGTCCGCAAGCAGCGCAGGCTGATCCCGTCGAGACGGCATCAGGAAACTCCGATCGGGTCCTCGAAAGGCCTCGGCCACCTGAGCGATCCGCTGATGCGGAACCTGGCATACCTCGGCCACCTCCAGCAGCCGGCAGGGACGACGGATATCGCGCCAATCCTCCCGTCGCTCGGTGAGCAGCGCAAACATCTGGCGCGCGATTGCTTTGTCCTGGGGATTCTCCAGGGACTCAAACGCCTCGTCTGCATGGCGCGACAAGGCCCCGCGCATGCCCCCCACCAGCCGATAATCGTCCAGGGTGAGTTCAATGACGGCATCGGAAACGGCACCTCCGGCGGCCACCGAGTCAGCTTGCCTGGCCTGGGCGAGGGTAAACATGCGCTGCAGCAGATGCTGCAGTATCGGCAACTGATCCTGCCCACCCGTCATGTCGTTGAGCAGACGATTGGTCAAGGCCGGCGCCAAATCGGCCCCAAACATGGCGGCCGGTGCCTCGATGACATCCCTCAGTTGCGATCGGGTCAATCGAGGCGTCAGAAAAAGCGCCTTGTTGATCGCCTCGGGCAGGCCCCTGAAGCGTGCGCAGTCGCCCAGGAAGTCGGAGCGCATGGTGATTACGACATACACCGGCCAATCGACGATTCCCGCGCTTTCAAGGATCAGGTTAACAAACCGGTCGGCCTCGTCCCGACTGGCCTCGCGCTGGTATCGAAAGACTTCCTCGAATTGATCCACCAGCAGCAGAAGTCTCGTGCCATCGCCGAGGGGATACCGGTTCAGCACGTCTTGAATGCCCAATGGACCGCGCTCGAGCGTGGCCTGCAGATGCGCCGCCCATTCCGCCTTTCCGACGTGATCTTCCTCCGCCGGCGTGTTCTCGTTCAATAGGCCCGCCGCCACAAGGGCGTTGGAGAGCGCGCGCATGGGCGACTTTCCCGGCCGCATGGTTGCAATCATCCAGCGATTCGCCCCCTCGGCCAGGAATCCCGCTTCCAGCGCTGGCAGCAATCCGGTCAGGACAAGCGAGGATTTGCCGCATCCCGAGGGGCCCAACACCGCCAGAAACCGCCCCCGGTCCAGCCGTTCCAGGAGCTCGTCGACCTGGGATTCCCGACCAAAGAATATGTCCGTCTCGTCGCGTCGGAACGGCCTAAGACCGGGGTAGGGTCCGTCGCTCATTGAGCTGGAGACTCCTCCAGGAAAGCCCGCAGGCCCGCCTCGTTCACCCCTCCACGGCAGTCGATCAGCTTCATGTCGGGTAGCCGCATGCGCAGCCCCTCGTCTTTTGGTGGCGGACATTCGCAGACCGCCAGGTTCTGGCGCCCTCGGCTGCGTTGACGGGCCCGCAGCTTGTGCCAGTGCAGGAGCTGCTCACGGACCCAGGACTGGGGTGACTGCCCATACAACAAAATGACCTTGTCACTGCTGGACAGGTTTCGCTCCAGGTCTTGTCTGCGCTCAGTGGGCGATGCTTTGAACAGCGGGAGCGAACAACCCCGACCAAGCCCAAGCACCAGTGCTTCGACCTGGTTTCCAAGTAAATCGTCATCGGCACTGTGGTTTACGAAAACCAGATCATCGCCGGCATCGACCTCCGGCTCCGGCGTCCGTTTGGCCAGCTCGGTCACGTGTTCCTTGAATTCCTCAATCGGCACCGCCATGACGTGGGCGCTCTCCAACAGGCGGCGCTGGTCCTCGTCCACGACCTCATCCACATCCAGATCCGGTGAGCGCCATTGGGCAACGGCGCTGCCATGCGCCAGGGCGATTTCATACTGCAGGGCAGGCAGACCATGCTCCAGCCCTGCCCCCCGCAGACCGGACAGCGGGCTGATGAGCTGGGCGAAGGCGGTGCACTTGGCCAGATCCGCGACCATGGCTTCGCGAAACTGGTCCGGGTCGAGGGGATAGTAGCGATCGGGCAGCACTCGAATACCCTGTTGCTCCAGGTATCGCTTGGTCTCTTCGCGCCGCTCGTGCAAATCATCTGTCACGGTGGCAAGGAACACGCTGACGATTGGGTCCCCCGAAATCTCCGGAGCCGGCGTGTCAACGCCGACCGCGGCACGCACCCGGTTCAGCTCAGCCGCCATTTCCCGGGCCAGATCGTCAATCACCCGATAATAGTCGCGATCGACCCGTGGGTCCGGGCAGGGATATCCCAGGGTCCGCGGCACACCGCTGTCGGGATCGGGGCGCCAGAAACGATAACCCAGTACATCGGCAAACTCAGCCGGCCAGTTACTGCGATCAACCTCGGTTTTCTCGACAATGAACAAGTGGCCCCCCGCCTGCGCCCGAGCCCGGGCCGCAGCCAGAAAACCGCTGCGCTCATTGCTACACCACTCGGACGCCAGGTAACCAGGTGACATCACCACCAGCAGGACCGAAGAGGACTGGAGTTCATCCATGATCTTCGGTGTCACCCGGTCGCTTCCGGAGAGTGCGTGATCCATCCACATGGAGAAGCTGTCCGTTCGACCGAGCTGCTCCGCGAGCAAGCGCTTCAACTCGGTGACGAGCATACTCACCCACCCGCGCTCAACCTGGGCCGGCGCTTGGTCGTCCACGTGGGCATAGCTGACAAAGACGTCGTGCCTGAAGGACATTTTGTACCGCAGCCTCCACTTTCCGTGTCGATGGGCCCATGGCACGAACAAGATACCAGAGCCCGAAAACAACGCTGTGAACCGCGTCACAGTCTGTGCCGTCGTTCGCCACAGAGGTTCGCTCCGGCACAGCTCGAGTCAACCCGATGGGTCCCTCAGTGCAACGCCACAATGGCGTTGAACACCGCGCCCACACCGTTCACGCAGCCGCGTCCTTTGCCACGCTGCCCACACTCCGACCGACAAAGATCAGCCACCAGCCGCTCATGATCAGTTTGATTCCGAACAGCACGCCCACCGCCCATATGCCGGACAGGGGGAACTGTCGCCAGATCAGAATGCCCAGAATGAGTGTGACGATACCGTTGAACAGCAGCCAGCCCCAGCCTTCGGCGGGCTTTACCTGAAACGCCGCAACCAGCTCGAACACGCCGGTAACAATAAAGTATGCGGCCAGGAAGAAAGTGATCGCCGCCAAGCCCTCAATCGGCTGACTGATCAGGAAAAAGCCGGCCACCGCGGTCAGGGCGCCCACCAGAAAAATCAGCAGGCCGCGCCCGAAGGCGCCGGTTTGAAACGCCAGTACGCACTGGGCTACACCGCCGGCAATCAACAGCAGGCCGACCAGAAAAGTGATGGAAATGCCTGCCGCCAGCGGCGCGGCCACCGCCAGTACACCACATACAAGCATTATGATTCCGGCAATGACCGCAATGCGGGAATTGGCTCTTATGGCGCCGATCAGATTGCTGGCGAGCATATCGGGTTCTGCCATTTTTGGACTCCAAGGGTTTATTGAACGGATTCGATTTGCGGGTACCGAAGTCGCCCCAATGCAGCACACCGCAACAGGCTGAATGGGATGACGCTCGATCACCTCAAGCGACTCAATATGCCCACACAGTGTAGGCCAATTGGACACAATGGAGCCCTGGTTGCGTAGCACATTGCCGGGCGATACACGGGACAGGCGCTCGATCTCGACCAGGGTGCTGTGGGCACTGCCGCCTTGGCCCGGTGGGGACGTGCCATGATCGCCGGCCAACACGTTCGGGTTGCCCTGCAGATCGGTCCCGCAGGGGCCGGAATCGAACCAGGCGCCGGTGGTCAGCGCCGTCCCCAGCGCGTTTGTATCCACTTCTGAGCCACGGAAATGACCGCGCAGGTCTGCTCGGCCAACGGATCGATCGCCTGGAAATCGTGACCCTTGACACAGGCCTGTTCGATGCTGGCGGGCGCGCTCTACCCGGTTACGCAGCATCAAAAGGCAAGGATCATTGAAGGGTGGCGTCAGGTGTTTTTGTCCCACATCACGTTGCAGTGGTCCGTGGCCGCCGCTTTCAGGAGTTCCAGCAGGGGAAATGCCCGGTGGTCCAGGCTCACCGGCGGCTCATTGTCGTCATCGGCCGCGCTGGCGTCGAGCTGCATCTCCGTCTCACCACTTGCCAGCGCCGCCTCAAGGCGCGCCAGTGCGGGCGCAACGTCATCGGCCAGCAGCGCGCTGGGCACGGTGCCGGTGTGCCCCATCAACTTGAGCAGATGTACGGCGACATCGCCGAACATGGTGATATCGGCATAGGCCGGACAGGAAAAAGTCACCAGCATGATCAACCTCCCATTCGATACTGCGCACATGAAATTGATCGACCTGAAAACACCGTGCCCAGTGTCGTATCCTACAAATAAATGGTGCTTCAAGCACCCTGCTTGATCCGCCTGGCCAGCAAGTTCACCAGAGGATTCGCACTCAGGCCGTGGGCCAGAACGCTCAGGGTGATGGTGCAGACCACGGTCATGGTTATGGTATCCCCACCCGGCAGGTGTTCATTGAGAACAATAACCGCGAATACGATGCTGGCCAGACCCCTCGGGCCGAACCAACCGATGAACAATTTGTCATCGAGCCGCAAACCCATCCCGGTCATGGCGATGAACACCGGCAACATGCGAATCACTGTCAAACTCAGCGCGGAATACAACACCACATTCCAACCCAAAAATCCCAGCGAATTGGCCACGGCCCCGGCTCCGAACACCACCCAGGTAAGCATCGCCAGCGTGTCGCCCGTGCCCTCGGCAGCGAGCAGCAGCGCGCCATCCGAACAACATGTCACCGACAAAGCAGGCTATGACTCCGCTTCCCCCCAGGTACTGTGCGGTCGTAAAACAGACCAGGGCCAGCGCCGGGACGCACTCCTGCCGCCAGCTCTCGGTCACCCACCCGCGGGCAGCGCTCTCCCTCAGGGTCCAGGCGCCCGCAAGGGTGAGGACAACGCCCACTGCCACCCCGATGCCAATTTCTTCCGCCACCAGTTTCAGGCCCAGAAGATGGGTACCCTGTTCCCCGACCGTCTGCGTGGCCAGGATCAGAAACAAGAACAGAATCGGAACACAGATTCCGTCGTTCAAACCGCTTTGCACGTTCAGTCCCTGGCGAATCGGACTCGGAACCGCTTCGTTTGTCACCACCGCTTTGCCAAGCGCCGCATCGCTGGGTGCCAGCATGCTGGCCAGCACGGCGATCTCGAGCAGGCCGAGCTCATCAAACATCAGAAAACCAAGTGCGAAACCCAGCAGAATGGCCAAGGGCAAACCGATCAGCAACAGCCGCCGTGGAATGGCGATGTTGCTGCGCAGGACGCTCAAATCCGAATTGGCCGCGTCTGTAAACAGAACCAACGCCAACGTCAGCTCGGCCAGCGTACGCAGGCCCGCCTCGCCCACACTCAGGTTCAACAGCCCCAGACCCAAGGGGCCGAAGGCCAAGCCAACGAACACAAACACCAGGGCGCCGTACATCGACGTTCGCTCCAAACGAGCGGCAACGCTGCTTTAGACGAACAAGAACGCCCCAAGCACAGCCAGGTTCTGATAGACCAGGTTCTGATAGATTAGGCTTCGCGCTCCACGGTTAATCCAAAAAAAACACTTTACTCAAACCTTTTCTAATTCAGCACGCCCTCCCACGCGTGGGTGCGGTCTCGCATCTGATCCTTCATGGCGGCGGGGAGAAAATCCACCGGATCACGGCCGGCACGGATCTCCCACCCGCCCCCCAGGGCCCGATAAACCTGCACCAGGTTGTTGGCCACGCTGCCTCGCGTGTTCGACAGCAGGTCCTGCTGCTGGGTATGCGCCGTAAGGGTATTGATCACGGTATTGAATGTGATAAGACCATTTCGATATTGCGATCTGGCTATGTCCACGGCCCGCTGCGAGGCGGCTTCCGCCTGTGTGTAGGCGATCAGTTGCTCATGAGATCTCAGATACGCCACGATGGCATTTTCGGCGTCGCCCTGAGCTTGCAGCACTGTGCTGCGGTAATCCACCAGCAGTTGCTGAAAACGTGCGTCCTGCAACCTCACGTTACTCTGAAGCCGCCCATAGTTGAGAATGTTCCACTGAAAGGCGCCAAACAGGTTCCATGTGTTGCTGCTGTAGTCGAACAAATCACCGGTGTTCGCCGCAGTGGTACCAATCGAGCCACCGATGAAAAAAGCTGGATACAACTCGGTCATGGCGACGCCGATCTGAGCGCTCTGGGCGGCCAGTTGCCGTTCGGCGACGCGAATGTCGGGGCGTCGCCTGATCAAATCTTGAGGCATCCCAATGGCCACTTCTGCCGGGGGTATTGGGATCCTCCCCTCCTCGTCGAACAGGTAGGCCAGTTCATGCGGTGGTTGCCCCAGCAGAATGGCGAGGGCATTTTTAGACTGCTGCAGTGAAGTCTCAAGAGCGGGCACGCTGGCCCGGGTGTTGTTCAGCAGGGTTTCGGCCTGATCGACGTCCAACGAGCTGACTTCGCCGGCGTTCAACTTAGCCCGGGTGATGCGAACGCTGCTCTCCTGAAGCCGAATGTTCTCCCGCGCCACCTGCAGTCGATCCTGCAGCGTACGAATCACAACATAGGTCTGGGCCACCTGGGACACAATCGACAGCACTGCCCCTTCATAACTGGCTACGCTGGCATCCAGGGCGGCCGACGCGGATTCGATCTGACGGCGGAAGCGGCCCCAGAAATCCGCCTCCCAGGTCAGGTTAAACCCCAGGCTGTAATTGTTGAAAATGATACCTGCGGCGCGTTCACGCTCGGCGGAGCCGGTGACCTGCTGCTGCTGCGGATACTGACTGCCAATCGCGATGGCCAACTGCTGTTGCGATTGCAGCACGCGAAGTCCGGCCGACCGCAGACTCAGATTCTGTTGCAGTGCGATATCAACAAGCCGATCCAGATCCGGGTCCTGAAACGCATTTTTCCACCATTCAGGTTCGACCGGCGGATTGTCGTTCATCAGCGAGTCAGGAACCTCGAGCCATTTGTCCTGCACAGGCACGGACGGCTCTGAGTAGTCAGGTCCCAACATGGTGCAACCGGAGGCAAGCGCGGCGATGAGCACGACCAGGCCAGAGATTGACGATCCGTTTCTCATGCTATGACGTCACCGGAGCAGGGACGGCGCCGACGCAACCGGCCGACCCTCTTCACCACCGGCACTGCCGGTCATGACCAGGACCGAAGCCGTGGTGCCCACACGCAGCGCCACCCCCTCCGGCAACTCACGGAGATGGATGCGTACCGGGACCCGCTGAGCCAGGCGAATCCACTCGAACGTCGGGCTGACGCTGGGCAACAGCTCGAAGCCCGGGCTGTCGTCCTTTTGGGAAATACCCCAGGCGAGGCTGTCGACAACCCCTTCGATCGGTCTATCCGGATAGCTCATCAGGGTCACGACCGCCCTGTCGCCTGCGCGAACACGGGCGATGCTCGTCTCCCTGAAAAAACCATGAACCCAGAAGCTGTTTACGTCCACGAAGGCCAATGCCGGTTGATTGGTCACCGCCTGACTGCCCACACGCAGGTTTAGATTGGTGACATATCCGTCGACTGGCGCAACGACCCGGGTGAACTCCAGGTTCAGCTGCGCCTGCTCCAGCTCTGCCTGCGCGACCCGAATGCTGGCGTTGTCCGGGCCAGGCGCCCCAAGATTGGCTTTCACCTCGGCCAGATCGGCCTCCACTCCAAGCAACGAAGCACGCGCCTGAAGCAGACCGGCCATGGCCCCCTTACGCTGCTGCACCGACACCTCAAAATTTGCCCTGGCCCGTTCCACCGCTTTCTGGGAGGTGGCTTGCTGGGGCAGCAACTCCTGCTGCCGCTGATACTCGGCCTCGTTTTTCGCGATTTCCGATTCCAGCTGCTTAATGACACTGTCGGCCTGCAGCACCGATCCTTGAGCCACTTTCACCTGGGCTTCCGCGGCTTCCACCTGCTTTTCCAGCGCATCGTAGTTGTCCTTGGCCTTCTGGAACTGGGCTTGGGCCTGGGCAAGGCTGACCCGGTAGGTGCGCGGATCGATCTCGAACAGGACATCGCCTTTGCTGACAAACTGATTGTCCACAATCGGCAGGTTAACGATGGGTCCCGACACCCGGGGCGTGATCTGAATCACCTCGGCTCGAATCTGACCGTCCCGGGTCCACGGGTTGACCACATAGGCCCAGTACTTGAACAGCACCGCGGCGACCGCGATGGCGACGACAATTCCGGTGAGTAGATACTTACCAATGGTCTTCAAGATCAAGGCTCCGAGGATGAACCTGCCGAATAGCGTACTTAATGAGCCCGCACGGATACATAAACCAGTGGAGGAGGAACAGGATTCAGGGAACCCGCCTATGCATCCCCCGCCAGACCACATATTGCGGTCGAGGTGCGCGCGGCGCTCGTGCCAATGCCGCGGCTCACGATCTGGCCAGTCTCCGCGCTGAATTTACTTGATAACGATGATCCGCCATCCAATGCAACCCGCGCAGAATCATCCGGCCGAATGATAGCACCCATTCTGGAACCGGATACGGACAAGGGCTTATTGGCGCAATGCCAACAGTCCGAATGCGCCAGCATGGATCCGGAATGGCGAAATGGAACGTGCACCAGGGCAGGTCCCACGCACTGGCGGAGCCACAATGGCCGACTTGGTAAGGCTGGAACGCCGGCGGGATTGTGGTGCAGTCTTCAGTGCCCGGTCGATCAGACCCGTGCCCTTTTTATTACTGCCCTGAGCCGTAGATGTACTCGGGCAACCACAGGGCAATCTGCGGGAACATGAGAATCAGCAGCAGGCCGACAAGCTGAATCACCATGAACTGCATCATGCCGATGTAAATGTCCCGAAGGTCCCATTCGGGCACCACCCCCTTGAGAAAGTAAGCCGATAAGGCCACAGGGGGTGAAAGCCAGGCCGTTTGCAGATTCACCGCAACGAGAATGCCGAACCAGGTGAGGTTGACCCCCATCTGATCCAGCAGCGGAATCAGGATCGGCACAATGATGAGCACGATGGGCACCCACTCCAAGGGCCAGCCCAGCAGAAAAATCAGCGCCATGATGATCAGCAACACTGCGGTCTGGGGCAGGTCCATACCGAGCAGCAACTCGGTGAGCATCGTGGGTGTACCCAGTCTGGAAAATACCGCACCGAAGAAATTGGACGCCGCCACCAGGAACAGGATCAGGACCGAAATCTCCAGCGTGGTGATCAACGCATCCTGAAACCGCTTCCAACTCAACTTGCGATAGGCCAGCGTCAGCAACAGAGCGCCCACGGCCCCACAGGCGGCGCCTTCCGTTGGGGTGGCGAAACCGAACAGGATACTGCCCAAGGCAAACATCACCAGGGCGGCCGGCGGCACCAAACCCATAAAGAACTCGTACCAGAGGTGGCCCATGCTCTCGGCGCGATCCTCAATGGCCAGCTTTGGGCCCAGGGACGGATTCAGCCAGCAGCGGCCCAAGGCGTATAGGGTGTACATCCCGGCCAGCATGATGCCGGGCACGATGGCGGCGGCGAACAGATCGGTCACCGGCACCTCGAGTACCGGACCCATAACCACCAGCATGATCGATGGCGGGATCAGAATGCCCAGGGTGCCCCCGGCAGTGATGGTGCCCGCCGCAAGTCGGACGTCGTAGTTGGACCGATTCATGGTCTTCGCGGCCATGATCCCAAGGATGGTGACCGATGCCCCGACAATGCCGGTGGCGGCGGCGAATATGGTGGATACGAGCAGCACCGCGACGTAGAGCGACCCGCTGACGTTGGCCAGCATTTTCTGGATGGATCCGAACAGGCGTTCCATCAACCCGGCCTGCTCCATCATGATGCCCATGAACACAAACAGCGGCACCGCGGCCAGGGTCTGCTCCATCATGACGTTGTAGAACTGGAAGGTCATCAGATAGAAAACCAGCTGGCCAAAGCCCAGATATCCAAACACCATGCCGAGGAAAATGAGGGTGAAGGAAATCGGAAAACCCACAAATATGGCAAACAGCATGACCCCGATCATGATCAAGCCGAGTATCTCCGGGCTCATTGGGGCCACCTCCCGCGGGTGGCGGCGTACCAGCACTTGAGCGCTTCCGAGACCCCCTGGATCAGAAGCAGCACGATGCCCACGGGCAAGACCGCCTTGATCGGACCCAGGTACGGCATCCACGCTGTGTCCATGCCCCGCTCGGCGGAGCTGAGAGAACCCCAGGCGAAATCGATCGAGGTCCACAAAAACACCAGGAGACCGGGAAAATAAAACAGCAGGTAGAGCGTGAAATCGACCCAGCCCTGCATGCGTACACTGAAATTGCGGTACAGAAAATCCGCACGGATGTGTACGCCCCGCGAGAGGCCGTAACCTGCGCCGAGCATGAACAAGGCGCCATAGAACATACGGCTGATGTCATAGGCCCACATGGTGGGCGCAATAAAGGCGTAGCGCATCACGATCTCGTAGACCATGGCGCAGAAAATGGGGATGACAAGAAACGACACCAAACGGCCGACAAAGCGGCTGAATGTGTCGATGCCTGCGATGGTACGGGCCATCCAGGGTGGCATGTCCTCCGGCAGATCGCCTGGATCGCCCAGTCGCCTGTCGGCGATCAGCTCATCCGGCGCATTGACCACGGGATCCATGTTCGCGGGCTCCTGTTGGCGCATTGACCAGGACCACGCGGGAATCCGGTCAAGATAAAACCCTGATCGGGGACGGCGCCCTACGCGCCACCCCTGACCTCAAACACGCTAAGGAGCCCCTGATCTATTCGTGAACGAGCATCTTGGGACTGAAATGCACAGCTTCATCGCTGCAAATCTTGGCAATAGAACGACTGTTACCCGCGATCTGCACCTTGAATCTGCACATTTCACCCTCCAATCTGCTTTATCCAGAATAAATCAGAGGTCCCCTAACTTGCCGTCCTCTTACTTCTCCAGGCTTTTGGCATAGGCCATGCCCAAGCTGGCATTGGACATCTGCGCGCCGGCCCAGAACGGCACCGCGATCTCGGCAAAAGCCTTTTGCGAGTCCCATACCTTGGCAAAGAAAGGGTTGTCGTCCGCGTTGGCCTGCAAGGTCGCCCGGGCCGCATCCATGTACTCCTTGAAGTAGTCCGGCGGCGTGTCGTGCAGAATGACGCCCCAATTCTCGGTCAGATCCTTCAGGGCTTTGCCGTTTTCGTAGATTCGGTAGGAAAGGGATTTCATCAATGACGCGTTGGCCGCCACCTCGATGGCCTTCTGTTGATGGGGTGTCAACTTGGCATAGACATCGCCGTTGATGTACAGGTCGGCGTTGACCACCACCTGATGCAGGCCCTGCAGATAATAGTGCTTTAGCACTTTCTGGAACCCGAACACGCTGTCCGGCTTGGGGCAGCACCATTCGGCGGCATCGATCACGCCCTTTTCCAAAGCCGGTAGAATATCGCCACCGCCCATGGCAACCGCGGCGACACCGATGTCATTGTAGGTCTGACCCGGAATTCCCGGCGGTGCACGGAACCGGTACTTACGGAAATCATCCATGGAATTGATCGGTTCCTTGAACCAGCCCAGGGCCTCGGGACCGACCGGCTGGAGCATGAAGCCCTTTACATTGACGCCCATCTCCTGCCAGAGCTCGTCGTAGAGTTCCTTGCCACCGCCGTACATAAACCAGGAGACAAAGGCAATATTGTCGATACCGACACCGGCGCCGGCCACGGGCGATCCGAACAGCATGGCGGCGGGATGCTTGCCCGACCAGTAATGGGTCCAGGCGAACCCCCCTTCGATCAATCCTTTGTCCACCGCATCCAGTGTTTCGGCAACGCCCACCACGGCGCCGGCGGGCAGAACTTCTATCACCACCTCACCATCGGTGAGATCGCTCACGTCCTGGGCGAAATCCTTGAGCATGGTCACTTCATCCGCCTTGGCCGGTATTACGGACTGAACGCGGATCTTGACAGGTGCGGCTTGAGCCGCGGCGCTGCCTATGAGCAAGGCAGCCGATACGGCCAGAGTCAATGCCCCCCTGGCCAGGGGTTTCAAACTACGCATGGATGGCTCCTCCAGTGGTCATGGGTATCGGATCACAAAGATCCTTTCGTGCCGGACCTCCACTCAGGACGATCCGCTTCTACTGCAACGGCCGGTAGGACACGTCGCATTTCAATCATTTCTAGGAGCCTCTGATTCAGTCTGGACGAAACAGATTTGGCGGGTGAAATGTGCAGCTTCAGGGCGCAGATCGGGGGCAACAGTCGTTCTTTTGCCAAGATTTGCAGCGATGAAGCTGTGCATTTCAGTCCCAAGATGCAGCACGTTCACGAATAGATCAGAGGCTCCCCAGTGTGCTGTCCCGTAAGTTCGTTGCGTTGCAGAGCGCCCCAGATTCGCCAATGCAAGGCGCGGATGCGAAAGCATAGTGAACGCTGTCGAGCAGCTGCAACGCCGCAGTGGTGGATCTGGGACGCTCCCGTCGGGCAAGACGACAAGCGCCCATCCGCGCTGTTGGGCGCGCTTGAATGAGCGCAGGCCAGTCCTGCGCCCGCCCGCCTGGCGTCTGAGCGCTTCTCGTCTTGCTGAAATGCAACGAACTGCTGACCCATGACACTAGAGTAAAGATGCTGGCGGGTCATTACGCCATGCCGGATCTCGAGCGGGTCGCCCGGATTGCTCATGCTGGCCGCTCGCGCATCATGTCCGCGGCTTTTTCGGCGATCATGATGGTCGGTGCGTTGGTGTTGCCGGAGACGATGGTCGGCATGATCGAGGCGTCCACCACCATCAGCCGATCGATGCCCCGAACCCGCAGTCGGGGATCGACCACGGCGTCTGTACCCAAGCCCATCTTACAAGTTCCCACCGGGTGGTAGATGGTTGTGGCCCTGGCCCGGACCCAGGCCAGGATCTCATCGTCCGACTCCAACGCCCAGCCGGGCTCACGCTCGTCGATCACCGATTGGCTCAAAGGCGCCGCACGCGCGATGCGGCGCCCGACCCGCACGCCGGCAACCGCGACCTGACGATCCACCGGACTGTCCAGGTAGTTGGCGAAGATGGTGGGCGATGCCATCGGATCCGGCGATTGAACACGCACGTGCCCGCGACTCTCCGGCCGCAACTGGCATACCGAGGAGGTAAAGGCCGAGAAATGATCCAGCCCGTGCCCGGGATTGTCTGAACTCAGAGGCTGAATATGAAACTGGATGTCCGGCCTATTCAAACCCGGTTCCGACCGCGTAAACGCGCACACCTGACTGGCGCCCATGCTCATGGGACCGGAACGGGTGAGTATGAACTGAATACCGATACCCATGCGCCGGAAGAAGTTATTGACCTCATCGTTGAGAGTAGGTATCGAACAGGTATAGACCGAACGGATCTGCAGGTGGTCCTGAAGGTTCTCACCCACGCCGGGCAGATCGTGCAGCACATCGATACCCTGGTCGCGCAAGATGGCCCCTGGGCCGACGCCGGACAGCTGAAGCAACTGCGGTGAGCCTATGGCACCTGCTGACAGAACCACTTCGGCACGGGCCCGGATCGTGCGCTGCTCCCCTCCGACCAATACACGCACACCCACCGCAGTGCGTCCCTCGAACTCGACCCGGGTCACCCTGGCGCCGGTCAGGACGGTGAGATTGGCGCGTTTGCGGGCCGGTTTCAGGAAGCCGGTGGCGGTGCTGCAGCGCAATCCCCGTCGCAGGGTCAGCTGAAAATACCCGACGCCCTCCTGATCAAGACCGTTGAAGTCGTCATTGGCCGGAATGTCGAGAGCGATGGCCGATTGGATGAATTGGTCGCAGATTTTGCGGCGTATACGAATGTCCGAGACCCCCAAGGGCCCGCCCGCGCCATGGTACTGATCAGCGCCACGCTCCTGATCTTCGGAGCGCTTGAAATAGGGCAGTACGTCCTGGTAACTCCAGCCGCCATTGCCCAGCGACTGCCAGTGGTCGTAGTCCTCGCGTTGCCCGCGGATGTAAAGCAGCCCGTTGAGGGCGCTGGAGCCGCCCAGCACCTTCCCCCGCGGCCACTCAATGCTGCGGCCCTCGAGCCCGGGATCCGGAGCGGTCCGATAGCACCAGTCCACCCGCGGGTCGTGCATGGTTTTGAAGTAACCGACGGGAACGTGAATCCAGGGATTCCAATCGCGGCCACCGGCCTCCAGCAAGGCCACTGAAATGGCGGAATCCTCGGACAGGCGATTGGCCAGAACGCATCCAGCCGAACCCGCACCTACGATGACATAGTCGAATGCCTGATCGATCTCCTCACCCTCCGCTACGCACCCGCCTCCCGCCCGCCTCCTGTAATGACGCAGGGCTCGAAGGCTTGGCCACGCAGTGCCGTGATAAAAATAAGACCAAAAGTCTCAAAAATGCAAACATATTCGGACTGCCATACCTTTCCTTCAGTCAAATCAGGCTCGAACATG
>JAHEDQ010000040.1 GCA_024641125.1 Candidatus Competibacteraceae bacterium | reverse complement strand
CGTCGAGCCTCTGCATGCCGTCCCCCATCAGCTCGATCAGCAGATTGACGCGGGCGTCTTCGTCCAGTCCGGCGGCGCGCGCCGTGTATGCGGGGGAGGTCAGCAGTTGCTGCAGGGGGGACTCGGGCAGGTCCGGGTCGCTGCCTGCGGCGGCGGCGGCCGAGATGGAAAGCGTATCGTGATCGATCACCATGAACAGAGGAAGCAGCATGGTGTCGTCGATGCGGGCAAAGCCCTCGTAGGTGGTGATCATGAGCCAGCACAGGTCGGCGTCGGCTGCGGTGTCGGCGGGGCTGGTTTCGATTTCAACGAAGCGCGTCCGCTCATCGGGTTCGAGGCCGTCCAGAAACGCTTGGGCGGCCTGTATGAGTTGCGCATCTTCCACGTCGGGCAGAGCCGTGCTTTCCACGCCCGCTTCGACGGCGGCCACGGTCGCGCTGGTGAAATCCCTCACCACATCGGGGTCGGTGCGCACCCAGGCATGATTGAGGTCGGATTGCGCGAGGGTTCCCGCAACCAGTCGGCGACATTCTTCCGGACGCAGGTGACTGTATGCCCCGGCAAGGCCGGCAAAGTAGGCGCGTAGCTGCTCAGTGGGAATCCAGGGCAAACCGCGCCAGGCCAGCTCTCCACGCAAGCCATCTTCCCGCTCGGAATCGAGATCTTCGGCGAGACGTTGATAGCCCGCGTTCAGCCAGAGCCGGTTCTGCAATCGATCGCTCCCCTGTTGGCGTTCCATGGCGGCAAGGTAGCGGTCGGGCAGGGTCGACCAGGGTTCGGCTTGCGCGGATGGCCGCAATGCGGGCTCGGCGAATGCCACGATGAAGACAAACACACCGGTGGCAGCCACCGGGATAAGGCCGGACAGATAGCCGAACAACCAGTGTCGCCGCGCCGCCCGTATGGCTTTGGAAATGCGTGTGGTGGCATCGCCGTCTTTGGGTTTGCCGGCGAGAAACCGTTTTACCGCCTTACCGAATTGGCGCGGCCGCCACACGGGCAGGTGATTGGCGTCCTGCACCTTTCCCTCCGGACTCAGCCGGAACATCAGCCCGTGGCGGTCGTACTCGGGCAAGGCGGCGCCAAACTCTCCCAGCGCTTTTCGTGCCTCATGCCAGCGGGCGCGCCAGTCGAAACCCCGAGCCTCCGGCGGCATGATGAACACGGTTTTGTGCAGCAGGTTTTCCGTCCGAAGATGATTGACTTCCCACACCGTGCCCGGCCGGTCTGAGGGAATGATCAGCACCGCCTTGGCGTTTTCCACCAGTTGCCTCACGGCCTGTTGCCAGTCTGCGTCGCTGGTCTTGATCCGGCCGGCGCCGAGATGCTCACCGGGTTCACCCAGGGCCACCAACGGACCCAGCTTGCGGACCGCCCAGGCGAGATAGCTTTCCTGCTCCGAGGACCGCAGCCGCTGCAGTCCCAGATCGTTGGCGAACATGAACCAGGGCGCTTTGAGTTTTCCGGTGGTTTCGAAGGCCCGGAGATATACCAGGTAGGCCGCATCCGGCGTCTCCTCGCCTGCGACCAGGTCCTCCATGATCCGGCTTGCTTTCTTGTCCGAGGTCTTCTGAAGCATTCGGCGAAGGATACGGCGCAGCCAGACGGACAGGGCGATGAGCAGGCCGCCGATCAGTATCCAGATTCTCGGCGTGCCAAAGTGGGATGTGAGCTGGTCGGCCAGAACCGCGCTGGGCAGGTCCCCGGATTGGGCCAGCATGAAAACGGCGATGATCTGGATCCCTGCCATTAGGACCACGAACCAGACGAGTCGAAGCATCCATCTGCCAATCAAGGTGTTTGCTCTGTTTGCGATCCGGGGTTCGCTCGAAAGTGTGTTTGGCTGCGCCACTCAGAATTTAGCATTGCAGCCGAGGCGCTGCAGCGGTGGCCCATGGGGTGCCGAATTCAGAGGGCTATGCCCCAGCTCCGAATCTTTCCCCATTCCCACACGCATGTAAGCGGCGATCCTGGACTTCGCGTCCCCTGCAACCTGCGTCGATTGCGAGCTGAAAACGGGTCTGGACGGTCCCGGGTCGCTGCGCCAGAGGCCCCATGTGGGTAACGCATTGCGCTGGCTGTGTGCCGGTATTACCATGGTGACACCTCAGTGCCTTGGGTTCACCAAATGAGCGTCACAACAACACTTAAGCTTTCAGCCGAGCTCAAGGCTCGAATTGCCCTTCTGGCGGAGGAGACAGGACGTTCTCCTCACGGACTCATGGTTGACGCGTTGGAACGCCAAGTCGGTCGCGAGGAGCGATGGCGGGATTTCGTCAATGATGCACATGCCGCGGACCGGGCCATAGACGAGGGAGCGGCAGTCTATGGCATGAAAGACGTGCACAGGTGGCTTGATCGACTCGCACAGGATCCCGGAGCCGAGCGCCCAAAGCCTTGGCGGAAATAGTCTACGCTTTCAGCGCGCTCGACGACCTTGAGCGCGCATTTGAGTATTGGGTTGCGATCGATCCCGATGCCGCCAGGCCGGCGGCTTCGGCCATCAGCCAAGCTGTCGAGGTGCTGTCAGATCATCCATTGATCGGTCGTCGGGTCGACGGCGAATTGAGGGAGCTGGTGATCTCCTACGGCAAGACGGGTTACGTCGCCATGTATCGTTTTCTGCCCGGGCAGAATCAGATTCGAATTCTCGGCATTCGACACCAGCGTAAGTTGGACTATCCGGATTGAGACGCAGAAATCACCACCGGATCAGACTTAGAAGCGCTCAGGCGCCAGGCGGGCGGGCACGATCATGGCCTCCTGGACGATGTAATCGGTGAGGCTGAAAAACGCCCATGACTCCGATGCCATTCCCCCGGCAGGGATAAGACCGTCCCGTCCCGCATTCTGGAACAGTTTGCGGCCACCGGCTGGATCTCTGTTTCGCGAGAAAGCGCGAAGTGACGCCAAGGCGCTGGTCCGGGAGCGCCACCTGAGTCTCTTGCTTTGGCCGCACTCAAAGTGGCGACCTCCTCTCATCGGCTCACAACGCGGGTTCCTGAGCTATCTTTTAGCAAATCTCATGGATTGTTGAAGGTTGTTGGCCGCGGTGACCGATGTATTCGTCAGTTATAAGAGCGAGGAACGCGAACGGGTCGCACCGCTGGTGCGTTGCCTGGAAGGGCAGGGCTGGTCGGTGTTCTGGGATCGGAAAATACCGCCGGGTCAGACCTGGAACAGTTGGATTCGCAAACATCTGGACGAGGCCAAATGCGTCGTCGTGGTATGGACCGAAGCATCCGTCGGTTCGGACTGGGTTCACGAGGAGGCTGGCCAGGGCAAAAGTCGCGGTGTGCTCATTCCGGTCAAGCTGGATGTGGTCGAGCCGCCGCTTGGGTTTGGATTGATACAAGCCGCCGATCTGACTGCGTGGCAGGGTCGGCCCGATGAAGCGGAGTTCGCCACGCTACTGCAGTTTATGGCGGAGTTGATCGGGCCTTCCGTGCCGCCCACGGAAGGGGATGGAAAAGTCGAAGCGTTGGCGGCGGCCAAGGATGAGCCCGAAGTCGGCCCAGACGATGGGTCGAAGATCGAGCCCAGAAACGCGCCGGAGGTCGAGCCGAAGACGCCGGCGGTTTCCCATGGGTTTCAAAACGACACTCAGCCCCGCTCGTCAAATCGCAAGCGGGTGTTCGGCGCGCTCGGCATTGTTGCGCTCGTGGGGGTTCTGGTCACGCTGATGCCCCAGCTTCGCAAGAAACAGGCCGATGTTTTGAATGTTGAATCACAGGAAACGGCTGAGCCTGCGGCGAAGGGGCCCATGGTCGCTGCCGAGCCAGCGGACTTCACCGTGTTTCGCGACGCACTCAAGGAAGGCGGTGAAGGACCTGAAATGATCCTGCTTCCCCAGGGAACATTCCTGATGGGGTCGCCAGTCGACGAGGTGGGACGTAAGGATGACGAGCGCCAACACGAGGTGAGCGTGGGTTCGTTTGCGATCGGGGTCGACGAAGTGACGTTCGAGCAGTTCGCCGAGTTCGTGCGCAGCACAAACCATCGGACAGATGCGGATCCGGCAAATGGTTGTGGGCACCTGGGCGAAGAGGAATCGAACTGGCCCAATGAAAACACCTGGCGTGCACCCGGGTTCGATCAGCAGCCAGATCATCCCGTGGTGTGCGTCAGTTGGCGAGACGCCGCGGCCTATGCCGCTTGGCTGTCCCAGGAGACCGGATTCGACTACAGACTCTTGACCGAGGCGGAATGGGAGTACGCGGCCCGCGCGTCGACCACCAGCGTCAACCATTGGGGAGACGATCTTGCCCAGGCCTGTGTTTACGAGAACATCCGCGACCTGACGGCGTTGGATGCATTTCCAGACTGGCGCGTTGCCGATTGCAGCGATGGTTATGTCCAGACCGCGCCTGTAGGGCGATTCCAGGCGAATGGTTTCGGCATCCACGATATGGGCGGCAATGTCGGTGAGTGGACCTGTTCGATGTTCTCGCCGGATTACAGCGGTCAGGAGAGCCTGTGCAGCGAGGACGAGGACGGCGAAGGGGTCATCCGCGGCGGCGCGTGGAGCGCCGAACTCACCGATGTGCGCTCTGCCAACCGCGACCATGTGCCGGTTTCCGACAAGTACGTGGGAAGTGATCTTGGGTTTCGCGTTGCTCGCGGTCTGGGAAACTGAACGCACGTCGACAGAAACGTAGGGCGGCCTCTCGACCGCCCTCCTGAGCGCAGGCGGGGCTCAACGATCGATGATGACGTCCTCGCCCACAACATGACGCAACCACCAGTCGCGTGCCGATACGCGGTTTCCGTACCGGTCGATCACGGTGAGGGTCGGTGATGCGCCGGACTGTCCGCTGATCGAGACGAAGTCGCCGTCGAAGCTGGTGAAGGTGGTCTCGACGGGATCACCGTAAGTGGGTGCCTGTTCGAGCAGAATGCCCACCGCCACCCGTTCGCCCATGCGCAGCGAGTCGTAGTAGTCCGAGTAATAGTGCACGCCGGCCATGTTCCGGCCGATGGCGATGTTGGCGGCAAGCTTGTCCAGTTCGCCCTGGACGGTGAGCGCGGCACCCTTCTTCAGCTTCGGGTCGGGCACGAGTGTGCTCCCGTCGCCATTGGGCACGTAAGCGATCGGTTTCCCGTCGGTATCACACAGGTCACGTTCCCGCCCACCGTCACAGTCTTCGAACATCTCGAAGAATGCCTTGAGCATCGTCACGCAGCCGCCCGCCACGGTGGCGTGGCCGGCGCCGTAGGCCGGATGCATCGGTGACCCCTCCGGGAATGCCATCGGCAGCAGCAGGTTGCAGTCGTCGAACTTGCTCAGCGGCTTTTTCGGTTTCGGGCACTCTATAAGACGCATCGCCCGCATCGGTAGATTGTTCTGCTCCTTATTGTGCTCGACGATGGCATCGAGCAGCGCTGTTGGAATCTCGTCCAGGACATGCTGGAATGCCGGCGCCGCGCAACCCAGATGATCGGCATGTCCGCAGCAGGCCAGGGTGAGGCGGCCGGCGATCGCCTCCGGACGCGCCCGGCGGTGGAAGTTGAACTTCTGGCGGCGTACGGCTTTCAGGCAGCGTGTTGCCACCTCCGTGACCAGCGAGAGGATGTGAGGGCCGCCGAAGGTGGCGAAACCGGTGCGTCGCCCGGACAGACTGCTTTCCGGGAACCCCTTGGATACGGGAACCCCCAGCCCGAGCAGGACCAGTGCCGCGTTGAGATAGGCTTCATAGAGCGCATCGAAGTGGACATAGGTGGCGAGATCGCGCGGTGTGGTGATGAAGCGCCGGTCTGGCTCGAACAGGTCCTTGCCCTTCAGGTTGGCTCCGTTCTGAACATCGAGCCATGAGGTCCAGTCCGTCATGTGGTCGAGGCAGGCCTTGTGGGTGATGGTCCGCTGGTCGATGGAAAGCGTGCCGTAGGGGACAAACCCGTCCACCAGATCGAACGGGGCCTGTATGCCGGGCAGGTCCGAGACGCCGTTGCCCGCGCCGGCGATGGATTTGCCGCCCACCAGCATGAACTGCGAGATGTAGGGCCCCGTCAGCGCACCCTGGGTGGACCCGCGAAACGCCTGCTCCGTGCTCAGCTGCGCCGTGTAGGGTGCATCCTCGTCCTGTGTTCGGGCGAAGCGCCGGTTGCGTTCGAAGGCGTTGAGCCCGCTGTCTGCATCCGCATGCATCGGTGTGGATGAGACGGGTTCCGGGTTGTTGGGTATCTTGCCCTTGTAGAAGGGCATTTCGTTGACCGCGTCGACGATCTCCTGGCTCGACAGCAGGGCCTCGGCTTTTTCGCCACACAGCTTCGCTTTGGACTTGCCGGCGCAGATGGCCGTGAAGGGGACGTCGCGCAGCAGTGCCAGGGCGTATACCTCGGCCATTTCGGCCGCCAGCTCGGACGAGTGGATACGGGGGGCCGGCGCCATGCCGACGGACCCGGCATCGGGGCCCTGCAGCTCGTATACGTGCCCCGCCCGAGGGCTCTCCCATCCGCGCCAGTCCGGATTCCGCACTACCAACTTTGCCGGCTTCTTGGAGGGCACGGCGTGTTTTTTCGGTATTGCGGGAAACTTGCCGGTGCACTGAAACGGGCTGCCGGGCAGGGAACGGTCGTGCGCCGAGCTGACTCTGCTCTCGAACAGGTTGTGATTGTCGGCGTTGATGGCCTCGACGAAACCCTGGTAGTCGTCGGCGTGTTCCAGAATGCCCAAGGCGTCGTGCTTCAGGCCTTTGGTGAAATTCGACGGGAAACAGGCACTGGCAAGGTCCGTCTCCTCGCCATTCGCCCGTGTGGTCGCGTGGGGACGCGTGCGGGCAATCTCCGTGCACAGGTCGCGGAGTTCCTTGGCTTTGTGTGACCGTTCGGTCCCGTTGGGACAAGGCACATCGTGGGTCAGCTTCATGACAACTCTCCATAGAAAGGGAAACGGAACAATCAGCGTTTGAGGCCAGTTCAAGGTGCTTGAATCCCTTGGTGGCAACGCGATTCCGACTCTAGGCGGGCGTGCGGGGGGCGGCCGTGAGAAATCGCACAATTCGCCCCACCGTTTCTCAATCTCAATGGGCGCACCGTGGCTGCGTTGGGATTTGATGAGGGGTCTCTGACTTTCGTGCTTGGCTTCAGATTTGCAAAAGCCCTGACTCAGCACCATTCGGGTAACGCACCCAGCATGAATCAGGACGCAAAACCGAACCCTCCAAGCCACGCCGGGTCGGCCTCACGACGGGCCTTGCTGCTCAAGGCCCTCGAACACAAAGCGGAACGTGCCGCGGAAGCCGGGTCAGCCCGGGTTTCGGATTCCCAGCCCATACCCCTGTCCTTCGCCCAGGAGGCGTTCTGGCTGCTGCATCAGCTGCACGAAGACGATTCCGCGCGCAATCGGATGGTCCTGGTGCGACTGACGGGCCGCCTGGACCGGCGGGCCATCGGACGCAGCCTGGATCAGATCATCCGCCGCCACGACGGTTTACGCGCCACGTTTCATAGCTCGGAGGGCGTGCCGCATGTGGTGACTGCACCCGTGGCGCCCATGGCGCTGGAGCAGGTGAATCTCGAAGCGCTTCCTGCCGACGACCGGGAAGGGGAGGCCTGGCGATTGGTCGAGCGGGCCGCTCGGGTGCCGTTCAAGTTGAGCGACGGGCCGCTGTATCGGGGCAGCCTGTTGCGCTTGAGCGGGGACGACCATCTTCTGCTGCTGGTGATCCATCACATCGTGTTCGACGGCTGGTCCGCGGGTGTGCTGATCCAGGAACTGGCCCAGCATTATGAAAGCTGCGTTTCCAGCGGCGAGCCCGCGGTGCTGCCACCCCTGCCTATGCAGTATGCCGATTTCGCCCGTGGCCAACGCGGCGGCATGAACGACCAGCGGTTTGAATCGCAGCTTCAGTATTGGACCGGGCAGCTGGCGGATGCGCCCGAGTTGCAGCTTCCGGTGCTCAAAATGCCGGCCAGCCGAACCCCAGGCGGAATGGCAACCGCAAACCTGCATTTGCCTCTCGATCTGGCGGCGCGGGCCGGATCCCTCGCCAGAGAAGCGGGGGCAACGCTTTACATGGTGTTGATGGCGGCGTTCCAGGCGGTGCTGCACCGCTATACCGGTCAGACCGACCTCTGCGTGGCGTCCCCCGTCGCGGGTCGGACCGAGTTAAAGACCGAGGTGTTGATCGGTGCTTTCATCAATACGCTCATGATCCGCACCCGTCTCGACGACGATCCGACTTTTCGAACCCTGCTGGGTCGGGTGCGGGACACGACTTTGGGAGCCTACGTTCATCAGCAGGTGCCGCTGGAAACCCTGCTGCACAGGCTCCGTTCCCAGCGCGGTGACGGCCGCCTGTCCCCGCCGCGGGTCATGCTCAATTTCAGAAACTATCCACGACAGCCCCAGGTGGCCGGCGGCGTCCGCATGGAGGAACTGGGCTACGAGCCCCACCTGTCGGAACTCGATCTCTATCTCGACGTGGTGGATGGCGCCGACGGGCTGCATCTCAAATTGCGCGGCGCGCCCGATCTGTTCGATGCCGGTGCCATGGATCGCATGCTGGGGCATCTGGGTGTGTTTTTGAAAGCTGCGCTCGGGCAGCCCGACCAGGCGCTTTCTATTCTGCCCTTGCTCACCCACGCCGAGCGTTCCAGGCTGCTGGTGGAGTGGAACGCCACCGACGCGCCCTTCCCGAACGATCGGTGCATACACCACCTGTTCGAGGCAATGGTGGCCCGCGCACCCGAGGCGGTTGCCCTCGTGTCCGAGCTGGGTCAGCTCAGCTATGGCGAGCTCAACGCCCGGGCCAATTGCCTCGCCCGCCGGCTCAATCACGCCGGTGTCGGTCCGGATTCCCGGGTGGCGATTGCCGCCAGGCGCAGCCCGGATTTGATCGTGGGCCTGCTTGGCATCCTCAAGGCGGGGGCCGCCTATGTGCCTCTGGATCCCGATTACCCTGCCCGACGATTGGTCTATATGCTGGCGGACAGTGGGGCCACGGTGCTGCTGACGCAGCGGGCAGTGCGGGGCGCTTTGCCGGACTTCGACGGCCTCACCCTGATGCTGGATGATGCGCCGGCGCTCGTCGATGAGTCATTCGAGGCCGATCCGCACTTCGCCTGCACACCGGCCAACCTGGCCTATGTCATCTACACTTCAGGATCAACCGGGACACCTAAGGGGGTCATGGTTGAACATGGTTCGCTGGTCAACTACCTGACCGGTCTGGTGCCTTTGCTGGACATGCGGCCGGCCGATCGGGTTCTGCAATTCTCCTCCATCAATTTCGATATCTCGGTGGAGGAAATTTTCGCCCCGCTGGTCTGCGGAGCCAGCCTGGCGCTGCGCACCGATGCCATGCTCGCTTCAGCGACGGCGTTCGTGAGCCAATGCGATACCTGGGGTGTGACTCAATGCCATCTGCCTACGGCTTATTGGCACCAGTTGGCCAAAGCGCTTACGGAGGCGAAGGCAACGCCTCCGACGAGTCTCCGATTGGTGGTCATCGGCGGTGAACGCGCTTTACCGGCGGTGGCCAGCGCATGGCAGCGTTTTGCGGGGAGCAGGGTTCGGACTGTCAATACCTATGGGCCGACCGAGACCACCGTTGCCGTCACTGCGTTCGATCTGGCGCTGTACCGGGATATCGATCACGGTCGGGAAGAAGTGCCCATCGGTCGGCCTATGATCAATACCCGGCTCCATGTCCTCGACCCGAAACTGAACCCGACGCCGGTGGGCGTGCCGGGCGAGCTGTATATCGGTGGGCGCGGTCTGGCGCGGGGTTACCTTGGCCGCCCTGATCTGACCATGGAAAGATTCGTCCCCGATCGGTTCGCGTCGGATTCCGGCGCCAGGCTTTATAGAAGCGGTGATCGCGCCCGCTACCTGGACGACGGCAGCCTGGAGTTCCTGGGCCGGGTCGATCATCAGGTCAAGATTCACGGGTTTCGCATCGAGCTGGGAGAGGTGGAGGCGGTCCTCGGCCGGCATCCGGATCTGCACCAGGTCGTTGTGCTGGCCCGGACCACGGAGTCAGGTGAGTTGCAACTGACGGCCTACATGGAACCTCTCCGGGGGCGCGCGCCCCCGGCCGAGTCGCTGCGGGGCTTCCTGGGGGAGCAACTCCCGCAGTACATGATTCCCGCGAAGTTCGTGCTGCTGGACGCACTGCCCCTGACGCCCAACGGCAAAATCGATCGGCAGGCACTGCCGGAACCGGATGCCCAGGGTGCGGCGACCGAGAACGAGTACGAGGCCCCGAGCACACCGCTGGAACTGGCCGTGGCGCGTATCTGGGCTCAGGTACTGGGGGTGGACCGGGTCGGGCGGCGGGACAATTTTCTGGCGCTGGGGGGGCATTCCCTGTTGGCGGCTCAGGTGGTGGGCCTGGTTGGAAACGCGGTCAACCTTCAGCTTCCCATGCGCCTGCTGCTGGAAGCGCCGACGTTAGCGGATGTATGCCAGACCCTGGAATCGTCCGGTGGCGCGGCGGAGCCGGCGCCCATTCGACGCGTTGTTCGCACACCGCCTCCGGCCGGGTAGGCATCCGTGAACGATGAACTCCCGGCGGCGCAGGGCGAACAGACCGGCTACATCATTCCGGCGTCCTTCGCCCAGCGGCGGCTCTGGTTTCTGGATCGTCTGGAGGGGGGCAGCGCCCATTACAACGTGCTTCGGGTGCTGGATCTCAGGGGCGCGCTGGATCAGACGGCACTGCTGCGAAGCTTCGAGGCGCTGATCCGGCGCCACGAGGCTTTGCGAACCCGCTTTTCAGAGGACGATGGTCAGCCCGTCCAGCTCATCATGCCGGAATTGGCATTTGAACTGCCCCTGTCGGATCTGAGTGGGCTGTCCGAGCCGGCCAGGCAAGCCGATATCAGACGCCGCCTGGACGAGGCGGCTGGGCATCAATTCGATCTGCGGCGCGCACCACTGTTTCGATGGCAGCTGTTGCGGCTCGATTGCGACCATCACCTGCTGCTTCTGACCTTTCACCACATCCTGTCCGACGGCTGGTCCCTGAGCATCCTGAACCGGGAGCTGGCGGCCCTGTACGGGGCGCACGTTCGGGGCGAAGCGGTGGACCTGCCAGAGCTGCCCATCCAGTACGCCGATTTCGCGGTCTGGCAGCGCCAGTGGCTGCAGGGCGACGCCTTGCAGACGCCGCTCGATTACTGGTGCGGTCAGCTCGCGGACTTGCCCGCCCTGAGCTTGGCCACGGCGGAAACGTCTGCCCCGAGCCAGGGTTTTGCCGGCGCCACTGAGCGCCTGCCCGTGGGTGAGGACCTGACCGCGGGCATCAAAGCCCTGAACCTAAGTCACGGAGTCACGCTGTTCATGACGCTGCTGGCGACCCTGCAACTGCTGCTGGCGCGGCTCAGCGGACAGCAGGACTTTGCCGTCGGTGCGCCGGTTGCGGGGCGCAATCGGCCCGAAATCCAGCATGTGTTCGGGTTTTTCGTCAACACCCTGGTGCTGCGGGCGGATCTGTCCGGTTCCCCCAGCTTCGCCGAAGTGCTCGGCCGCGTCCGCACCACGTGCCTCAATGCCTATCTGCATCAGGATCTGCCCTTCGAGCGCCTGGTGGAAGCATTGCAGCCGGACCGGGACCTGGGGCGCAACCCCTTCTTCGACGTGTTGATCAATCTCCTGGACGTTTCCTTCGATGCCTTCAGCCTGCCCGGGCTGGAGGTGGCCACCGTGGCGTTCGACGACCCTGTCTCGAAATTGCCGCTGACCTTTTATATCGTGCCCAGCCCGGATCAGCGCCGTCTCGAGCTCAAGGCGGTGTATCAGACAGCACGCTTCAATGCGGAGCGGGTGCGCACTCTGTTGCTGCAGTACCGTCACCTGTTGCAGCAGATCGTCGATGCGCCCGACCGGCCCATCACAGACTATTCGCTGGTTACGCCGGAGAGCAGGGCCGTTCTACCGGACCCGGGTGTCATGTTGAACGCCGGGTCTCGGACGACGGTGATCGAGATGTTCCGCAGCGTCGCGGGTAATCATGGGTCGCGACCCGCGGTGACGCAGGGCCAACACACCTGGACCTACGCGCAGCTGATGCGTGCCGCCGAGGGCGTCGCCCGGGGGCTGGGAACCCGGGGGGTGAGCGACGGGGATGTGGTGGCCGTCACCGGGGAACGGAGCTTTGGCCTGGTGGCCGGTGTGCTGGGTGTGCTCATGTCTGGTGGCGTGCTGCTTCTGATCGACCCGGCCCTGCCCAGGCAACGCCGGGATCTGATGATGGCCGAGGCCGGCACCGCCACGATGTTACTGGTGCAGGGCCAGGCCGGGGCCGCCCCGTTGGAATCGGACAACGGTGTTCTATCCCTCGGCCTCGGAGCGCACGACGGTCGATTCGAAACCGGGGCATCCGATGGCGTTTCCGGCGTGCTCCCGGACCCGGCGCCTGAACAGGCCGCGTATGTGTTCTATACCTCGGGCAGCACCGGTGTGCCCAAAGGCGTTCTGGGGGTACATCAAAGCCTGGCCCATTTTGTCGATTGGCAACGGACCGCGTTTGAGATCGGGCCGGAGGATCGGCTGGCCCTGCTTACCGGCTACGGCTTCGATGTGATTCTGCGGGATCTGTTTCTGCCCCTGACCAGCGGCGCCGCCCTGTGCCTGCCGCCGGCGGACGGCCTCACCGATGTACCGGGGTGGTTGGCGCAGGAACGGGTTTCGGTGCTGCATGCGGTGCCCAGCCTGGTCCAGTCGTGGTTGATGGATGAGCCGGGAAATCGGGATCTGACTTGCCTGCGCTGGGTGTTCATGGCGGGCGAGCCCTTGACCGGTTCGCTGGTGGCCCGCTGGCGTGAGGCGTTTCCGGGCGCCGGCGAGATCGTCAATCTATATGGTCCCACCGAGACGACCCTGGCCAAGTGCAGCTATCGCGTCCCCGCGCACTGCGGCCAGGGGCTGCAGCCGGTGGGCTGGCCTTTGCCCCAGAGTCAGGCGTGGGTGCTGTCTCCGGAAATGCAGCTCTGCGGCCAGGATGAGCCCGGGGAAGTGTTCGTCCGGACACCTTTTCGCAGTGCGGGATACCTGAATCTGCCGGATGAGACCCGGTTGCGTTTCATTCAAAACCCCTTCTCCTCAGACCCGGAAGACCTGCTCTACCGGACCGGTGACCGGGGGCACTACCGCTCGGATGGCGCTCTGGTGGTCACCGGGCGGCTGGATGATCAGGTCAAGATTCGGGGGGTAAGGGTCGAGCCGGCGGAGGTGGCCGCGATCCTTGCCCGCCATCCCTTGGTGTCGTCCTGTGTGGTGGTCACCGCATCGGATAAAGCGGATCCCGTCGCTCTGCTGGCCTATGTGGTGGCTTGCCGGGATGCGGATGAGCTGGAGCGGGTGCTGCGGGCCTATCTGGCAGAGTGTCTGCCCTCGCCGATGATCCCCGGGACGTTTCTGTTTCTGGATCGGCTCCCGTTGCTGCCGAGCGGTAAAGTCGACCGTGCGGCGTTGCCGAAGCCGGAGTCCGTTGCACCGGCCGCTGCCTATGTTGCGGCACCGCCCCGGGATCGGCTCGAGCAGCGGGTGGCCGGCATCTGGTCGGAGGTGTTGGAGCTGGAAATCGTCGGGGTGGAGGACGATTTCTTCGATCTGGGCGGACACTCGCTGCTGGCCACCCGGGTGATATCCCGAATCAATCATGCCTTCGGCGTCGAGCTGCCGCTGCGCCGGCTGTTCGAAGCGCCGACCGTGGCCGGGCTGTGCCGGGTGCTGCGGGACGGTCCCATGCTGGACAGCGATGTCGCGCCGGCCCCCATCGTGAAGCGATCCCGCCAGCGGCCGTCGAACAAGCCATGATCACCGGCGGGCTGGAGCGGCTCCGATCCGGTATCCCGATTGGTTGGCATCTATGCTGCAGCCACAAACCCCAAGTGGAATCCTCCCGCTTGATCGCCATGCTGCGATTTTGTGGGCGGACGTGGTTTGAGCAGACAAAGCCGATGGGGGCTTGATTGGCGATGAAGCATTCCCAGGCCGCAAGGCCCTCTGTCCAGGTTCAGCACGATGTGGATCTGACCCACCAGGCCTATGTGGTTCCGGCGTCGTTTGCACAACAGCGGCTGTGGCTGCTGGACCAGTTCGCCCCCGGAACCGCCAACTACAACATCCCCCGATTGCTTCGCTTGTCGGGCCGGCTGGACCGGCCAGCGCTGACCCGCACCCTGGACGAAATCGTTCGCCGCCACGAGGTGCTGCGCACCACCTTCGCTGAACAGGCCGGCAGGCCGGTTCAGGTTATCGCCGGCGAACGGCATACCGAGATGCCGGTGGTCGACCTGGGTCAGCTGCCCCAGTCGGAGCGCGAAACCGAGGCGCTGCGGTTGGCGGAACAGGAGATCAGACGGGGGTTCGACCTGAAGCAGGGCCCCCTGTGGCGCGCCAACCTGTGGCGTCTGAATTCGGACCAGCATCTTCTGTTGCTCAATCTTCATCATGTGATCTCCGACGGCTGGTCCATGGGTGTGCTCAACCGCGAACTCACCACCCTGTACAGCGCCTACGTCCAGGGCCTTCCGTCACCGCTGCCGGACCTGCCCATTCAGTACGCCGATTTCAGCGAATGGCAGCGGGAGTGGTTGAGCGGCGACGTACTTGCACGGCAACTGGATTACTGGCGCGAACAGTTGCGGGACGTGCCGGTTCTGGATCTGCCCCTGGACCGGCCACGCCCGCCGGTGCAGAGCTTTGACGGCGCCTCGAGGACGGTGTGTATTCCCCAGGCCCTTTCCAAAGACCTGCAGACCCTGGGACAACAGCATCAGGTCACCCTGTTCATGACGCTGTTGGCTGCGTTTCAGGTATTGCTGCACCGCTACAGCCAGCAGGATGACATCGCGGTCGGGTCACCCATTGCCGGGCGCAATCGGACCGAACTGGAAGGGCTGATCGGCTTTTTCGTCAACACCCTGGTCATGCGGACCGACCTCTCGGGTTCGCCCACCTTCAGTGCGCTTCTCAAACGGGTACGGGCGGTCTGTCTGGGCGCCTATGAGCATCAGGATCTGCCGTTTGAAAAGCTGGTGGAGGAAGTCCGGCCTGAGCGGGACCTCAGCCGCAACCCCCTGTTCCAGGTCGCGTTCGTGTTGCAGAACACACCGGGTTTCGCATTCGAACTGCCGGACTGTGAGATCACCGTGCTGCCATCGCCTACCCAGACGGCCAAGTTCGATCTCACCCTGTCTCTGCATCAGGCTGCGGACGGCATCGGCGGATCGTTGAACTTCAATACCGATCTGTTCGAACCCGCCACCATCGATCGCCTGTTGGAAAACTTCCTCATCCTCCTGGGTGCTATCGTCGATGATCCCGACACGCCCATATCCGAACTGCCACTGCTGACCGAAGGCGAACGACGCCAACCGTTGGTGGAGCTGAATGCCACCGACGTGGCCTATCCGCGAGACAGCGGCATCGCCGAGCTGTTCGAGGCCCAGGTCGAGGCACATCCGGACGCGGTTGCGCTGGTGTTCGACGACCAGCAGGTGAGCTATCGCGAGCTCAATGGGCGAAGCAATCGGCTCGCCCGTTACCTGCGCGCGCTTGGGGTTGAGACCGGCAGTCTGGTGGGCATTGCGATGCCCCGCTCGGTGGACATGGTGGTGGGAATTGTGGGCATTCTCAAGGCCGGTGGCGCGTATGTGCCACTGGATCTTGCCTATCCGCGGGAGCGGATCGCCTACATGCTGGAAGACACCGGAGCCGAGGTTGTCTTGACCGATTCCACGCTGCGCGACCGGTTGCCGGACTTCAACGGCCAACTGCTTTGCATGGATGAGGCGCAGACCGGGATCCAGCAGCAATCCGACGACAACCTCGGGCTGGGGTCGGCGGCCACCGACCTGGCTTATGTCATGTACACCTCCGGCTCCACCGGCCTGCCGAAAGGTGTGGAGATTCCGCAGCGTGGCGTGGTGCGTCTGGTGTACGGCGCCCACTATGTCGCCCTGGATGCGGAACAGGTGCATTTGCTGCTGGCGCCCATCGCCTTCGATGCGTCCACCTTTGAGCTGTGGGGCGCCCTGCTGCACGGCGCCCGTTGTGTTTGTTTCCCCGACGAAGCCCCGACCATCCAGGCACTGGGCGAGGTGATCCGGCGGGAGGGTGTGACCACCCTCTGGCTGACCGCATCCCTGTTCAACATGATCGTCGACGAAGCGCCGGGAACCCTGGCCGGGGTCAAACAACTGCTCACCGGAGGCGAGGCGCTGTCGGTCTCCCATGTCCGCCGCGCTCAGGCCGCTTTGCCCGAAACGCAACTCATAAACGGCTATGGCCCCACCGAGAGCACCACTTTTGCCTGCTGCCACACGATCCCGAACCCCTTGTCTGATCAGGTACGCTCGATCCCCATCGGCCGACCCATCTCCAACACCCGGGTGTACGTGCTGGACGCCAAGCTGAGTCCGGTGCCGGCCGGGGTGCCGGGGGAGCTGTACATCGGCGGGGACGGGCTCGCCCGGGGTTACCTGAATCAACCGGGAATGAGCGCCGAAAAATTCCTGCCTGACCCCTTCAGTGAGGCGGCGGCAGCGCGCATCTACAGAACCGGCGATCGTGCCCGGGTGCTTGGCGATGGCACGCTTGAGTTTCTGGGACGCATCGATCATCAGGTCAAGATCCGGGGATTCCGGATCGAGCCGGGGGAGATCGAGGCGGTGTTGGCGGATCATGAAGCGGTCCGACAGGCGACGGTCATGGTGCAGGCTGCGGAGGCGGGCGGTGACAAACACCTGGTCGCGTTTGTGGTGCCCGATGAACCGGATCTGGATGAGGTGGCCGTGCGGACCCATCTGTCCGGCAGGCTACCCGCTTACATGCTACCCACTGTCATCGTCATGATGGAGGCCCTGCCCATCACCGCCAATGGCAAAATCGATCGCCAGGCACTGCCCATGCCGGGCCGGACCGGC
The DNA here is from genome assembly GCA_024641125.1 of Candidatus Competibacteraceae bacterium. Taxonomy (GTDB): domain Bacteria; phylum Pseudomonadota; class Gammaproteobacteria; order Competibacterales; family JAHEDQ01; genus JAHEDQ01. The sequence goes on along the minus strand of JAHEDQ010000040.1, from coordinate 10,180 downwards.
GCCCTGGGCGGTGAAACCACGGCCGAGCCCGAGACCGAGACAGAACGTCGGCTGGCCGCAATCTGGGTGGATCTGCTCAAGCTCGACAGGGTGGGTATCCACGACAATTTCTTTTCCCTGGGCGGCCATTCCCTGCTGGCGACGCAACTCATTTCCAGAATTGCCGGTGCGTTTTCGGTGGACGTGAGCCTGCGCGCGGTGTTCGAGTCGCCGACGGTGCAGGGCCTGGCGCGGCATCTCGACGTTGACGCGGGCACGGCCCGGACGGACAGCATCTCGGCCGTTCCCCGGGAACTGCAACGGTTGCCGGACGAACCGAATCGGGATGCGGCGGCGGCCGAGGTTCTGGCGATACCGGCGTCCACTGAATCGGTCCTGACCGACATATGGCGGGCGTGTCTGGGAAACAAAGACATGGATCTCGACGCCAATTTTTTCGAAATCGGCGGGCACTCGCTTCTGGCGGTGAAACTCATCTATGAGGTGGAGCAACGTCTCGGGAAACGACTGCCCCTGGCGCAGGTGTTCGAGCATCCGACCCTCCGGGAGATGACGGCGTTCATCGAGCACAGAGATACGTTGCCGTCGTCCCGAACGTTGGTTGCGATAAAGGCAACGGGTTCCAGAGCCCCGTTTTTCTGTATCCACGGCCGGGCGGAGGCCCTGGGCCGGCATATGGATGCGGAGCAGCCGTTTTACTGGTTGCATCATGGGCAGGATGCGCAAAGAACCCCTTATATGAGCGTCGAAGAGGTTGCTGCCCTGCATCTGGAGGATATCCGCGAATGCCAGCCCGAGGGGCCGTATTGCCTGGGCGGGTTTTCCTTCGGTGGGCTTCTGGCTCTGGAGATTGCCCGGCAGTTGCGGGCGCAGGGAGAGGAGGTGGCGCTGCTGGCCCTGTTCGACCCATCGGCTCCGCTACTGGAGATGGAGCTCAGGGATCGGGCCGAAAAGACTCGGGTGGCCATGTCCTCCGCTGCGGGGCTCGGGGCCAAGGTCTCCCTTATGGCATCAAAAGCCCTTGCCGTTGCCCGACGCAGGATCAGGTCGCTGCAACAACGGTTCGGGAATCAACTCAAGCGGATCAGTGTGAACCGCCGGCTGCGCAGCGGCAGGGAGTTGCCGCCGGAACTGGCGGTGTTCCGACTGGTCCAGCATTTTCGCCGGGCGGCGCGGGCGTATCAGTACAGGCCGTACCCTGGACGCATTGTCCTGTTCGTACCCGAGGGGCGCCAGGGACCGGACAAACAGCGTCAGCGACTGGAGCGCCAGTGGCGGGACATCGCAGCGGGTGGGCTTGAAATCCACCGGGTCGAGGGGGCGGTGGGCCACCACCGGATCGTGGAGGAGCCCTACGTTCGGAACCTGGTGGCACAGTTGGACGACTGTCTGCGCCAGGCCCAGGCGCCTTCGATGCAGGACGAACACGAACCGCCTGAACCCCGGCTTCGTACCGCCGGCTAGCGCATATCCCTGTGGACCTTGCCTTCGCCTGACTGCCTTTCTCATCGCAACCGGCGTGCTCGTCACGCGCGGGGTGAAAGGCCTGCTAAATTCGGCGCAGTAAACTACTATGGCCCGGTGCGCCGCCCACTAGGCCCGACCGTATGCCGAATTCGTCGTCACGAAGGCTTGCCGTCATTCTGCACGCCGACGTGATCAACTCGACCGCGCTGGTTCATCGCGATGAATCCGTCGCCCACGATCGCATTCAGGATGCGTTCCGCCGGTTTTCGGAGACGATTCAGTCTTACGGAGGGGTAACCCTTGAACTGAGGGGCGACGCCCTGCTGGCGGAGTTTGCCCGGGCGTCGGATGCGGTCTCCGCGGCCTTGTCTTTCCAACTGGCCAATCGGGTATATAACAACACCCAGGGCGGGCAGATTCAGGCGCACTTGCGGGTCGGACTCAGCCTGGGGGAGGTCATCATCGCCGACAGCACTGTGACCGGGGTCGGTGTTGTTCTGGCGCAGCGTCTTGAGCAACTTGCCGTTGCAGATGGCATCGTTATCCAGGGGGCGATCCGCGAGGCCGTCCCCACGCGACTGCCTTTTCGCTACGAGAGTCTGGGTGAGCAGATGTTGAAAGGCTTCGAGCGGCCGATCGGCGCGTTTGCAGTTTCGCTCGAACCGGGTGGGTCGATACCGGGCCCGGAAACGGCCCCCGACACGGAACTCCGTCACGCTGCGTCGTCCGCCCCCGACGTCGTTGTGCTTCCGGACACGCCCTCCATAGCCGTCCTGCCGTTCGAGAATTTGAGCAACGACCCGGAACAGGGTTACTTCGCCGACGGCGTTGCCGGCGACATCATCATCGCCCTGGGCCGTATCCGGCAATTCTTCGTGATAGCGCGTAACACCACATTCTCATACAAGGGCCAGACGGCGGATGCCAGGACCGTCGCCGGCGAGCTGGGCGTGCGCTACGTATTGACCGGGACCGTTCGCAAGGCGGGCAATCGGATCCGGGTGTCGGCACAGTTGGTGGAAGGCGCGACCGGCAACCCGCTATGGGCGGAACGGTACGATCGTGAGCTGGTGGATATTTTCGACGTCCAGGACGAAATCACCGGGCACGTGGTGGGTGCCATCGAACCGGAACTGACCCGGGCGGAATGGGAACGCGCCAAGGCCAAGAAACCGGAAAACCTGGACGCGTGGGATTGTGTGGTCCACGCGATTGCCTTGATGATGGAGTTGTCCGACCAGGCCAGTGCCAAAGCCTCGGATTTGCTGGATCAAGCGGTCGCGCTCGATCCGACCTATGCCCGGGCCTATGGGCATAAGGCCTGGCTGGCGATATGGCGGTCATTCCAGGGGTGGTCACCGATTGACCAGGCCGTGGCGTCGGCGGTCGAGGATTCTGCACGCGGTCTTCAGCTCGATGCCAACGAGCCCTGGTGTTATATCGGACGCGCCTTTGTGGGCTTCGCCACCCGGGACGCCGAACTCGCCCTCTCGTCCACGCAGAAAGCCATCCAGCTCAGTCCAAGTTCCGCCTTCGGTCATTCCATACTGGGCGCTGCATTGGCCATGGCTGGCCGTGGGGAAGAAGGGCTCAAAGAGATCGAGTTGGCCATGCGGCTGAGCCCCAGGGATGTGGGGCAGGAGTCGCAGTTCCAACTCCACTATGCCGTCGCTCATTTCCAGGCGGAAAACTATCAGGAGGCGGCCCGTGCCGCCGAAAGGGCGACACTGGCGCGACCGACTCACGTCCCGCCACAATTGTTTCTCATGGCGAGTTATGGCCACCTGGGTCTGAAGGACAAAGCTCAGCAGGCCCAGGACCGGCTGAAGAACCATGTACCGGAATTCTTGCCTGCCGCGGAGGCTGTCCCCACTATTTACGCACTGGATGCGGACCATGAACGCGTGCTCGACGGTTTGCGCAAAGCCGGCGTATTGGATGCCTTAGGCGTTTTGGTTCAGCGCGGATAATACGTCGCCTGTTCTGACCATGGGCGCACCCATCAGGAGATCGATGTGAACAAACGAATTGATTGGAACTTGAAGATGGTGCGCAGTCGCGAGGCCCGTGAACTGTTGCCCAGGCAGACCCAGGCGCCGGCGCGCACGGATTGGGGCAAGATCCGGGTCGGCCATCTGGATACGGGCTACACCCGCAACCCGGTGTTCGGAGATTGGGCATCGGGTGATCAATGGCTGGATGTAAACAAGGGTATCAATCTGCGGGAGAACGGGGAGCTTCCTGAGGACCCGCTGGACTATGAGGGCAACCCGGGACACGGAACGCGAACGGCCAGTGTACTTTGCGGCGAGATGGACCCGCCCCATAGCGACCAGGGCATCACCAGCGAGGTCGGTGTTGCGCCCCGCTTGCCGGTGATTCCCTGCCGGGTGGTGAACCGGGTGGTGCTGACACCAGAGCGAAACCGGGCAGCGGTGGCCAAGGGCATCAAGCACTGCCGCAAAAAAAAATGCCAGGTCATCAGCATCAGCCTGGGCATGCCGTTCTTCTTTATCGGCACCGGCGGCGGTCTGGGACGGGCCGTGGACAAGGCTTATGAGGACGGGATCATCATCGTGGGGGCGGCGGGTCAGATCGTCAGCAGCGTCGTCTACCCCGGTAAGTACAGACGCACCATCGGCGTCGGCGGCGTGACCTGGCAGCGTCGAATCTGGTTTCAGTACGATGCGGGCGTCGAGCGGGTCGACGTCTGGGCGCCGGCCGAAGAGGTGCTCAGGGCCGACAGCCTGGCGCCGGCCGGGGTCGCCGTGCGCGACCCCATCGAAGGCGACGATCCCGGTGTTTTCTCATTCAGTTCCGGTTCCCACGACGGAAAGCTGGGTACCGGGGACGGCACCTCCTACGCGACCGTCCATGTGGCTGCGGCCGCCGCCATGTGGCTGAGGGCCCGTGGGGATGACATCGACCGAAAGTACTCAAAACCGTGGCAGCGGGTTGAGGCGTTTCGCTGGCTGCTGCGCAAGACCAAGCAGACCGTTAACGGTGAGCAACCCGCCAACGGAACCGGTGTGCTGGACATACAGGCCTTGTTGACCGCGCCGTTGCCGGCAGCCAGCCGTTTGAAGAAAGCGAAGAAGGACCAGGGTTCCTGGAGTTGAGGGCGGAATTGCGGCTCTGTCTCTCGTTGTTGCCAGTCCGGGCGGTCCCAAAGTGCGACTGATCCGGCTTTTGAAACGGGATCTGGCCAAAGAGGTGGCGAGCTGGGTGGACGGCGGACTGATCTCGGCCGATCAGGCCCGCGCCATCTGCGCTCTCTACGGTGTCGACTACGGCACCAGCCAGGATGGGTCCACCGGGTACCGGCTGCTGGTGGTTCTGGGTTATCTGTTCATCGGCCTGGCCGTCATCACCCTGATCGGAGCCAACTGGGAGCAGATTCCCCGTGGGCTCAGAATGTTCGGCCTGCTTGCCCTGACAGCGGGCACCCAGGGATTCGGGCTGAGGCTTTATCTGACTGGGAAAATGTCGGGCGCGGCGGCCGTTTTTCTGCTCGGGAATCTGTTCTACGGCGCCTCCATCATTCTGGTCGCGCAGATCTATCATCTGGGCGAGCATATGCCGGACGGCATTCTCTGGTGGGCGTTGGGCAGCCTGCCCTTCGGCCTCCTGCTGTTGAGTCCCTGGCTGACCCTGTTCACGACGCTGCTGGCTTTGCTCTGGTTTGTGGTCGAGTTCAACGTGGGATTTTTCCCCACGCTGTTCCCGCTGTTCATGGCCGCGGCCCTGTATGTCCTGATCAAGGGGCGGACCAGTACGCCGTTGTTTCTCACCTTGGTTGTCAGCGTCGGTCTGTGGATCGAGGGGTGTCTGTCACTGGTCTGGGGCCGCAAAGGCGACCTGCTCGATTTTCATGCCGAGCATTTCGGCGCCGGTCTTGCCTTGCTTGTGTTTGCCCATGCTTTTGGCCACTGGCTGGACCGGCGGGCCAATGCCAAGGCCCGGGACTATGGCGTGTTGCTGACCCTATGGACGCTGCGGTTCGGCATTCTCGCCATGCTGGTGCTCAGCTTTGCCGATCCCTGGATTGGACTGATCGACGCCGACTGGCCGCACCAGGCTTCCATGTGGCTGGTGGTTGTGGCCTTGCTTGCGGCCGCCCTGTGGTTGGGCTGGAAGAGCGGGACGCTGCAAACGCTGGCGCCGATCGTGGCGTTGTGCGTCCTGTCACTGGCCGCTGTTGTGCCCGTGGACGATGTGGCGAATGCGGTCTACTTCCAGATCGTCTGGAACATCGCCCTGGTGGCCGCCGGGATCTGGTTGATGTTGCGCGGGATACGCGACGGTATTTCTCACTACTTCTTTCTCGGCATTGCGACCATCCTGCTGGTCGCATTCATGCGCTATGTCGATCTGATCGGCGACTACGTGGGCGGCGCCATTTTGTTTATGGTTCTGGCGGGGCTGCTGTTGAGCGCTGCCCGCTATTGGCGTGCGCGCCAGCCCGGGGAAGGCGCGTGATGACTGGGCAGCGGATCGCGCTGGGTCTCAGCCTCGCCATCGTACTCCAAGTGCTGGTTGTCGTCGGCATGGTCGTCCAGGCCGCCATGCCCCTGTGGACCGGAACGGAAATCCGTGTCAAGACCGTGCCGGTGGACCCGCGCTCGATGTTTCGCGGTAACTTCGCACGGCTGCGATACGACATCGGCCGACTGCCCAGTGAGTTCGCCGGAGAGTTGGGGAAGCCCCGCATCGGCGAGGTCGTCTATGTGAGCCTGCGACCGGCCGGGAACGGCCTGTACGGCCTCGCCGGCGCGTCGCTGGACAAGCCCACGGAGGGCGTATTCCTGCGCGGCCGCATCGGTTCGAATCGCGTGCCCTACCGGGTCAGCTACGGGATCGAGGCTTTCTTTGCGCCCAAGGACAAAGCCCTGCAACTGGAGCAGGATCTGCGTGGTGACGGTGTGGCTGTTTTGATGGTGGCCGACAGCGGCCGTGCCGCACTCAAGGATGTGGTGCCTGGCGCGCCCCGGGATTGATGGTCCGCAACCTGGTCGGTCTTTGGCTGCGCACGAGTGCCTCCACGGTATCAGCGCCAGTGCCTGGCCCCCCCCGGGAGTAGTGGTTCCCAGAAACGATTTGGGGCGGTGAATCATCGTTGTGCCAATCGATGACCTGTCGGGATGTGTTCTTACAACCCGTATTTACACTCTGAGCCGTGCGGGGGGCTGTGGGCCACCAGATTCCTGTCAAACTCTGATCTTCATTCACATTCAGCGCTATGGCACCCGCGAGCCCCTATAATCAAGCCAGGGCGGGCCGTGCCCGTATTGGTTTTGTGATGGGGCACGTCGGCTTCGGTGCGTTCCTGTCCAGTATCCGCGAGAGGTTTTCAAGATGTCGGCTGCGTCGGGTGCGAACTTTCGAGACCGGGATTGGGACGTGCTGCTGCACAGCATGGAGCGGGGTAACTGCATTCCGTTGCTGGGGCCGGATGTGTCCATCACCCAAGCTGCCGGGACAAAACACAACCTGGCGGTGGAACTCTCCAGAGAGCTGGCCGAGATCCTCATGGAGGAGAAGCGACTCCCGGTTCCCGACGCGAACAACCTGAGCCTGGTCGCCCAGATGTTCCAGAATCAGTTGAGCCGGGACGAACTGGTGGTGGAGGTCGAGCGCTTCTACCAGAAACACGCCGACGCGCTTTCCGAGTGCGAAGACCCGACATTTAAGCGCCTTGCCGCCCTGCCGTTCAGCCTGTTCGTGACATCCCGTCACGATGTATCCCTGGACCATTGTCTCAAGGCACTGGAAAAGCAACCGCAAACCGAAAGCTACCAGTTCAAGGGCGATCGACGGGATATTCTCGGGCGTATGGGCACGGTCGATGCACCCCTCATATACCAGCTGTACGGCACCTTCGACGCGCCAGACTCACTGGTGCTCACCGAAAGCGATCAGCTTGAGTTCCTGCGCGCCGTGGTGGCGGAAAATCCGAAACTGGCCACCGACCTGACCAATTTTTTCAGTGGAAAGAACTTCCTGTTTCTCGGCTTCGGACTGGGCAACTATCACCTGCGGGTGCTGCTGCACGTGCTCGATCTCAACAAATCGGCGAGATCCTTCGCCCTGGAGAACACCCCGGTCGTCGAGGCACAGGACGGCTTCACTGAGATGTTCAACGAGAGTGTGCTGTTCTACAACGAACTCGGCTACAACGCCCTCAAGCTGCTGGACACTGGGCTGGATGATTTTATCGAGGAACTCCATGGGCGTTGGGAAGCGCGCCATCCCGCCGGCAGTTTCGTCCCGGCCGCCGCGGCCGCCACCGGTGGCGGCCAGAATGAAGGTGCAAAGCCCAGCGTGTTCATCTCCTATGTGAAGGAGGACGAGGAACGCGCCCAGGCCCTGTTCGACGATTTGCGCAAAGAGGGGCTCAACCCGTGGATCGACACCGACGGGCTCAGGTTCGGGGCCAAATGGAACGATACCCTGGAGGACACCGTCACCCGGGATGTGGATTACTTTATTGTCCTGCAAAGCCGGGCACTGAGTGACCGGGTCGAGAGCTACGTTCACAAGGAGGTAAAGCTTGCCCTGGAGCGCCAGGAACTGCGGGCCGGCCGGTTCATCTTCCCGGTCCAGATCGACCAGGACGCGGAGCGGCTCGAGGCTCTGGAACGGGCCAAGATCCAGACCGGGACACTGTTTGACTGGGGCACCGACGTGCCCTCCCTGGCGCGCGAGATTCGCCGAGAACACGCACGGCAGCAGAGGCGCTGAGCATGGTTGATCCCAACTCCGATACCGGTCCAGCCGGTCAAGCGACCGGGGTGTCCCGTTACCCCGGTGTGCAGCCTTTTGGGGACGACGCGGTCCAGCGCCGCCTGTTCCGGGGACGTGACGAGGAAAAGTATGAACTGCTGCAGCTGGTGCTGGCCGAGCGTCTGGTGTTGTTGTTCGCGCGTTCGGGTATCGGCAAATCCAGCCTGATCAACGCCGGGCTGCTGGAGCCCCTGAGGGAACAGGACTACTTTCCCATGGTGGTTCGGGTCAGTGGTTCACCCGGCGGACCCCTGGATTCCATTTATGACGGGATCAAGGCGGCGACCGAAATAGCCAGGACACCGGGGCGCATAGACTTTGAACCGCCCGAGCCGGAATGGAACCGATCCAGCCTCTGGCATTTTTTCAAGACCTTCGAGCTCTGGCAGGACGATCGTCTGCTGACGCCGGTTCTCATCATCGATCAGTTCGAGGAGCTGTTCACCCTGCATGAGGCTGAACAACGAACGGCATTGATCGATGAACTTGCCGATCTGGTGCGGGGCACCCGTCCGAGGGGCCAGGGGGGCGTCGCTGGCGCGAGGCTCAGCGACGCCCCACCCGAGGTCAAGGTGGTGCTTGCTCTGAGGGAGGATTTCTACGCCAATCTGGAGGAGCTGCGCGACCGCATTCCCTCGGTTTACAAGGCGCCGTTCCGGCTCAAACCATTGTCACGGGAGCAGGCACGACGCGCCATTGTGGAGCCGGCGGAACTGGAGGGTGCGCACTTTGCCACGCCTGCCTTCACCTGGTCCGAGGCGGCGCTGGAACGGGTGCTGGATTTCCTTTCCCAGCAAAAGCTGGGGGACGGTAAGACGACGGTTGGAAAGGAGGTCGAGCCGTTTCAGCTGCAGTTGATCTGCCAGCAGATCGAGCAGACCGTGCGCAACGAAAATCTGGATCGGGTCGATGCCTCCGACCTTGGGGGCGCGGGCTCGCTCAAGGCCATTCTCACCGGCTTTTACGAGGACTCGCTGCGCAGGATCTGCGAAACGTTTCCCGAGGAGCAGGGACTGCGGGAAAGGCTGGAACGCCTGTGTGAGTACGGGTTTATCACCGCCAAGGGGCGGCGCCTGTTGCGCGAGGAGTCGACCATCAAGCAGGACGATGGGGTAGGCCCGGAGATTCTGCGCGAGATGGTGGAGCTTCGCCTGCTGCGCAAGGAACCCCGCGTGGGTGACAACTACTACGAGCTCACCCACGACACCCTGATCGAACCCATACAGCTGAGTCGGCAGGCGCGGGAGGCACGGGAAGCCGAGCAGGCCCTGGCGTTGCGACAGGCAGAGCAAAGAAAAATGCGCAACCGGCTGGTCGCCGTCGGTGCGGTCGCGACCCTTGTATTGCTCGGTTCAGGGATGCTGGCCCTGTGGCAGCGCGCCGAGACCCAGCGGGTCACGGTGGCAAAACAGGCGGCGATCGCCGCACAGGAGCAGGCCGAACAAAAGACGGAGCAGGCGCGTGCAGCAGAGGCGCAGGCCCTTGAGGCGAAACAACAGGCCGTGGCCAAACAGCAGCAGGCCACCGAGGTGGCCGTCAAGGCCCAGCTGGAGGCCGGGGAGCAGGACGCCAAGCGACGGGTGGCGGAGGCTGAGGCGAAACTCGCGGAACTCGAGCCAGTGGCGGTCATGGCCCGGGAAAAGCTTGCGGCCGCCAAACAGCAGGCGGTAGAGGCCAAGGGCCAGAATTACGAGCAGGAAGCGCTGCAACTGATGGCAAAGGCCGAAGCCGAGTTCAAATCGGCCAGGCAAAAGGTGGAGTCCGCGCAACGGGCCGTGTTTGAGGCCAAGGCCCAGGTAACTCGAGCCCAGGTCAACCGCGAAGTGGTGGAAGTGGAATTGGCGGCGCCGGAGACCGGCGCCGGCAGCGCGGAACAACAGGCCCAGCAAAAGGTAATCAAGACCGAACAGCTGTTGGCGGCAAATGCCGG
>JAHEDQ010000219.1:6711-7456 GCA_024641125.1 Candidatus Competibacteraceae bacterium | reverse complement strand
CCGGGACGGTTGACGAGGAGTCTCTGGACAGGCTGGTGGAGGCGGTTGCTTACAAGCTCGATGGCGCGAAGCAACACGTCGGCCGCACCCGGATGTATCGACGGCTGAATCACTTTTTCTTCCGTGGGTTTACCGTCATGTTTGCCGTGATCTCGGCGGTCATTCTGTTCGGTATCGACCTCAACAGCTTGACTAAACACGCCAACCATCTCCATGTGAGACTGGGCTCCGTGATCATAGGCGGCCAGTTCTTTCTTTCTCTTGGTTTCGCCCGCACGGTGGCCTATCCCAGCTCATGTCAGCGGGAATACGGATTTAGGATTGCGGAGCGATTGTATTTCACCTGGGCAATCTTAACGGTGATTCAACCCATGCTCGGTCTTTTGGGCCATCTTGATACGGCCATCCGGGAGGGACTTCCATGCACAACGATCTACCGACCACCACTGTCCATTTTCCTTTTCAACCTTTATACCTTGGCCCCCACGCTCTCGGAAAACGCAACTTCACAATGGGCGTTGATGGGTTTTTTCCGGATGTCGTCCCAGCCGTAGCCGAGTTCCAAACCGGTTTCGGACGCCCCGTGGAACTGCGTTATCGCTTGATAAACGGAAGACTCTGCGGCGGCCGGCGCCGCAAATCCGACAACCGTGCAGATCAGGGCTTTCTGAACCCAAACAGCCTGATTCACGGTGGGTTCCCCTTTTGAGGATCTCCGACCGGCAGCGTGTTGAAGGCGCCTCGC
>JAHEDQ010000219.1:0-6701 GCA_024641125.1 Candidatus Competibacteraceae bacterium | reverse complement strand
GTTACTGGGCGCAAACCGGATTTTCTCTGTGGTTTTCGGCTTGGTTCATACTTGAACGAGGTCTTTTCAACAAGTTGCCAGCTTCATCGACCGTTCCCTAAACCACAGTCGATGCAGCCCAGTGCCGTAGGAAACAGTCTGGAATGGGGCCGATGACCTACTTCAGCCGACCCTTCCGATTGAGCGCTGCCGATTGACTGAATGGGCGGTTCTGGGGTTGGTCCCGACGGGCAAGGCGATGAGCCCCCGTCCGCGGTGTTGGGCGCGCTTGAATGAGGGCAGGCTGGTCCTGCGCCCGCCTGGCGCTTAAGCGCTGCTCGACCCGCTGCACTGCAACGAACTTATGGGGCGGGTCATTCGCTCAACTGTCTGAGCCGGACCTCTGCGCGTTTTCCAGGGCCTTCGCAGTGATTTCGTGGTAAAGATGGATCGCTTTGGCATAGAGTGGCTGGAGATCGGGCCGCTCATCCACCAATGCTTTGATCTTGTTCGAGTCAAGCAGGACGTTCTCCAGATGCATCAGTTCGTGTTCGGTCAGCGTCTCACCCGCGTCGACTTGTTTCTTGATCTCCAGGGCGTGGGGCAGCCTTATTTTTTCGAACCGCGTCAGGAGCGTGGTCACTACGGCATCGTCTTTTGAAACATCGTTCATGGCGTATCTCGTTGCTGGCGAGGCCCTTACTTTAACACCCGAAAAGCCCGGCGTCGCCGCCACATTGGATCACGATCGTCGTGATCCAATGTGGCATGGGTAAACAGACGTCAATCCGTTGCGGCCTTGTATGAACCCGCGGCTTCGCCCGCCAGCTTCATGGCCGCCATGGCGTCTTCGGTGCTGATGAGTTTGGTCGTGTGGCCTCCGGACATGGCGCCGGAGGCGCCAACCAGCATCGAGCCCGCGATCATCGCTTTATCGTCATCCATTTCGATCAGAGCGACCACGTCGTCAGTGCCCCAGGTGAAGAAGAAATGGTGCAGTTTTCCGCCCAATGCTTCGATCATCTTACGGGCAGCTTCGGCGCGGTCCTGGGGACGGCCGATCATCGCCTTGATGCCATCGGAAGAATAGCTGCCTTGGAAAAGATAAAAACTCATCGCATTACACTCCGTGCTGACGAGGCGGGTAGCGCCTGTTGCACCAAAGTGTAGCTGCCCGCGTCGGCAAAAGCCGCCCGGATTCTTGGCTGCGTCCGATCGGTTCCGATCACCCGTTCACGGTGCGACCCGATAGGCGTCGAATTTCTCGCGGACCTTGAGAATGTCCAGATTCCAGCCGCCGTCCCGGAGCTTGATCAGCCCGTCCGCCTTCTTGTAGCGGAGGTAAACCATCGCATCACGGCTGTCTCGCCCCAGGGTCCCCTTGACGGCTGCCTCGATGTTGTCGCTGACAACCGCGGCCTGGAAGATCTTGAGCTGATCATTCGCCAGGCGCAGCGACGCGGTGCCGTCGATGTCTTCCACCGTGAGCATGTTGGACAGGAACTTGGGGCGCCATCCCTGATTGTCGAACAGGGCCACGATGGGCCGCGAATCGCTCATGCTCAGCTCCGCCTCGATGTCCAGCCGGGGCGGTTTTGTCAGAACCGTCTCCGCACGTGGGAGTTTGATCGTCGACGACCAATAGGCTTCGTCGAATTGGGCCTGCTTACCAACCACCCGCACGTTTGCCAGGCGCAACTCGGAGCCGCTGATATCGAACACCATATCCCTCGGCACGCCGTCCACCAGCAATATGTCCGCGGTCAGGTCGCCACTCACCGACTGCCCGCCCACCAGCGCGTTCAGGGCCGACGATTCCAGTTTGACCCACCCGTCGGCGTCGTCCTGCTGCAACGCAATGTCGGCCGAGAGGCTTGCGGTGCCGCGGGTGAAGCGCAGCGATCCGTCTGGCGGGAGATAGTCGTTGAAGACGCTCATGTCCTCGACGTCGGCGGAGGCTAAGTCCAATTGCAGGGTGAACGGCTTGGCCTCCTGGCCGAAACTGAAGTCCTCAACCCGTGCGGCCAGGTTCAGGTTCACGTCCTCGATGGCGGCTTTTGACTCGTATGAGCGCTTCAGGTCCGCATGGGTGAGCGCGATGTCTACCGCCCAATCGGGATTCCGCCCACCTTGCTCGGCCATCAAATTCACACGGCCGTCACCCGTGCTGACGTAGTCGAGCACGGTGACGGCCATGCCGTTCGACGACAACGCCAGGCGGGTTCCCTTCGCCGGCCAGCCGTCGGCCAGATTGACAGTGCCGTCAAACGCGCCGCGACCCCTGACCCCAATGTGGTAGGCATCACCCATCAGAACCCCAAGCCAGGCAAGGCTGGAAATATTTCCGTGAAACCCGAGTGCCGCCGAGGTTTTGCCTAGAAGCGCGCGATAGGGCGTTCGGCCCAAGGTCTGAAGCAGGTCCGCTGCCTTGTCGCCGGCCGCCTTGTCCTGGGCGCGCAAGACCGTGAACTCGCCGTCGTCGATCATTAACGCCGCGTCCCAGGGCTCGCTTTCCGCTGAGTCACCGTCCGCCCGGCGGAGCCGCGCACCGGTGAGTTTGATGTGGCTGCCTATGGCGCTGGTCCCGCGCACCGCCAGTTCCGGATTGTCCAGTTTGAGCGCAACGTCCAGATCGGTATCGAAACGGTATCGTTCGAGGCCCAGGTCTGCTCGCTCGGATTCCAGCGACAGCGCCACCTGCAGGGTGGTCGGTTTCAGTGTCGCCGTGCCGCCCAGGCGTCCGCTGCCGCCGTAGAGTGTGATCGGCCACTTGGGTGGAAGATAGTGCTGCAACCGGGCGAGATCGGGCAGTTCAAGCCCGTCCACCGCGAAGGCGATGGATCTGCTCTTGTTGACCTCACCCGGGTCGCCAGGGACCCGTCCGTCGCCGCCGATGCTGACGGTGAGATCCTGGCCTCGAAGAAGTACCTCCGTGTCGTCCCGGTGAGTGACTGCCAGATCCCGATACTGGAATGCCAGGTCCAGCTGGTCACCCGTTTCGGAAAGCAGGCGCAGGATGATTTTCCCGTTGCCCTCGATCCGATGCGCGTACATCCGCAAACGGAGATCCGACGCATCGACCGCAAGATCGGTACCCCGAAGGACCTGGCCCTGGTGGTAGCGTAGAGTGCCCTGGACCCGGCCCTGGCCGTTTACGGATATGTCTTCGAAAGCGCGGGTAAAGAGACTGACAAAGGCCAGGCTGTTGGTCTCGATATCCACTTCTGTGTCCAGGGACAGATACTTCAGCAGCGGCAGCCCTTTGTTTTCCCGGGGAATGAACGGCGCGAAATCGATCCGTCCGGTGATCGTGCCGTGTTGGAACACCTCGGTCTGGCCGTTCAGATAGAGGGGATTCAGGCTCAGATTCAGCTCATGTCCGGTCAGCGAGAAAGGCCCGCCCCGGGTGATATAGGTCAGGTCTGCATTCAGTTCTCCGTCCATACTGCCCCTGGCCTGGTAGACCCAGAAGCTGTGGCTGCCACCGGCCTTGATGTTTTTCACCTCGATGTGCCAAGGGCGCTTTTTCTGCCAGGGTGTGGTGACGGCCTCGGTGACTTCTCGCCCCTCGATACTGGGAAAGAACTCGATGATGTCCGTGTAGTCCTTGTCGGCTTTCAAGCGGGGCCGCTGTCGATAGGCGACATCCGCGGCGATTACGTCGCGCACCCATACCCGCTTGAGCAACAGCGGCGTGACCGCAATCGAAGCAGCCGCCGCCGGTGTGTCCAGCTGCCACTGCTGCGAGCGAGACTGACCGTTGGCGGAGATGCCTGTTGCATGAACCCGAAACGGGTACCAGCTCCAGGCGCTTTCCCACGAGACGTGGAACTTGTCGGGTCTGATCTTGTTGATCAGCGTTTGAGTGATGGGGAGCTGCAGCGCGATATTGATGACCAGCAGATAAAGGATCTGCGCGATCACCAAGACGGCAGTCAGTTTTCTCAGCCAGGTCATCGCCCGGGAGGATCGAAGCACGGACACGCCCCCGGGCTGGAAACCAAGTAACGCCCTAATCTATACGCGAGGATGCCGTTTCGGTCCATAAGGGCGCGGCTGTAATGCGCCCGGCGTCGCGTGGGCGCTGTCGAACCGCACCCCTCGCCGCGCCAGGGCGTCCAGATTGGGTGTCCGGATGATCGGATCGCGGTAGCAACCGAGGACGTCACGCTTGTGTTCGTCCGACAAGATAAACAGGACGGTGCGGTGATGTGCGCTGGACACCTTTCGGTCGCTCGCATCCGTCTGCGGCTATAGGCTCAGTCCCGGAAGTTCTTGTACTGCAGGGGCATGCCCAGTTTCATGCCTTTCACCAACGCAATGGTTTGTTGCAGATCGTCGCGTTTTTTGCCGGATATCCGCACCATGTCCCCCTGAATCGCCGCCTGCACCTTGGTTTTGGATGCCTTGACCGCTTTGACGATCTCGCGGCATTGATCGGAGTTCAGGCCTTCGCGAACCGTGATCTTCTGGCGCGCCCTGTTGCCGCTGGTTTCCGGGTCGTGCACCTCAAGGCAATCGATGTCGACGCCCCGCTTGTTCAGCTTGCTCTGCAGGATGTCCAGCATCTGAGCGAGTTGAAAATCGGATTGGGACACGCTGGTGATGACCCCGCCCTCCAGTTCGAAGACCGAGTCGGTGCCCTTGAAATCAAACCGGGTATTGACCTCACGATTGGCCTGGTCGGTGGCGTTGGCCACTTCGTGCTTATCGACCTCGGACACGATATCGAAAGACGGCATCGTCGTTTGCTCCCTTTGCGGTTGTGTTGCGGGACCCGATACACCTGCAGCGCGAATATAGGTCGACCCGGATGTATTCGCCCCAATCCTGCCTCAGTGTTGGATACGAGTCCAAATAGCTGGGCTGAGAAACACAGATCGTTCGGTCGGGAGGGGGCGAAGCGGAAGTTTTCCCGGCCGGACCGGTCAGGGATTCCTGCGGACGATTCGGAGACCGGCTGCCCTCGGTGACGTGTGACTCAGGGCGTGCTTGCCGCCGTTCGGGGTTGGTCCCGGGCAATCCCGCCGACGAATGCGTCCACATCGTCCAGGGTCGGGGCCAGATCGCGAAAGCTCGGAGCCAGTGCGCCGACCACGGGTCCGTGACCCACATCCGGGTAGAGCTTCAGATCGACCTGTGCGCCACGCTCGCGCAGCCGTTGAGCAAAGCGGATGCTGTTGCGGGGCAGCACTGTGGTGTCGGACGCGCCGTGGATCAGCAGAGTGGGTGGCTCGTCGCCGCTGACGAAGTTCACCGGCTGCGATTCAGGGTAGCGGGCTTCAGGGCCGAACAGGATGCGCAGATAGCCCGGACCCAGCGGCAGGAAATCATAGGGACCCGACAGGCCGATAAAGCCGGACAGCTGTTCGGGATCGACTCCCTGAGCGCGAAGATACCCTTTGTCGGTGACCAGCATGGCCGCGATGTGGGCACCCGCCGAGTGACCCATGAGCAACAACGGCTCTTCTCCTGACGGTGTGAGATTGGCGGCGGACCAGGCCACGGCGGCGGCACCGTCTTCCACGAATGCCGGGAAGCGGACCTGCGGGTAGACGCGATAGTCAGGCACTACCACGATCATTCCGCGATTGGTCAGGGCCCGGGCCACGAAGCGATACCGCGCGCGCTCGCCGCTCTGCCAACCGCCGCCGTAGAAAAACACCACCACCGGCGCATCGCTTACCGGCGGATCGGGTCTGTACACGTCCAGTTCCTGGCGTGGGTCAGGACCATAGGCAATGCCGGATTCCACCGTATACCCATCGGCCGGTGTGAGCACGTCCACCACCGCAAGCGCGCTGCAGCCGCTGAGAAAGATGCAGACGGACAGACCGAACCACCGGATTGGGAGCATGCGCCGGATAGGGAGCAGACGCTTTACTAGAGCTGTGACCACAGCCAGTATGACCCCGGTCCGTTCAGGCTGGTTCCGGCGTCAGCCCTGGGCGATCGCGGCCGCGATGCGTACGGGAAACTCAGACTGTCTGAACCGGCTCGACGGTTTTATCGCCGCGATCTGCGCCTTGAAGCTGTGCATTTCAGTCCCAAGATGACCGTTCACAAACAGATCGAAGGTTCCCTGGGCGGTTGGTTCAACCAGACAGACTGGTATGATCGGGTACGCTGACTCAAAGACACAGCGCACACTGCAGACGCGTCTTGTGTCCGATACCGTTATGGATGCGCCATCACGATGCACCGCTATATGCTTGGAATCGTTCTTGTTCAGATACTGACTGCCCTCCTGGTCTGGCTGGGCTTGGCTGGGTCCGGTGAATTCGAATGGCTGCGGGTGGTGTTGCCCTGTCTGTGCGTGGCCGTGACCGCGGGCTTCTGGTTCCAGTCCCTGGGTCGCCAGACGGCCCTGTCCGAGATCGCGCGGATCAAGGACAGCCATGCCAAGGAGCGCGAAGGCATCCAGGTCAGCGCCGAGCGGGCCAAGCAGAAGGTTCTGCGGGATGCCCATAAGCAGATCACCCGGGAGGTGGGCAGGGCCCGCTCCAGCGCCAACATCAAGGCCGGCACCCTGTTCGTCGCCATGGCGGGTCTGGGTTCCTTGCTCATGTTTACCCAGTTCATGACCCTCGGCTTGGTTGCCATGTCCACCGCGGGGGGCGCCCTGGGCGGATATCTGCTCAGGGCCAGGCGCGAGCGGGCGGCGCTTCCGCAGAGTGAAAAGCAGGTCCCCATCGAACCTCGCCGTTCCCTTTCCCGGGTCG
>JAHEDQ010000039.1:26998-27407 GCA_024641125.1 Candidatus Competibacteraceae bacterium | reverse complement strand
GGCGCGGCGAATGCGATTGTAGGTGCCGCAACGGCAGATGTTGGTCATCGCCGCATCGATGTCCGCGTCGCTGGGAGACGGGTTTTGCGCCAGCAGCGCCGCGGCCGCCATGATCATGCCGGATTGGCAGTAGCCACACTGGGGCACGTCCAGGTCCTGCCAGGCCCGCTGCACCGGGTGGTCGCCGTTTTCGGCCAAGCCCTCGATCGTGACCACCGAGCGGCCTTCGACCGCCGATACCGGCAGCACACAGCTGCGCATGGCCTGACCGTCCACCTGTACCGTGCAGGCGCCGCAGGCCGCCACACCGCACCCGAATTTGGTGCCGGTGAGTTGCAGCGTATCGCGCAGCGCCCACAGCAAGGGTGTATCGGGGGTGACATCCACCTCACGGGTTTGCCCGTTTACC
>JAHEDQ010000039.1:0-26924 GCA_024641125.1 Candidatus Competibacteraceae bacterium | reverse complement strand
TTGTTCCGCCATTAACGCTGTGTTCACAGGGTAGTACAGTGGACCCGGAGTCACCTCTGTTGGTTCGCCTGTGGGCGTTGCTTGCAGCGCGCCCCCAGGCCAGCCCATAGTGCCGGACATGCGTGCGCCAAGCTCCACAGGTTTATCCTTTTGGTCCGGAATCGGGTCACTCGGGATGCTGATCCTGTTGTTTTACCCCGGACCCGTTCCGGCCCAGTTGCTGACGGACGATGTCATGGACCGTGCGGCCCAACTTATCGAGACCCTGCTGCCATCTGCCTGTCAGCCCGACGGGCTTGAGCCCGATGCATTGGCGGCGCGCTTGCCCGGGTTCCGGGGTTTGCCGCGTGAGGTCTGGCAGCGGCGTGGGACCGATGTGGGGTGGCGCGGCGGAGCGGAGAACGATTCCGGGGAACGTGTGCGGGTGGAGTACTTCGCCCCAGCGGGCACGTTGCGCCGAATTCAGATCGAGTATCACGACCAGGCCGGCCCGCGCCTGCTGGCGGTGGTGGGACCCGATTGCCGTATCCAGTTCGGCCGCGCCCTGGCGCCGGCCTCCGATGGCCAGGGCCAGGATCTGCTTATGCTGGATTCGGCCTTGCAGCCCACCGGGCAGCGGGAACCGCTGGATGCGCCAGCGCCAACCGGGCGCGACCCTGGCGGGGTGACCGTTGCTATGGTGGATTCCGGTGTCAATTACACGCTGCCCGAGATTGCGCCCGGTCTGGCCCGGGACCCGGAAGGCCAACTTCTGGGCTACGACTTCTGGGACGACGATGCGCGACCGTTCGACGCCAATCCAGCCCACTCCCCGTTTTTTCCTCAGCGTCACGGCACGCGCATCGCCAGCATCCTGATGCGGGAAGCGCCGGGCTCCCGGCTGGTCGTATACCGCTATCCGCGTCCGGCCATGGAGCGCATGTCCGATCTGGTCGAGCATGCCGCCGGTCTCGGTGTGCGCCTGGTGAACCTGTCCCTGGGCAGTAACCGGCTCGAGGATTGGCAAGCCTTCGCCGAGGCCGCCGGCCGGCATCCCGAGATCCTGTTTATCGCGTCGGCCGGTAACAACGACCGCGACCTGGATGCCGAACCGGTGTATCCCGCGGCCCTGGAACTGGACAACCTGATTGCCGTGACATCGGGCGACGGGGGCGGGCAACTGGCCCAGGGTTCGAACTGGGGCGCCGAGCGGGTCGACCTGATCGTGCCGGGTGAGCAGCAACCGGCGCTCGGGTTCGACGGGATCGTGCAGACCGTGTCCGGATCGAGCTATGCGGCGCCGAGGGTGACCGCCCTGGCTGCTCGTCTGCTGGAGGCGCATCCCGATTGGGACAGCGGCCGCGTGAAGGCCGCGATACTTGCGCTGGCCGAACCCCAGGCGGGTGTTCGCCGGGTGGCCGGAGGTGTCATCGCCGATCCGGCGGTGGCCGAGCAGGTCTATCCGGACGCAGCCGTGGTGCGTTCCTACTCCGCCCTTGAACGTCTGCGGGGGCTGGCACGGCCCTCGGCGGAAGCCCTGTGGCTGGACCCCGCGGTTGCGGTGCTGGCGGGGGCGGGGTGGACCCGGGAACGGGTGGATACGATTCTGGAGCAGGCCGCCCATGTGCTGGCGCAATGCGATATCGTTTTGTTGCCCAGCCGCATTGATTGGCTGCGAACGTCGGATCGATGGTTGGATTTCGACTGGGAAACGGCTTCGAACCTGCTGCAGACGCTGCCGCCAGCAGCGGGTCGGGTGGTGTTCCTGCGGGACACCCGTCTGCAGCCAGCATTTGGCGCCATGACTCTGGGTACCGGCAACACCCGAGAGCGTCCCGACTTGCGTCACAGCGTCTGGGTGACCCGCTACACCCGGGATGCAGGTGTGGCCCTTGCCCATGAATTGTTTCATCTGCTCTCGGATCACGGTGTCCATGTCACCGAGCCCGACAATCTCATGCAGGCATCGACCGCACCCGAACACACCCGGCTCAGCCCGGATCAGTGCCGCGAAGCGCGCCGCGTGGGTCTGGCCAACAGTCTGTTGCGTGGCCGCAGCCCGGTTGCTGATTGATGGCCCCAATTCGAGCCGGAATTGGTGTTTGCGCCATGACCCCCGATCGTGTGGTGCAGGGTCGGCGCGAATGAACCGGGCCGTCCGCAGGGCTACCGGAGGCCGCCGCGGCCCTGATCGGTCAGCCAGTAGAAACGACGCGGTGGAATCACCAGTTCATCCTTGAAGATGGCAGGCGACCCGCCCGAGTACAGATCCAGCAGTTGACCATACTGAAACAGCCCGCGATTGCTCAGATCGGCCATGGCCATGTGTTGGGGATGGAGGTCGAAGTTGGCCACAACCAGGACCGATTCCCGCGGCCAGTCCGGGTGGGTGCGTAGAAACGCAAACAAATGCGGGTTGTCGACCGTGAGCAGTTCCCGGTTGTTGAAATCGGCGAAGGCGGGCGTCGCTTTGCGAACCGCGATCATTTTCTTCAGGCCCTGGAACAGGCGTTGCTCCACGCTGCCGTGATTGTGCCTCTGTTCCGCTTTTAGCCAGTCGATTCGCGGCCGGTGCATCCAGCGTGAGTCGTTGGCTTTGCTCACGTCCTCCAGGTAGCTCGCATCGTTGAGGGTGCCGATCTCGTCGCCGTAGTAGAGCAGCGGAATGCCGCCGAAGGACATGATCAGGCTGTGTAGTGTGAGCACCAGGTCCACGGCCCGATCGATTTGCAGGGGGTCCCCGCTGTCCAGTGCCGCCTCCAGCCCGGCCAGGGATGCCAATGACCCGGAAATGCGGGCATCACCGGTTTTCTCGTTGCGGCCGAAGGGTTTGCCCCGGGCCGGCGACGAGTCATAGGCGCCGGTATAGTAGTCCAGCAGAAAACGGCGATGGGGTGCCGGTTCGTAACCCACGGCAAAGACGTCGGCGTCGTCGAACCCGAGGCCGATGTCGTCATGGCAGCGGATGTAGTTCAGCCAGGTCGCCCGGTCCAGTTTGCCGGGGAGGCTGCGCGTACCCTGGTTGAGCAGCTTGGCATTGGCGGTGGCCACGGCGTCCCACAGCAGGGCCATCAGGGCGGCGTTGTAGGCAATCTCGCATTCCTTGGCGATGACCGCGTCTTCGCCGAAATACTTGATGATCTCAACTGGTGCCACGATGGCCTCGGCGATGAACAGCACCCCGGGGGCGGTAACCTGGCAGCAATCCTTCATCAGTTGCAGCAGCAGGTGCGCCTCGCGCTCGTTCTGACAGGTCGTGCCGATTTTTTTCCACAGGAAGGCCACCGCGTCCAGCCGGACGATGTCCGCGCCCTGGTTGGCCCAGAACAGGATGATGTCCACCATTTCGATGAACACGTCGGGATTGCTGTAGTTGAGATCCCATTGGTAGTTGTTGAACACCGTCATCACCCATTTACCCATGATCGGGTCCCAGGTGAAGTTGCCCGGTGCGGTCTCAGGGAACACTTCCGGCATGGTTTCTTCGAACATGTCCGGCACTTCACGGGTGTCGAACATGTAGAAGTAGTCCTGATAGCGGGCCTCGCCGGCTCTGGCCTTTTGCGCCCATTCATGCTCGTCGGAGGTGTGATTGACCACCACGTCCAGGGTCAGCAGCATGTTGCGTTTGCGTAAGTGCTCTGACAGGTCCCGCAACTGGTCCAGGGTCCCGAAACGGGCGTCGATATCGCGGAAATCGCTGACCGCGTATCCCCCGTCCGATGCCCCCACGGGGCATTTGAGCATGGGCATGAGGTGCAGCATATTGACGCCCAGTTCCTGCACATAGGGCAGGTGCTCGCGCAAACCCTCGATGTTGCCGGCGAAGCCGTCGGTGTACACGGCCATGCCCACCCACTCCTGGCTCAGGAACCAGTTGTGGTCGCGCTCGCGCGCGCTGTCCAGCTCTCGCCGGGTTTGGCTGCGCCGGATGTACTGGCTGGCAAGCACTTCCACCAGACGCACGGCTTTTTCCTGGAAGTCGTCCCGCTGGCCGTACAAGTAGTGGAAAGTGGAATGGATGGCATAGAAATTCGCCCCCAGCCGGGTGTAAAAATGGCGAATGTTGCGCTCGCGGATTTCCGGCTTGAGCTGGTCCAGAATATCGTTCAGCAGAGAATGGGAGACTTGTTCGTACATCGTGCCTGAGTGGAGGATATGAGTGCAGGGTTTATGTTTACATAGCGGCTTGCAGTCTATGCGCAGCGGGTGGCGGTTGAAACCCTGGTCTGAGTGACGCTGCCCACAAAAGGAAACCGATGTCGAACACCGATTGGGACGGGGACGGAATCTACATTGCCATGATCAGTGCCCATGGGCTGGTGCGCGGGCACGATCTGGAACTTGGCCGCGACGCCGACACCGGCGGCCAGGTCAAGTATGTGGTGGAACTGGCCCGATTCCTGGCCCGACAGCCGGGCATTGCCGGGGTGGACCTGTTTACCCGTTTGATCGCGGCACCCGATACCGACCCGGACTACGCCCGGGAGCGGGAGATTCTGGAAGACCGCGCGCGTATCGTTCGCATCGTCGCCGGCCCGGTGGAGGAGTATTTACCCAAGGAGGTCCTGTGGGATCACCTGGACTCCTTTGTCGACAACATGCTGGCACTGTTCCGCCAAGCCGATCGGCAACCCGACGTCATCCATAGCCACTATGCCGATGCCGGATATGTGGGCAGCCGCCTGGCCCATTTCCTGGGTGTGCCCCTGGTCCATACCGGCCATTCCCTTGGCCGGGTCAAACGCCGTCGGTTTCTGGCCACGGGTTTGTCCTCCCAGGCGGTCGATGAGCGTTACAACATGTCACGCCGGATCGAGGCCGAAGAGCTGACCCTGGCCAGTGCGGACCGGGTGATTACCAGCACCCACCAGGAAATCGAAGAACAGTACGAACTCTACGATCACTATCAACCCGACCAGATGCGGGTGATACCTCCGGGTACCGATCTCACGCTGTTTCATCCGCCACAGGGTAATGAGTGGCAGAGCCCCATCGGCCAGGAGATCCGGCGTTTTCTGGACGATCCCGACAAGCCCGTGATACTGGCTTTGTCACGGCCGGACCCGCGCAAGAATATCGCTGCGCTGCTGGAAGCCTATGGCGCATCCCCCCGATTGCAGGCTTTGGCCAACCTGGTGATCATCGTCGGCAATCGGGAAGACATCATGGATCTGGACGAGGGCGCCCAGGAGGTGTTGACCCAACTTCTTCTGTCCATCGACCGCTACGATTTGTACGGGCGGGTCGCCTACCCGAAGCGCCATCAGGCAGACGACGTGTCGGTGATCTATCGGATTGCCGCTCTGTCTGGCGGCGTGTTTGTCAACCCAGCCCTCACCGAGCCCTTCGGCCTGACCCTGATCGAGGCGGCGGCCAGCGGTTTGCCGATCGTGGCGACAGAGGACGGCGGGCCCCGGGACATCATCGGCAACTGTGAAAACGGTCTGCTGATCGATCCTCTGGACACGGAGGCCATCGCCTCCGCACTGCTGTCCGTGCTGGCGCACGCAAGCCAGCGGCAAACCTACGTGGACCGGGGGTTGAAAGGCGTGCGGGAACACTATTCCTGGGACGCACACGCCGCCCGCTATCTCAAAATCGTGCGGCCGTTGGTGGAGAAAACCGAGGTGCTTGAACGTGTACCGCCCAGCCAGCGGCCCATGCTGTACCACGATCGGGCGATTTTCACCGACCTGGACCAGACGCTGCTGGGCGATCAATCCGCCTTACCCAGGTTTGTCGAGGTGCTGCGCGCCAATCGCCGAAACGCGACCTTTGGCATCGCTACCGGCCGGCGTCTGGACTCGGCGCTCAAGGTCATGCGCGCCCACGGCATCCCCGACCCCGATGTACTCATCACCAGCGGGGGCACCGCCATCCACTATGCCCCGGACCTGACCGCCGATGCGTATTGGCCGCAACACATCGACCACGGTTGGACTCCCCACGTGGTGCGCCGCCTGCTCTCGGACCTGCCCGGATTGGAACTGCAGCCGAAGAACGAGCAAAGTCGTTTCAAGGTCAGCTACTACTACGACCCGCGGATCGCGCCCAGCCATGAGGAAATCAACGGTCTGCTCTACCAGGAGGAGCTGGTGGTCAACGTGGTCGTCTCCTTCGGTCAGTTTCTGGACATTCTGCCGATCCGCGCTTCCAAGGGCATGGCCTTGCGCTATGTGGCCGACCATTGGGGCATCCCCCTGGAGCATGTGCTGGCGGCCGGCGGTTCGGGCGCCGACGAGGATATGATTCGGGGTAATACGCTGGCGGTGGTGGTGGCCAACAGGCACCATGAGGAGCTGTCCCACCTGGTGGACATCGATCGGGTTTACTATGCCGAACAAGCCCATGCCCAGGGCATACTCGAGGCGATCGAACATTTCGATTTCTTCCACGTTGGCAATCAGCTGCAAGCCGGCGCTGGGCCATGACCGCGCCGCGTTACCTGATCTGTACCGATCTGGACCGGACCCTGCTGCCCAACGGCCCGGAGCCCGAGTCGCCCCAGGCCCGACCGCTGTTCGCGCGCCTCGCCAGCCGGCCGGAGCTGGCCCTGGCCTATGTGACCGGGCGCCACCTGGCCTTGCTGGAGCAGGCCATCGCCGAGTACCGGCTGCCGCAACCGCAATTCGCCATCACCGATGTGGGTACGCGTATTCAGACCCGGACCGGGCGCCGATGGCGCAAGTGGCGCGACTGGGAGGGGGCCATCGATTCGGACTTGGCCGGCCACGACCATGAGGCGTTGAGCGGGTTGTTTGCCGATCTCCCGGCTCTGAGTTTGCAGGAGGCGGCCAGGCAGAACCGGCACAAACTGAGCTATTACGTGTCCTTGCAGGCGGACCGTGAAGAACTGCTGAATGTCATGGCGGCTCGGCTGCGGGCTCTGGGGGTGCGCGCCAGTCTGGTGTGGAGCATCGATGAGCCGGCCGCTATCGGTCTGCTGGACGTGTTGCCCGAATCCGCCACCAAACTGCATGCGGTGGAGTTCCTACGCCAACGTCTGGGGCTGGAATATGGCGCGGTGACATTCGCCGGCGACAGCGGCAATGATCTGGACGTGATGGCCAGCGCCATTCAGTCGGTGCTGGTTGCCAATGCGGCGGCGCCGGTGCGGCGGTCCGCACAGGAAATGGCCCGGGCCGCCGGTCACCCGGACGCGCTCTATCTGGCCCGGGGTGGCTACCTGGGCATGAACGGCAACTATGCCGCCGGTATCCTCGAGGGTGTGGTCCATTTCAGACCGGAATTCGGACCCTGGATCGAGGGGCTGTAGGGTTTCCTCAAGGACCCTCCACCGCGCTGCATTGAAATTGGAAACGGTGCAGCTCGGTTCCGGCCTGGACCTGGAAGCGCAGGGATTCGCATGTCGCCAGCGACTCAGGAAGCTGGGCCCGCAGCAGGCCGTCGTACTCGCCGCCCGGGCGCATGGAGTTGCGGCGAATGTAGCGATTATTGGCAATGGCCGCCTGGGTCAGGGCATCCAGTCGTGCCTCGGGATCTCCGCTGTTCTGAGCGTTGGCGACCATGGCAAGCTGGGCCAGCGAACCGATGGTTCCGCCGTAGGGCACCACCCGGGAGCCTACGCTGACCGCGGTAGAGCCGGCTTCGGCCGCCAGCTTCTCGTCGCTGTCGTCCACCAGTTCCACCGCCTCCTCGTAGGCGTAGAAACGGATCGGACGGGCCCCGCTGCTGGAGATCATCTCACCGGACACGCTCTGTTCGGAGAACAAATAGCTCACGTCAGCGCGATCCTCCACCCTGAGGTGCAGGAGTATCTGATCTTCGGCGTAGTCGACCAGCGTCATCCTCACCGGGTTACTGCCCCCGGTTTGCACCTGAGCCTGCCCACGATCGTAGGTGATGGTCTGTCCCGCGCCGGGCTTGGGATCCAATTGCATTTTTGTGCTTGAGGTGGTGGCGCATCCGACGGCGAGCGCCAGCACCAAGGGGGCTGCCAGCCGGCCGGCCAGGGTGCGCAGTGTACGGAGTGGGGCCATGCTGAGATCCATGAAATGGGCCTTTGCGGTTGCCGACTTGGAACTGTGCCGCAGTTCGAAGACAGTTGCTTGCGGCTACAGTGTGCGGCAGCAGTGGGTCCGATCTCAACCGCGATCCACTGCCGCCAGGTGCTGTGCGAAGCCGGGCGTGGCCATCAGCTTCTTGCAGCGCTCGAAACGCCCTACCGAGTAGGCCCAGAAATCCTCCGCCGGGTTGTCGTTGGCGTGCTGGATCAGACCCCAGAGGGTCCACAGGAGGTCGCACATGGCCTTGTATATGACCATGCGGCCGAATTGTGCTGCCGTCGGCTCACCCTCACAGTAGGCTGTCATCAGCTCACGGTCCTGCCGTTCATTAAAGCCGGCCTCCACCGACAGATCGCCCAGATCCCACAGCGGATCGTTCATGCCCGAGTACTCCCAGTCGACGATCCACATGCGGCTACCCTGGTCCAGAAAATTCTCGCAGAGGGGATCGCAGTGACACGGCGCCAGATCCGCCGGGTGTCGATCCAGAACCCGGCGCACCGTATCGGCCTCCGCCACCACCCGGTGATAGCCCTCGGGCAGTTCCGACCCCAGGCGCTCAAGATGCCCCAGGTACTCGTCGATCATGGCAAACAGCTCGAAGCGAAAGCGAAACGCCTGGCCGCTGCCGTGCAGCTGCCGAAACGCGTGTGCTGCTCGACCCGGGGCGCCGGGACGGGTAGCGAACGCCTCCGGGCTCATGGTGAACGCGCCCGCCACGTAGCGGGTCACCATGAGCCCGCTGTCGGCGTCGCCGAACAGCACCTGGGGCGAGACCCCCGCGTCGGCCGCCGCCCGGGCGTTGTGCAGCTCCACCTGGCGATCGATATAGGCCTCTGTTCCGGGCCCTGGTATCCGCAGTACGCAGTCTTGACCCTGCCCGGTGACGTGGAACACCAGGTTGGTCAGCCCGCCCATGCGTTCTGTCGTCAGCGCGCTTTTGTCCAGCGCCGACAGCAGCGGGATCCGTTCCATCGCCTCGGTCAGATTCGCATCCATGTTCGTGCCTCTGATTTCGCCGTGAACCCCGGGAAGCCGGGCGTTCAGCTCAGAATCCGGTGTCGATCCGGATCATACGGGCACCGGTCCACCCGGTTCGCGGGATGGCGTTCGCCAAAGGCCTCCACTTCGAACTCATGCCGGGCCCGATACGCCGCCGGAACGTAACCGAATGCGATGGTTTTGCCCACGGTGTAACCCTGGTTGCCGCTGGTGGTGGTGCCGACGATGCGTTCGTCTGCCCAGATCGCCTCACCCCCGAACAGCGGTGTGTCTGGCGCCAGCAGCAGTGTGCACAGATGCCGGTCGGGCTTGGTTTCCCGCTGCCGGGCCAGTGCCTCCGCGCCGAGAAAATCCCCCTTGCCCGGTTTGACGCAAAAGCCGAGTCCGGCCTCATAGGGTGTGTACTCGGGGGAAATGTCGCTGCTCCAGTACAAATAGCGTTTCTCCATGCGCAGACTGTCTATCGCCCGATAGCCCACGTCGGCGATGTGGTATGCCTCGCCCGCGCTGCGCAGGGTCTCATACACCTGGGCGGCGTACTCCACCGGTATGTGCAGTTCCCACCCCAGTTCACCCACATAGGTGATGCGCACTGCCAGCACCGGCGCATAGCCGATCCAGACCGTGCGCGCGCTCATGTAGGGGAATGCCTCGTGGCTCAGGTCGGCATCGCATACGGACTGCAATACCGCCCGGGCATTGGGGCCACAGATGTTGATCACCGCCCGGGCGGATGTGGTCTCGCTCAGGGTCACCGTGCCGTCGCCGGGCAGGTGCCGACGGATCCAGTCGCCGTCGTGGACGCCAAAGCCGCTGCCGGTCACCAGGTAAAACCGGTCCTCGGCGAGCCGGATCAGGGTGACGTCGGCCTCTATGCCGCCCCGGGTATTGCACATCTGGGTGTAGATGACGCTGCCGGGCGCGCGGTCCAGGTCGTTGGTCGCCAGCCATTGCAGGGTTTTGAATGCGTTGCGCCCGTGGATCTCGAACTTGGCGAAGGAGGTCTGATCGATCAGGGCCACGTTCTCCCGAACCTGACGGTGCTCCCAGCCGACGGTTTCCCGCCATCCCGGCCGATCAAACCCCGCCGCTGTGGTGCCGGCGGCGGACGCGAACACCAGTGGCCGTTCCCAGCCGAACTTGCTGCCATATACCGCACCCCGCTGGAGCAGGGCGTCGTACATTGGCGAGCGGCGCACGCCACGGGCGCTTTCCGGCTCCTCCCCGGGCAAATGCAGTTTGTAGTAGGCCGCGTAGGCCTCCACGCAGCGTTCGTGCAGCAGCCGCGGGTTCATATGATGCTCACCAAAACGGCGCACGTCGAAGGGCCAGAGATCCAGGCTGGTCCGGTGGGTCAGTATCCATTGCGCCATGGCCTGGCCGGCGCCGCCCGAGGCGGCGACACCGGCGGTGAAGCCGCAGGCCAGATAAAAATTGTCCAGTTCCGGCGCCCTGCCCATCACCGGTTCACCGTCGGGTGACATGGGGATAGGGCCGTTGATCAGGGTCTGTATACCCAGTTCGTTGAGCACCGGAACGCGTTGGGCGGCGGGCAGCAGGATGCGCTCGAAGCGGTCGAAATTGCCATCGAACAGCGCACGGCCAAAACCCGGCGGAATGCCGTCCACGCCGAACGGGCGGGTGCCTTCCTCCCAGCCGCCGATCACCAGTCCGCCCACTTCCGGCTTGAGATAGAAGTTGTGGTCCGGATCGCGGAACGTGGGCAGGTCCACGGGTATATTCTGCGATTTATCGGTGACGCAATACTGGTGTTCCACCGCGCCGGCGGGAACCGGGACACCGGCCAGCGCACCCAGCTCCCGGGCCCACATGCCGGCCGCATTGACCAGTACCTCGCATTTCACCACGCCCTGGTCTGTGGTCACCGATACGATCCGCCGTCCGCGTCTCTCCAGGGCGGTAACGTTCGCGCCCTCGCGGATGTGTGCGCCGCCGGCCCGCGCCCCGGCGGCCAGGGCCATGGTATAGCTGTAAGGATCGATGTAGCCGTCGGACGGCACGTAGGCGACCCCTTCAACGCCATCGGTGGACATCAGCGGGAACAGATCCCGGGCCTCGCCCGCTGACAGCAAATGCATCTCGAAGCCAAAGCTGCGGGCCGTCGTGGCGGTGCGGCGTATCTCCTGCCAACGGGCCTTGCTGGAGGCGGCCCGGAGGCTGCCGACCCGCCGCCATCCGGTCTCCTGACCGGTTTCCCCGGCCAGACGATCCATCAATGCGACGCTGTTCTGCATCATTCGGGTCAGACTGCGCGATCCGCGCAATTGCCCAACCAACCCGGCCGCATGCCAGGTGGCGCCATGGGTGAGCTGGGCTTTCTCCAGCACCAGTACGTCCCGCTCGCCCATCTGGGTGAGGTGATAGGCAATGGCGCAGCCCACGGCGCCGCCGCCAATGATTACGATGCGCGCCTGGTCCGGAACGGGCTTGGCGCTCATGCCCGGATTCGCTCCATGTCCGGGTCGTACAGCGGGCCGGTATGCACGGTGCAGGGGATCCGCTGTGTCGCCACTTCCAATTCGTACTGTCCGGTTTGCAGGTAGGTCTGGTCCACGCCCGCATCGTTGCGCACATAGCCGTAGCCGATGTTCAGACCTAAGGTGTTGCCGAAACCGGCGGAGGTAAGCCAACCCGCGCGTTCGCCGTTCCGATACAGGGTTTCGCGACCCAGAAGCACGATGTCCGGGTCGGAGACGGTGAAGCAGGCCAGGCGTTTCTTCAGCGGCGACTGGCGTTGTTCAAGCAACGCCTCGCGGCCGAGAAAGGCCTGGTCCGTGCGCAGTTTTACCGCCCATCCGAGACCGGCTTCCAAGGGCGTGTGGTCCGGCCCGATGTCCGATCCCCAGGCACGATAGCCTTTCTCCAGGCGCAGACTGTCGATGGCGCGATAGCCCGCGTCGGCAATACCCAGCTTGGCACCTGCCGCCAGCACGGCGTCGTATACGTTGACCGCGAACTCCGCCGGCACATGCAGTTCCCAACCCAGTTCCCCCACATAGGTGACCCGCATGGCCAGCACCGGGGCGCCGGCAACACTGATTTCGCGTACGGCCCCGAACGGGAAACCGGCATTGGACAGCGGGTCCTGGCTCAAAGCCTCGAGCAGTGTCCGGGCCTTGGGCCCCATCACGCTCAGCACCGCATTGGCCGAGGTGACATCCACCAAGTGGGCGTCGAGCCCGTCCGGCAGGTTGCGCCGGATCCAGTCCGCGTCGTGTGTCGCGAATCCGGTGCCGGTGACCAGGTAGTAGCGGTCGGCGGCGAGCCGGGCCACGGTCAGGTCGCACTCGATACCGCCCCGGGCATTCAGCATCTGGGTGTAGACCAGCCGACCGGGCGGCCGCGTCACGTCGTTGGCGCATATCCAGGTCAGGGCTGCCTCGGCGTCGCGACCCACGAGCAGGAATTTGGCGAACGACGACTGGTCGAACACCGCCACCCGGTTGCGGGTCGCCGCGTGCTCCCGGCCCACCGCCTCGAACCAGTTCTGGCGCTCGAAACTGTATTGGTCCTGGGCCCGTTCCCCCTCGGTGGCGAACCAGTTTGGGCGCTCCCAGCCCAGCTTTTCCCCGAAGCAGGCGCCGCGTTCCAGCAAACGCGCATACAGCGGTGAGCGCCGGCAGGGCCGGCCGGCTTCGGGTTCCTCGTGGGGCCAGGCCAGAGTGTAGTGCCGGGCATAGGCTTCCAAGGTGCGTCGCCTCACCCAGTTGATGTCGCCGTGGGGCCGGCCGAAGCGTCGGATGTCCACCGGCCACAAATCGAACGGCGGCTCGCCCCGGGCAACCCATTCCGCCAGTGCCATGCCGGCGCCGCCACCGGAGGCGATGCCAAAGGCGTTGAAACCGGCGCCGACGAAAAATCCCCGCACCTCGGGCGCCTCGCCAAGGATGAAATTTCCGTCCGGCGTGAAGCTCTCCGGCCCGTTAATCAGTTCCCGGATGCCGGCCTGCTGCAAAGCGGGCACCCGCAGCAACGCCTCGGACATCAGCGGTTCGAAGTGATCCCAGTCGGGCTGCAGCAGTTGAAACTGGAAACCCTCGGGGATGCCGTCCTCGGCCCAGGGAATGGGGTTGGGCTCATAGCCGCCCATGACCAGACCACCCACTTCTTCCTTGAAGTAGAGCAGGCGGTCAGGGTCGCGCAGGGTTGGCAGACCCGTCGGCACGCCGTCCATAGGTTCGGTGACCATGTACTGATGCTGTACCGAGACCAGGGGCACGTTGACGCCGGCCATGCGCCCGATTTCCCGTGCCCACTGGCCACCGCAGTTGACGATGCAGGCGCAGTCAATCCGTCCGCTGGAGGTGTCCACGGCACGCACCTGTCCCCCGTCGATGTCGATGCCGGTGACTGCGGTGTCCTCGAAAACGGCCACGCCGCGGGTGCGGGCGCCCCGGGCCAGGGACTGGGTGATGTCCGATGGGTTGGCCTGGCCGTCGGTGGGCAAGAACGCCGCGCCGACCAGATCCGAAATGTCCATTATCGGCCAAAGCGCCAGTGCCTCCGCCGGGGTGAGCAAGTCCATCTCCAGCCCGAACGAGTGTGCGGTGGTGGCCTGTCGTTTGACTTCGGTCCAGCGCGCATGAGTGCAGGCCAGGCGTAAACCGCCGTTCATTTTCCAGCCGGTGGCCAGGCCGGTTTCCGTCTCCAGCCGCCGGTACAAATCCACCGAGTAACCCAGCAACTGGGTAATGTTGGCGTTGTTGCGCAACTGGCCCACCAGCCCGGCGGCGTGGAAGGTGGAGCCTGAGGTGAGCTTGGCCCGTTCGATCAGCACCACTTCGTCGATCCCCAGGGCCGCCAGATGGTAGGCGGTGGAGCAGCCGATGATGCCGCCTCCGATGATGACCACACGGGCCTGTCTGGGCAAATCGCTCATGGGATCCTCATGTCTGCTCGAACGCCTGCCAGGCTGTTTCGAAGCGGGTCAGGTTCTGCTCGGTATAGCTGCGGTAGTCGAAATCCAGGGCCGAATGGATTTCCGAAACCATGCTCCATAGGGTTTCGCGCAGCAGGGAGGCGCATTTCATGGCCTGGTAACGTCGCCAGAGGCCGTCATCCAACGGGCGTTCGAAATACTGCTCCAGCAGCCAGCGCTCATCTTCCTCCCGGAGCGCGTTGTTGGAGGCGAGCCCGCCCAGGTCGAACAAGGGACTGTTGAATCCGGCATAGTCCCAGTCGATCAGCCACAGGCGCCGGCCGTCGTCCAGAAAGTTGCCGGCCAGGAGATCGTTGTGTCCGAGCACGATCTCCACCGGACCCACAGCACGCTCCAGATCCGCCGCCCGTTTCAGGAATGTGGGCAATCGCGGAACCCAGCGGCTGTCATCCGCCTCCAGGGTATGGGCGTAGTCCCGCACCACGTGAAACACCCAGAATGCCAGCACCGGGCCGCGCAGGTGACAGGGCAGGCACCGATGACAGCGTGCCACCAGCGACAGGATGCGCTCCAGCATGGGCCGTTCCCGGATATCGATCTCGGCCAGGGTGCGTGCCTCGATGAAGTCCAATACCGTGGCGCCGGGCTCGGCATAGACCACGGCCGGCGAGAGGCCGGCCGCGTGAGCGGCTCGGCTGGCGGCGAGTTCGTTGAAGCGCATGATCTGATGCACCGGGATGTCGTCGCCCACCCGAACCACATAGCGTCTGGGGCCATCCCGGACGACAAAATTCAGGTTGGTGATGCCGCCCCCGAGCGGTTCCGGCGTGATCGGGCCCCGCCAGCAGGGCAGGCTGTGGATTCGTTCCAGCGCGGGGTTCACGCGTCCACCCCGAGACGCCTGCGCATCCGCGCCACGCCGGCAGCGATCATGCGATCGGCGATTATGGCGATAAAGGCCACCGACAGCCCGGCCACCAGGCCACGTCCGGTATCGGCTTTGGTGAGGGCGATGTACACCTCCTGACCCAGATCCCGTGTGCCCACCAATGCCGTGATCACCAGCATCGACAACGCCAGCATGATGGTTTGATTGATGCCGAGCATGATCTCGGGCATGGCCAGGGGCAGTTGGATTTTCCACAAAACCTGGCGCCGGGTGCAGCCCGAGACCACCCCTGCCTCGATCAGTTGCGGGTCCACTTTCTGGATGCCATGCACGGTGTAGCGAATGGCCGGCACCACCGAATAGGCGACGATGGCGATCATGGCCGAGAAATCCCCAACCCGAAACAGCATGACCACCGGGATCAGGTAGACAAAGCTGGGCAGGGTTTGCAGGGTATCCACCACTACCCGCATCGTCTGCCAGAGACGCGGTCTGGGTGCCGAAACGATGCCGGCGGAAATGCCGATCAGGGACGCGATCACCACCGAGATCCCGCACAGGTAGACCGACACCATCGCCTTGGGCCATTGCCCGTTTACAATGATGAACGCGCACAACGCCAGCACCAGCGCCGCCAGGCGGGTGCCGGCCAGTTGCCACGCCCCCACCGTCAGCAGCAGCGTGACCCAGGCCCAGGGCATGGCCAGGAGAAAGCGTTTCACCGGTATCAGCACGTTCAGGAGCAGGGCGGTTTTGATCGCTTCCAGAGCGTCGTAAAAGTTGACGTTGATCCATTTGACCAGATCGCTCCAGCCGTTACCGGTGGTGATCTGCCACTGGGCCGGGTAGGTCTGGAAAGCCGGTATCACCAGCCCGGCCAGGCCGGTGCCCAGCACCACCAGCAGGCAGGTCACGGTCCAGGGATGGCGTTTCAACAGCCCGCCGCGTGTCGGACTGCCGGAACGGGGCTCGCGCCGTGCGTAGGCGTCGCTGAGGCGGTCCAAGGCCACCGCCAGCACCACGATGGCGATGCCGGCCTCCACGCCACCGCCGATGTCGAGTCTGCGCAGCGAGGTCAGCACATCGTAGCCGAGACCGCCGGCACCGATCATGGATGCGATGATCACCATGTTGAGGGACAACATGATGACCTGGTTGACCCCGATCATGAGCCCGGGTCGGGCCGCGGGCACCAGCACTTTCCACATCAGCTGGCGCCGGCTGCAGCCCGCCATGCGCCCGAATTCCACCAGCTCGCCGGGCACGCTCCGCAAAGACAGCATGGTGATGCGTACCATCGGCGGCATGGCGTAGATGATGGTGCCGATCATGGCCGCCACCGGTCCGAACCCGAACAGGAACAGGATGGGCACCAGATAGGCGAAGATCGGGATCGTCTGCATGAGATCCAGCAGAGGGGTCAGCAGCCGCTCCAGGCCGCGCCAGCGGTAGCCGGCGATGCCCACCGCCAGTCCGCCGACGATACCGATGGGCACCGCGATGACGATGGAGGCCAGGGTGACCATGGCGCTGTGCCACTGACCAAACACCGCAAGATACAGAAAACAGCCACCCACCAGCGCGGCCAGCCCCCGGCTGCGCGCGTAATGGCCCATGGCCACCACCACCGCGATCACCGCCAGCCAGGACAGGGGTGGCAGCAGTTGAACCGCCGACGAGCCGGGCCCGGACATCAGTCCCGTGGCCAACACGCTGGTGGCGGCGTTCAACGGCCATTCCAACAGCCAGGCCACGCCCCGGGTAAACTCCTGAAAGCTAATCGGGCCCAGGGTGGCGTCTTCCACCAGCCAGTTCATGAACACCCCGATCTCGGTCTTGAGGGGCAGGTTCCATTGGCGCGGGTAGCTGAGCGCCCATTTCGGCAGCCAATCCTTGCCAAACAGGTAAAAAAGCGCGGATACCAGCGCCGCCACGACCCAGAAGGCCCGGCCCGGCGACCAGGTAAATCCGGGTGTGACCATGGCCGAAGATGGGTTGACCGTGCCGGATGCACCGCGACCGGTAGTAGTCACTCGCCCAGCTCCCGGCCCACCAGGACGTCGATCACGGCGTGCCGCGTCACCTGGCCCACCCGTTCCCCGTGGGCGTCGATCACGGCGAACGGCTGTTCCGCCGCCTCCACCCGGGCGGCGATGGCGGCGACGCGATCATCGACGTTCAAGCTGCCGGCAAAGCCCGGCCCGTCTGTCGCCGGTGTCATGATTGCGCCCACCGACAGCACCTTGGCCCGATCCACATGCTGGGTGAACTCGGCCACATAGTCGTCGGCCGGCTTCAGCACCAACTGTTCGGGGGTGCCGACCTGCACCAGGGCGCCGTCCTTCATGATGGCGATGCGATCGGCCAGGCGGATGGCCTCGTCGAAATCGTGGGTGATGAACACGATGCTCTTATGCAGCACGCTTTGCAGTCGTAGAAATTCGTCCTGCATCTCCCGCCGGATCAGGGGGTCCAGGGCCGAGAACGGCTCGTCCAGAAACCACAGCTCCGGCTCCACCGCCAGCGAGCGCGCGATGCCGACGCGCTGCTGCTGTCCCCCGGAAAGCGCCCGGGGATAGTCGTGCTCCCGTCCGGCCAGCCCGACCAGTTCGATCACCTTGAGGGCGCGCGCTTCACGACGGGCGCGATCGACGCCCTGAACCTCCAACGGGAACCCCACGTTGCCCAGCACCGTGCGATGGGGCAGCAGAGCGAAGTGCTGGAACACCATGCCCATTTTGTGACGGCGAATCTCGATCATCTCCCGCTCGCTGGCGGTGAGCAGATCCTGGCCGTTGAACAGGATCTGGCCGCGGGTGGGTTCGATGAGTCGCGACAAACACCGCACCAGGGTGGATTTGCCCGAGCCGGACAGCCCCATGATGACGAAGATCTCGCCCTCCTGAACCTCCAGGTCCACCGCTCGGACCGCGGCGATCAGCCCGGCCTCGGCCAGTGTTTCGGGATCGGGTTCCCCCTGGATATTGTTCAGAAACCCATGCGGGTCCGGGCCGAACAGTTTCCAGACGTTGTTACAGGCCAGTTTGGTGGATGCCTGCGGCATGCTGTTCCGGTCACGATTGAGATGATGGGTCAATACGACGACACAAAAAAGGCGGGCCCAGGCCCGCCCGTCCAGGGCTCTATTGTCCGATCCACCCCATCCACCGGTCTTCGTTGGCGGCGATCCACTCCGCCACCACTGCGTCCACGGTCTGTCCGTCCAAATCCACCTTGACGATCATCTCGGCCATTTCATCGTTATCCACGTTGAATGCCTTGATCGCCTCGTATGCGCCGGGCCACTTGTCCTTGACACCGGACCAGGCCACCTTCCAGATTGGCCCACGGGGCTTGCCGCAGTCGTAGGCCATGTCCGGGTTGATGCCGGTGGCCGGGTCGCCGTAGCACTCGGCGCTGTAGGCTGGAAACTCCACCCACTCGCCCTTGTACTTGGCGGTGGCCCAGTGTGGCGAGTACACCCACAGCAGGACCGGCGCCTGGCGCTGGTAGGCCGATTCCAGTTCGGCGAACAGCGCCGCATCGGTCCCTGCGTGGACCACTTCGTAGTCCAGTTCCAGCGCCTCGACCCGTTCGTCGTCGTAGCCGCCCCAGGTCACCGGCCCACCCAAATACCGCCCCTTCGGCGCCGTCTCCGCGGTGGAGAAAACCTCGGCGCAGTCGTTCAGAGCTTCCCAGTTGGGCAGGCCGGGGCACTTCTCCTTCATGTACTCGGGGTACCACCATTCCTCGATTGCCTGCATGCCGGTTTCGCCCAGGTTTTCCACCTTGGCGGTGGCAATGGCCTCGTCCATCGCGTCCCGGCCGGTGGTTTCCCAGATCTCCATGGCGACATCCAGGTCACCGGTTTTTAGCCCCGCAAACTGGGCGATGTAGTCGGCCTGAACATAGTCCACGTTGTAACCGGCTTTCTGCAGGACCTCACCCATCAACTGGGTGGTGATGAGCTGCCCGGTCCAGTCGTGCAGGGTGAGCTTGATCGGGTCCTCGGACTCCACCGCGGACAGAGCAGCGGTGGACGATAAGGCCAGGGCCAGCAGGCTGGTCGCGGCGAGTCCAAATGGTCGTGG
Source organism: Candidatus Competibacteraceae bacterium (assembly GCA_024641125.1). Classification (GTDB taxonomy): domain Bacteria; phylum Pseudomonadota; class Gammaproteobacteria; order Competibacterales; family JAHEDQ01; genus JAHEDQ01. The sequence goes on along the minus strand of JAHEDQ010000039.1, from coordinate 8,033 downwards.
CGCACGCTTCATCGGCGGCTTCTCCTCAATGACGTATGGGCATGAATCCGGTGTAACAGCACATCACTAGGTCTAGTCAGGGGCGGAGCGTCTGTCAACGTCCTATCCACACGGAACCGGCAGAAAGCCACACGATACACACATTTTTTGTGGATGAATGTGGTTTTGGTGCCCATTCATGACTAGGCTTCGAGTCACGATCAACCGTTCGGAGCCCAGGGTATGCAGGCCAGCCGTCGCCAGTCGGACATACTGCATGAAGTCCGTCTGTCCGGGTCCTGTGCCATCAGCGAGCTGGCCGGGCGCCTGGGGGTGTCCAGCGAGACCATCCGCCGAAACATCCAGCCGTTGGTTGAGGGTGGGCAGCTGCATCGGGTGCACGGCGGGGTGGTGCTTCCGGACCGGTTTCAGGAGCCCCCGTTCCAGCGGCGCCTGGCTGAGCGGGGTGAAGCCAAGCGCCGGATTGCCGACGCCGTGGCGGGTATGATCCGGGACGGCGAGTCGTTGATGCTGGACACCGGATCCACCACCGCCTACGTGGCCCAGGCGCTTTCGGCCCATGCGGGACTGACTGTGGTCACCAACTGCACCGAGATCGCCCGCACCCTGGCGCATCGAAACGGCAATCGTGTGTTTATTGCCGGTGGCGAACTGCGGGCCGACGATGCGGCGGTGTTTGGCCCCTCGGCGATTGATTTTGTCAGTCAGTTCCGGGTCCAGCGAGCCGTCTTGTCCATCGGCGCCGTCAGCGCGGCGCTGGATTTTATGGATTATCATCTCTGCGAGGCGGAGTTTTCCCGCGCGGTCATGCGGCAGGCGCAGCAAACCATCATCGTCGCCGACGGCAGCAAGTTCGGTCGTCAGGGTCTGATCCGCGTGTGCGGCCCCGACGCGATCCATATGCTGGTCACCGATCAGAGCCTGGATAGGCGCTTCGTCGACGGTTTGTCCCTGGCCGATGTGGAGATCTGCATCGCGGAGTGATTGGAAACGCGGGCGACGCCCACATCCCTGGGAATCGCCGCATCGGTCAGTCGGTTCGCGCGAATGCCGCCAGCGTTCGTACCCGCGCCAGATCCTGGTGCAGGACCAATGCCTGTTCGGCCCTGGCCAGCGCTGTGCGGGCATGGTCACGCGCCGTAATATCCATGGCGCTGTCACCGATCGAAGCCAGGGACGCGAAGGCCTTCTGCAGGCGCATCGCAACCTCGACCGTCGCCGCCCCGTCCCGGGCGATTGGACTGAATGCGTCGTCGAACATGTCGTTTAGGGAGATTTCGGGCACCTCCACGCGATCGTACTCCGGTTCGTGTTGGTCATCCTCTCCCAGCGGCTTGGCCCAGAGTGCAAACAATCGAACCAGGGTGCTGATCACCTGGATCGCGGTGCCCGGGTCATTGATCCCGGGTGAAAGGGCGCGACTGGCAATCTCGGACAACACGATCAGGCCGAAGCGAGGATCCTCGTCGAACAGCCTGTCGTCACCAATGACAAAGGCCGGTACGACCGCATCGGCTTCGTCCCTCGGCGGTTCGTTGGTGTCCGAGAACACGTAAGCCAGCGGGCGTCCCGGCGCGATGAAGGCGCCGGGCAGGGCCGCAAGCTGAATCCGGGTTGCGGCCTGTTCACAGTAAGCCTGCAGGGCGCTCACATCCACCCGCTGCACGTAGCCCACGGTGCTGCAGAATACCGCCCGCCCCCGGTGCGGGTCCGATTCTGCCGGTATGCCACCCAGGGTGGGCGCGCATCGCCTATGATCGAGCGCGCGGGCCGTCGCCGTCTCCACCTTGGCCACGCTTTCGCCCAGGCGACCGAGACGCGCGATGCGGTCCACCCAGCGCACGAACATGACAATGACGATGGCAAGCACCAGCAGGGTCAGGCTGAACACGGCGAAGCGGCCGCCTTTCCCGTAGTAGCCGTTGGCCACGGCGATCAATGCGACAACACTGAAGATGAATGCGCCGACGAAAGTGGACAGAGCGTTCTGGGAGACGTCGTCCGCCACGATCAGGGAAAATGAGCGGGGCGTGGCGATGCTGCTGGCCGATGCGTATGCCGAGAGCATGGAAGTGACGGCCAGGGTTGCGATCACCAGCATGCTGGATGACATGATGGACAGCAGGGTTTCTATGGTGTCCGAGCTGATGTCCGGAAGATGCAGGCCCAGTTTGGACCTGTCCGCCATGGTTGCCAGCAGCGCCCCGGCAATGGACAGAAGACAGGCCACCAGTGGCCGGATCCACAATCGTTCTCTGATGCGATTCAGGAAAAAACGGACGCGATCGATCACCGTGTTTGCATCAACCTTGAAACAGTGCGGGCTTTGCCACCGGTCTCAGTCTACGTCGGGCCCTGAATGAATTGCGACCCGGTCGAGAAGCGGGGCGTCAGAGCGAAGATGTTCCGTGACATGCACATGCAGCGGAGGGTGCAAGGCCGGTAGGGTGCGCCCAGCACAGCGCGCTGCCCGACGGGAACAAAAAAATGACGGGATTTAGAGTCCGCCCCGCGGGTTGTCGAACACGAGGGCGCCATCCTTCTGGGGATCGGTGCGGATCAGTTTCTTATCGGCGAAGTAGTTCTGCAGATTGATCCACGGCGCGTGGTCGCCTTGCTTTGGAAACAGGGGCATCGCTCGCCGCACATAGCCCGCTGAGAAACCTTCGACCCCGGGCCGTCGCGACATGTCGCGGTCCTGGGCGCGCAATCGCGGCGTGCATTGCCGCATGCCGAGTCGGTCCATTCGATTGAGTAGCCGGCAGGTGAACTCGGCGGTGAGATCTGCCCGAAGCGTCCAGGACGCATTCAGATAACCGAAGGTATGCACAAGATTGGGTACATCGGAGTACATCCTGCCTTTGTAGGTGTAGGTTTCCGGAAACTCGACTGGATCCCCGTCCACGTCGAAGTCCACGCCCCCCAGCAGTCTCACGTTGAGCCCGGTGGCGAGGATGATGATGTCAGCCTCCAGGGTTGCGCCCGACCGCAGCCGGATACCGTTACCAGTGATGTGGTCGATACGATCCGTCACCACCGACGCCTTGCCCGAGCGGATCGCCTGGAACAGATCCCCATTGGGGGCGAGACACAGACGCTGGTCCCAGGGCGCGTAGTGCGGCGTGAAATGGGTGTCCACGTCATAGTCCGGACCGAGTTGCTTGCGCACGCCGCTCAACAGCAGTTTTTTCACCGTCCGGGGACTGCGTCGGGCCTGGTGGTAGACATGGTGTTGCAGTCTTATGTTTTTAAACCGGGTAATCCAATAGGCGAGCTTCTCCGGCAGCCAGTTCCGGAGCGTATTGGCGATGATGTCCCGGTCCGGGTACGAAACCACGTAGCTGGGCGAGCGTTGCAGCAGGGTGACGTGGCTGGCTTTGCCGGCCATCGCCGGGAGCAGGGTGATGGCGGTGGCGCCGCTGCCGACGACCACGACCCGCTTGCCGGTGTAGTCCAGATCCCGCGGCCACAGTTGTGGGTGGAACAGGGGCCCGGTGAACGTTTGCTCACCATCGAATTTCGGTCGATAGGGTTGGTCATAACTGAAGTAACCGCTGCACATGAGCAGAAAATTGCAGCTGATCCGGCTGGGTTCGGCATCCTGGTCGCTGGACCCGAGATCCAGGGTCCAGCGTGCGTTGTCGGTCGACCACGCCGCATGTTGCACCCTGCGTTTGTACAGGATATGTCTGAGTATGCCGTTCTCCTCGGCGGTTTCCCTCACGTAGTCGAGTATGGCGGGGCCATCGGCAATGGATTTGTCGGCCACCCACGGTTTGAATTCATAGCCGAGCGTTTGCATGTCGCTGTCCGAACGGATGCCCGGATAACGGTACAAGTCCCAGGTGCCGCCCAGCGCGTCACGGCTCTCGAGGATCACATAGGTCTTGTTGGGGCACCGCATCTGCAGATGGCACGCCGCGCCAATGCCCGAGATGCCCGCGCCAACGATCGCCACGTCGAAATGTTCCATCCTGATCTCGTTCACGCACTTGGCCGGCATTTATGGTGGTTCGCCGACGGTGTTTCACCGCGGCAACTCTGAAGTCCGCCGCAACCGACAGGGCGACAATGTACCTAACCAATGCGGTTGCCGTGAACCGCCTGTCGTCTTCATCTACTCGACACGGAGCCGTGCAGCGACCTGAATTGACCAGGAACTGATAGAATCTGGGCAGAATTCGACCCAAGGCGTTGGCATGACCGAGCGCTACCGCATCTCGCCCGTTTCCGACCGCGCCACGCTCTCGGATTTTATCCGGGTGCCCTGGCCGATCTACCGGGATGACCCGAACTGGGTACCGCCTCTGGAGATGGAGCGCAGGGAAGCCCTGTCACCGAAGAACCCTTTTTTCGAGCATGCCGAATGGCAGGGCTGGGTCGCCTATGAGGATGATCGGCCCGTCGGTCGCATCTCGGCCCAGATCGATCGGCTTTATCTCGAGCGATACGGATGCAAAACCGGATTCTTTGGCCTGATCGAGGCACTGGACGACGTCCGTCTGTTTCGGCTGCTGACTCAGACCGCCGAGACCTGGTCGCGCGACAAGGGTATGGACCGCATCCTCGGGCCCTTCAATCTTGGCATCAATCAGGAGGTGGGTGTGCTGGTGGAGGGTTTTGATACACCGCCCTATTTCCTTATGGGCCATGCACGACCCTATTACGATCAGCGCCTTCGGGAGGTGGGTTATCGCGGGTGCCAGGACATGCTGGCGTACTTGACCCGGCCCGATTTCGAGCTGCCCAAGCTGTTCGCCCGGCAACTGCGCGGTTTGCGCAAGGAACTGACCATCCGCCCCCTGGACCGTGGCAGGAAGACCGTAGAATTGGAGACCCTTCGCGAGCTGTTCAATGATGCCTGGTCGGAGAACTGGGGATTTGTACCGTTCACACAGGCCGAGTTCGCCAAAATAGGCAGCGAATTGATGCACGTGGTTCCCGGGGACATGACCTTGATCGCCCAGCGCGATGGACGGGCCGAAGGGTTTATTGTCATGGTGCCGAACATCAACGAGCTCATTCGCGATCTCAACGGACGCCTGTTGCCGTTTGGCTGGTTGAAGCTGCTGTGGCGGTTGAAGGTCGGGTTTCCCCAGACTGCACGGGTACCGCTCATGGGTGTGCGCAAAGCCCTGCACCACACCCCCCTGGGGCCCGGCGTCGCCATTGCGCTGATCGAGACGGTCCGCAAGAACGCCCAGCGCCGCGGGGTGAACATGGTGGAAACGTCATGGATACTCGAGGACAACGCCGGCATGCGCAAGATCATGGAACACATTGGCGGCCACATCTCGAAGCGTTACCGCATGTACGAGAAGGAGCTGGCATAGTGTTGAGCGACTGTCTGGAGGACGCCTGAAGATGCTGCTTAAGATTCTGGGAATCATTGTGTTCGTAGTCGTGGCTGCGGGATTATGGGGCTGGCTGCATCTGCGCAAAATGACGACCAAGAGGAAGAAGGCGTTTGTCAAAACCACTTTGAACAGTGTGTTTGTGTGGGCCGAAGATAAAGGGCTGATGAAGCGGACGCCGGCGATCGATTACGACTACCTGACCCACTATCCGGATCTGAAGATATTCGAGGATCACTACGACGAGATACGGGCGGAATGCCTGGCCATGCTGAATCGCCAGGATAGGCTGGTGGATATCTCGGTCATGGGTGGCGCCTACACCAAGGCGGGCATACACACCATTGACTGGAAGACGGTCATGTTCAAGGCCGGCGACTTTGTCGAAGAGAACTGTGAAAAATGTCCCAAAACCGCTGAACTGCTGCGGCAGACCCCAGGCATATTTACCGCTTTTTTTTCGGTTATACAGCCTCATCAGTACGTCACCCCCCATTGGGGCTACTGGAAAGGGTTTGTGCGCTATCACCTCGGCGTGGTGATTCCGGACAACAACGAAAACAAACTGTGCTGGATTCGCGTCAACGGCAATGCCGAGCAGAACGCCAAGCGTGACATCGCATACATCGAACAGGGCGAGGTTTACCACTGGAAAAACGGCGAAGGCATACTGTTCGATGACAACTACCTGCACGACGCGGCCAACGAGTCCGACGAAACCCGGGTTGTCATGTGGTTGGATGTGCGGCGCAAAATGCCGTTCTATCTCGACGCCTACAATCGGCTCTGTCTGGCACTCATGCGACGCGACGAGTCGATGAAGAAGATTCAGCGCAATGCGGTGATAGCGGGCTGACGTTTCGTCCGTTCGCAGGGTCGGGTCGCGCATGCCGGATACGCGCTCGTGCGGACACCGCAAACCACCGTTGCAGGCGTATACTTGAATGCGGGTAGGTGTGCCGGTCGAGATGGCGGTGCAGGGTAGGCGGTATGCAGCGCGTGCGGCTTTGTCCAACCGCTGGATCCATCGGTCTCTGCTCCAATCCAGTACGGGCGCCCCGGCTTCGGCGGCCGGCTGAGTTCCAGCGAGCGCAACCTGACCATCGACCGGGGGATGTCCATGTATCGTCGTCTCGCCGCCTTGCTCGGCGCGTTGCTGGTATCCTCATGTACTTTGACCCATGTTCGGTTCCTGTCGGATGACCGGCTGCAGGGGCGCGACAATGACACCCCCGGATCGGTAGACGCCCAGGCCTACCTGATCGACATCGCCGCCCTGTTTGGTCAAGGTCTGAACGCCGCAGCCACTGGAGACGATGCCTACCGCCAGGTGTTTCGAGGCGGTACCAACATTCTCGCGGTGATCCCCGGCACCGAGCTGGCGGACGAGTACGTCATAGTCGGCGCGCACTATGATCATCTTGGCAGTGACTGCGAGCAGGTTGCAGTCGGAGACACAATCTGCAACGGCGCCACGGACAACGCCGCTGGCGTGGCCGCGGTGCTCGAAGTCGGCCGGATCCTCTCCGCCGCTGGCAAAGCGCCCCGTCGCTCGGTAATTCTCGCATTTTGGGATCGGAACGAGGACGGTCTGCTCGGGTCCGCGCATTATGTGGCCAACCCGTTGGCACCCCTGGGAAACACAGTGGCCTACATCAATCTGGACATTCTCGGCTCAAATCTGCTTCCCAGCCTGCGCCAGATCAGTTTTGCCGTCGGCGCCGAGACGGGCGGGGCGACCTTCGCCGCCGCCGTGGGTGACGCGATCGGGCGCCAGCCGCTGCAAACCCAGCCGCTCAGCCGGATTTTTGGCAGAGGTCGAAGCGACGACACGATTCTGGTCCACGTCGGCGTGCCCTCAGTGTTCTTCACCGACGGCGCCGGACCCTGTAATCACACCACCGGTGACGATTTGTCGGTGCTTGATATGGGGAAACTGAATCAACAGATCGCCGTCGCTACTGATCTCGTCATGCAGGTGGCCAGTGGCGACCTCACCCCGAGACTTGACGGCGGCGCCCCGCGGGCCACATACGCCGATGCGGTTGCACTCGACACCGTTCTGCAACTCGCCAGCGTCGACTTTGGCCGTTTCGACGCCACGCACCAGAGCATTCTTCAAGGGATCGCGGATCGCGTGGCAAGAATAGTTTCCGCAGGCGAAGCCAGATTCGACGCCAGGGACGTCCGCGTGCTGATACGCGCCGCGAATCAGGCCTCGGCCATCCTGGCGACCGGTGAGTGCGATGGCTTCCTGCCCCCCCCGTCGGGTGAATTTGACGCCCTCAGTTACAACGTCGCCGGGCTGCCAGCCTCTCTGTCCCAATCTTCGCCCGACGTCAATACGCCCATCATCGGTCCGCTACTGAACGCCTATGACCTGGTGTTGCTGCAAGAGTCCTGGAAGACACCGGATCCCAACACCCTGGACCCGCTGCGGGTCTACCATGAGATCCTCGAGGCCGCATCTACCCATTCGTTCAAATCTGTTCCGCTTCCGCTGCCGGTCGGTACGGATCCGCTACGGCCTTCTGCCCAACTCTCGGACGGCCTCAATCGCTTCACCAATTTCGCAAGCACCACTGTGGCTCGCCGGCGCTGGGTCGAATGCGAGGGCTTGGTGGATTCCGGGGCTGATTGCTTGGCCTTGAAGGGTTTCAGCCATTCGGCAATCGAGCT
>JAHEDQ010000218.1 GCA_024641125.1 Candidatus Competibacteraceae bacterium | reverse complement strand
CAGATGTACGCCATAACCCGACAACACCGGCCCGTGCCACTGCCCGGGTGTCAACGCCACCACAGACTCGGCAAACCCGCGGCCGAACTGTTTCTGGATTTCGGCCTGCGCTTTTTCCGGGTAGTAGTCCTGCAGCATAAAGGAATCGCCCAGCGCTCCCGCAGCCTGCGTGGGTGTGCCCTGTGCGATCAACGCAGCCTTGATTCTTTCCGCATCGGACAGAATCCCGTCCCCGCGTTTGTCCGGGTCGAGGAACACCTGGGTGAAGGTGTAGCGCGCCGGCACCTGATAACGCGCCTCGTGTTTCGCGAAATAGGCCTCGAGCTCCTGTTCACTGGGGGGCGTCAATGCCACCAGGTCCTTGGCCAGAAACTCGAGCTTCTGCGCCAGGCGCCGGCGGATGACGCTGTCGTGCTTGTTCAGCCCCATGGTCAGTGCTTCGCGGTACAAAACGGACTCCCGGATGTACTGCTGAATCAGGCCGTCGAGTTGCGCGGCCGTCGGCCGCCGGTTCCATCGCTTCTGCCAGGCCGTCCGCATCCACTCGACTTCGCCTGCGCTGACGACAATGGTTTTGTCGTCAGCCTCCGGCGCCGGCTCGGCAAACAGACCGTAGAGAAGATAGATCGCCGCACCGATTGCCAAAAAATGCACCAGTGGTTCACGTAGCCACTTCACCGGGTAAAGTTCCTTCCTGAATGGATCAAGCGCATGTTAAACCACATAGCGGCGTACCGGGCAATGCCGCAACAGCCGCTGCAAGGTGCAAGTGCTTCGAGCCGGTGATCAGTTCAGAATACGGCGCAGATTCGAGCCCTGTGCATACCAGACGGGCGATGACCATGCCCATTCCTGCCCTGTGGCGGGCACCTCAGCCGGCGGTTCGCTACCGAGCGGTTTGGCACACAGGTGGACCAGCGCCCCGATCATCCAGTGGCCCGGAATGTTTTGGGCCACGGCTGCGGGTACGGCGGGCCAATCGTTGGAGCTGAAGCGATCGGCGCCAACGGGCGCGCTGATGACGGGTCCGACGCCCCAGATCATCTTTGCCCGGGTTGACGGGCGAAATAAAGCCCTGTTGAGGAGATCGCCGAAGGCGGTTTTGCTGTCGATGCTGTCATGGACAATCATGTGTCCGGTGTCCGGTGTCCGGTGTCCAGTCTCTGCTGGAATCGCCTCCTGAACGCTTACGCCTTGCTGGTGGCGCAGCGGCAGGTCGGCGTGCTGGGTCAGATTTCAATATTCGGTGACGACCAACGGGGCAACGGGCTTCCGGTTGCCTGAGCTCGTGTATGAAGCAATCTTTCGTGAACAAACTCGACCTTCAGCGATCTTCAGGGACGCAAAGAAGCTCCCGGCCACTAAACTGTCCCAGCAATTGCCCTTGTGGCTCATGCCGCACGTCATGCCACGTGCTTAGGGCAACTTCATGGCCGCATGTGATCGATCGTAACTCCGTCAGGCCGTTTCGAGCGGCTCGCGGACTTCGGAGGCCCTCGGCTTTGCCGCCGGAACCATCACTCGCTTGCCCTGCTACGCACCCAGTCGAGCAGAGCCCTGAGCGGGTCCGACAAGTCTGACTCAGACACGTTAACCTCGTGCCTTTCTCCATCGCGCTCAAGCGTTATGGTGTATTCCAATTGGTCGGGGTAGACGTTTTTCGTGCCACCTTTCGGAAATTCAGCCACATGCGCCGAATCCACGAGTGCCTGGAGCTCAGCGGCGTCGCTCGGGGACATTGAGCCCGTATCCACCGAAGTGGTAAACGGAATGCCGGTAAAACCACCCGATTGCTCTACCACGACCCTCATTGTCCTGTACCCCGACGTAGCGCTTCGATGCTGTTCTGATTCTGCGGAGCATATCGACTGCAGATTCAGAAAAAGAATTGTAAATGCCAATGCTGATTTTTGGATCATTGGCATAGATCCTTGCTGCTGGCCGTATTCGTTGACAGTGTCTACACGGAGCGGGTTCACATGATCGCAGCAAAAACCGATTTCTGCATCCGTGCTCTTGTCCGACATACGCTTATCGCGCTCGTCTCCGCATATTGATGCCCGTCGGTGCGAAACGGCACACCCGGTGAAAGAAGGACCGCACCAAGCAAGATTCCAAATGCTGGTCTACATATATAGATGGGGTTTGGTCTATTCGGTGGCAATGCTGTCGACTGGCTCGCGGAAATGACCGAACCGGAATATGGCTTGAATACGCAGACTGCGAGGTATATTTCCATGTCTCACTGTGAAAGCCACCACGAGCATGATGCTCTTCTCTGTATCCTTCCCCCATATATGCTGGAGAATCTGGCCGAGCATGGCACGGCCGCCGAAAAGAAGCTGGCGCGGCAGGCACTGGCGGATGCAAGTGCGGTTCGTGCGGAACGCTCCGCAATCGCGTCCCGGACAACACGATCTCCCCGAGCAGCCGCCGCGGTTGCAAAAAGGCGCACCATATACAGCGCGAACAACGGTACTCAGCTGCCGGGCACCAAGGTTCGCGGCGAAGGCCAGTCGGCCACCGGAGACGCCTCGGTAGACGAGGCCTACGACGGTGCAGGCGCCACCTTCGATCTGTACCACGACGTCTACAGCCGCAACTCCATAGACAACCAGGGCATGGAGTTGATTTCGACCGTGCACTACAACCAGAACTACAACAACGCCTTTTGGAACGGTCAACAGATGACCTACGGCGACGGGGACGGGAACCTGTTCAATCGTTTCACGATTGCAATCGACATCATCGGACACGAAATGACCCATGGGGTTGTCCAGCATGAGGCGAATCTGGTCTACCAGAACCAACCCGGTGCGCTCAACGAATCGTTCGCGGATGTCTTTGGTTCCCTCGTGAAACAGCGGTCGCTCAATCACACCGCGGCGCAGGCCGACTGGCTGATCGGTGCCGGTTTGTTCGCATCCGGCGTAAACGCTCAGGGCATCCGATCCATGAAAGCGCCGGGCACGGCATACGATGATCCAAAAATCGGCAAAGACCCACAGCCGGCGCATATGAACGATATTTATACCGGTTCGGGGGATCACGGCGGCGTTCACATCAACTCCGGTATTCCCAACCGGGCATTTTATATCGCCGCGACCCAAATAGGCGGTTATGCCTGGGAAAAAGCGGGGCGAATTTGGTATGAAACCCTGCGCGACAAATTGGCAGCGAATTCGGATTTCCAGACGGCGGCGAACGAAACCTATAACGTTGCGGGTGCGCTATACGGCATCAACAGCGCCGAACAGCAGGCCGTCCGGAACGGATGGGAAGCTGTCGGCCTCAGTGTGGCGGGACTTGGCTGGCAAACAAACCGGCTGGTCCGCTACGTTTTCAGTACGTACGCCTCCAAATCGGCTTACGCCATCATCGAGGGCGTGAGCGGTTGGCTGAAAGTGCACCCGGAGTCGGCCGACGGGGTGAGCAATGTTCTAAAGGCATTGGAGATTGCGAAGGCCTTCGACCGCCGGGTCAATGTCTATCTGCAAAATATCAATGGAGCGAATTGCATAACACGGATTTACTTGCTGTAACGGCGGATTCGGCCCTCAGTGGGCAGTGCGCTGAAGTTCAGCCAAAGATCAGAAAGAGGGATGCGATCATGTGGCATAGCAACAAGCTCGTGAAATACACCTACACCGCGACCGTCAGCAAATTCGGCTACGCCATCGTGGAGGATGTGAATGGCTGGAAGCAGATCTATCCGTCAACACCGGATGGCGTTTCCAATCTGTTTGGTCTTCTGAGCGTGGCGAAAGCGTCGAATCGACGTGTCAACGTCTTTATCCAGGAGATTAACAGCGTTGATTATATTACCCAGGCCTACTTGGTCTAGGGACCTGTTTTCACCGGGGGTGAAACAGTGGGGATAGCGAAATGAATTTCAATTTCTTCATCAATACACAGATGTCGGATGGCGATGCTGCGGTTGACCGACTCGCCGGTCTGGCCGGAATGAAGCCTGCGCCGGATTTGCGGCCGATACCAGAGGAAGCGTTGGCAGCCCTTGGTTCGAATCTGAAGGCGGAGGATATCGCGGAGGCACCGCTGCCGGTCGAACAGTTGGAAGCAATGGTCAGGGGTGGGCGAGAAGAGTTTGCGGCATTGGAAGCCAGCGCATCTGGCCCCATGTCGGAAGAGCAGCTGACCATGATGGGTGCGATTCAAGGCGGTGGTGGTCTGCTGGATGAGCCCATGGAGATGGAGGCGCTGGAAGCGGCGCTCGGCAGCGGGGGTGCGGCCTTGACCGAACTGACGCCGATGCCCGAGGAGGCGCTCTTGGAAATGATGAATCAAGCAGGTCCACCGTCTGTGCCGGGTTCGGCCGCGCGTTCCGCAAAACCCTCTTCCAGCCCCAGGCGTCGGACCAAGCCGCGCGCCAAACCAAAGGCGGGGTAGTAGCGAAGCTGACCGTTGGGGGGATCGTCCGAATATCGGTCTGTCGTCCCAGCGGCACCCTGGTATCCCCTCGCATCCGAAGAGTGGCCGCGCGAGCCGCCGCTAAATTGCGCGGATCACTGGGGCCGATCGGAGAATTCGCGGTAGGAGCATAGGAGGCCGAAAGGTCGGCAGCCAGTTGAGAATTCGGAGAAACTTGCAGCTTGCCGGAATGGTGCCGAGGAGAGGACTTGAACCTCCACGAGCTTTCGCTCACTAATACCTGAAACTAGCGCGTCTACCAATTCCGCCACCTCGGCAAGGCAGCCAGTCGATGGGCGAGGGTCCCAACGAAGCGCGGAATATAACCGTGGCCCCGGTCACTGTCAAACGGCCTTGAATGCCGTTTGTGGCTGATTTTCCCGCTCCGCACGCTTGTGTCCCGAGGCGGCTGGGCAGTAAGGTGCGGCACGCATCGGGAAAAGGTCTATGTCCAAGCGCAATCTACGTAAGTGGCGACGCCACGATCCACATATCGAACGCGAGCGGCAGAAGTACGGTCGTGCGGCGCCCAGCCGTGAGTTCCTGCTCGAGTTCCTGGAAAACCACGGCATGCCGCTGACCCATGACGAGCTTTGTGCGGAGCTCGATATCTCCGACGATTGGGAGCGGGAAGCGGTTTCCTACCGGCTCAAGGCCATGGCCCGTGATGGGCAGCTCATCCGGAATCGCCGGGGAGACTACGGCGTCGCCGGCAGAATGGATCTGGTGGCGGGCCGGGTCCAGGGTCATCCCGAGGGTTATGGTTTCCTGATTCCGGATGACGGCAGCGACGATCTGTATCTGTCCGCCCGGGAAATGCGCGCCCTGATGCACGGCGATCGTGTTCTCGCCGCGGTGGCGGGTCTCGACCGTCGCGGGCGCCGCGAGGGCACGGTGGCCGAGGTGTTGGAGCGCAACACCCAGACCGTGGTCGGGCACTACTCCGAGGCCCACAGCATCGGTCAGGTGAAGCCGGACAACCGGCGCATCAGCCACGAAATCCTGGTGCCGCCGGAGAATCGCGGCCAGGCTCGCGACGGGCAGATCGTGACCGTGCAGATCGTCGAGCAGCCGACTCGCCGCCAAGCGCCCATCGGGCGGGTGTCCGAGGTGCTGGGTGATCAAATGGCGCCGGGCATGGAGGTGGAAATCGCCCTTCGCGCCCACGAGATCCGCACCGAGTGGCCGGACGCGGTGAAGGCCGAGATCGCACCCTTGGGCGAAGAGGTGCCGGAACAGGCCAAGCGCGGTCGCGTCGACCTGCGGGATGTGCCGCTCGTCACCATAGACGGCATCACCGCCCGCGACTTCGACGACGCCGTATTCTGCGAACGTCGCGGGCGCAATTACCGGCTGCTGGTGGCCATTGCCGATGTTTCGGCCTACGTCACACCGAACGGCGCGTTGGACCTGGAGGCGCGGGAACGGGGCAACTCGGTGTATTTTCCAGACCGGGTCATACCCATGTTGCCGGAGGTGTTGTCCAACGGCTTGTGTTCGTTGAATCCCAAGGTGGATCGCCTTTGCATGGTCTGCGAGATGACCATCAACCGCGACGGCAAGCTGGTGCGTTCCACTTTCTTCGAAGGTCTGATGCGGTCCCACGCACGATTGACCTACGATGCCGTGGCCAGAGCGTTGATCGAAGAGGACCAGCATCTGAGGACGGAGCTGGGGGAGTTGCTGCCCCACCTGGAGGCCCTGCATGCGCTGTTCGGGGTATTGCAAAAGGCCCGGGAACGGCGCGGCGCCATCGATTTCGAGACCCAGGAAACCGAGATCGAGTACGACGCCCAGCGTAAAATCGAGGCCATACGCCCGACCCAGCGCAACGACGCCCACAAGCTGATCGAAGAGTGCATGATCGCGGCCAACGTCGCCGCGGCGCGATTCCTCAGACGCAACAAGATGCCGGCCCTGTATCGGGTGCACAACGGCCCCACCGTCAGCCGCCTGGAAGATCTGCGCGCGTTCCTGGGGGAACTCGGTCTGGGGGTGGGCGGAGGCGACAAGCCGGAGCCCGGTGACTACGCCGCCCTGCTGGATCATGCCCGTTCCCGCCCGGACTGGCGTCTGATACAGACCGTGCTGTTGCGATCTCTTTCCCGCGCGGTTTACAGCCCGGCCGAGGAGGGGCATTTCGGTCTTGGCCTGCCCAGCTACACCCACTTCACGTCCCCTATTCGGCGTTATCCCGATCTCCTGGTGCACCGGGGCATTCGCCACATCCTGCACGGTGGGAAACCGGCGGACTTTGTGTATTCGCGCGGTGACATGGAGTCCATGGGCGAGCATTGTTCCCATACCGAGCGCAACGCCGACGAGGCGGTCTGGGACGCGGTGGAATGGTTGAAGTGCGAGTACATGCTGGACAAGGTGGGCGAGGCGTTCGAGGGCCTGGTCACCTCGGTCACGTCGTTCGGCCTGTTCATCGAGTTGAGCGAAGTGTTTGTGGAGGGGCTTGTTCACATCACCAACCTGGACAACGACTACTACCACTTCGATCCGGTGGGACACCGTCTCAGGGGTGAGCGCAGCGGGCGGACGTATCGCCTTGGGGATCGGATTCGTGTACGGGTCACCCGGGTTGATCTGGACGATCGCAAGATCGATTTCGAGCCCGAAACCCGGGCGCCGGATTCCGGACCCAAGAAGCCGCGGCGCCGGCGCCGGCGCTAGCCGAAGCGATGAGCACCGATCTGGTGTTCGGCTATCACGCGGTGCGTGGCGCCCTGCGAAGGGAGCCCGATCAGGTGGTGGCCGTGTGGCTGGACCGTCAGCGGCGGGACAAGCGGTCGCGGGAACTCATGGGTCTGGCCGCCGGGGCCGGGGTCGCGGTGAGTTGGGTCACTCGCGCCGAGATGGATACTCTGGCCGGTGACGCGGTTCATCAGGGCATGTTGGCTCGGGTTCAGGTGCGCGCAGCGCAACGGGAGCCGGACCTCGACGACCTGCTGGATCACTTGCAGACTCCGCCCCTGCTGCTGGCGCTGGACGGCGTCACCGACCCACACAACCTGGGGGCCTGTCTACGCAGTGCCGATGCCGCGGGTGTACACGCGGTCATCGCGCCCCGGGATCGCGCCGCCGGGCTCTCTCCCGTGGTGCGCAAAGTGGCCAGCGGCGCG
>JAHEDQ010000217.1 GCA_024641125.1 Candidatus Competibacteraceae bacterium | reverse complement strand
CGGCGCCGTTCACGTCGTCGGTCAAAATTTCAACGCTGCGCTCGGTCTCCAGCAGGGTCCAGCGGGCCGGCGCGGCGGTGTTTGGAAAATCATCCTTCGGGAGTTCCAGAACCACGTCCCGAAAATGCTGGGCGAGCAGCGCATCCGGCGTGCCCTCGGCGATAATGCGCCCGTGATCCATAATGGCAATCTCGTCGCACAGCAGGTAGGCCTCCTCCATGTAGTGCGTGGTCAATACGATGGACTTGCCGCGACCTTTGATGCCTCGAATCAGCGACCAAAAATTACGCCGCGCCTGAGGATCCAGGCCGGTTGTCGGTTCATCCAGAAACAAGACATCGGGGTCATTCACCAGGGCAATGGCCAGCAACAGGCGCTGGCGCTGACCGCCGGATAACTTGCGCGCATCCCGGTCGGCGAATTCTGCCAGGGCGCACAGCTCAACCAGATCCTCAACCGGAAGGCTGTGCTTGTAGAAACTGGCAAACAGGCGCAAATGCTCGCGAACGGTAAGGAAATCCTGCAGCGCGGTGCTTTGGAACTGAATGCCCGCAGCCTCCCGGTAGCGACCGTCCAACGGGCCATGCCGATATCGGATTCGCCCGGAACTGGGGGTGCTGATGCCCTCCAGCATTTCAACGGTGGTGGTCTTGCCCGCTCCGTTTGGCCCCAGCAGTCCGAAACAATCGCCCTCATTGACCGAAAAGCTGACACCCCGCACCGCCTCCAGCGAGCGGAAGCGCTTGGACACGTTATCAGCGGTCAGAACCGGTAGGCGGGATGTCACCGTCGGCTCGCCATGCCCGTTTTGCAGGACGGATACACACCCGCATCCAGACCGTCAAGGCGTCCGTTGAACCGCATCATGTTCTATCCCCTGTGTCGTGACCTTCCCGTCCATGTCGTTACATTCTCCCAAAGCCTATATGCTCTTGGCGGCAATTCATCCAGCCACATAACCGCCGACTCACCGTCAATGGACAGCAGCCAAGTCAACCTAGCGCGCCTCACCGCCCGTGTCTCCGAAACCCATTTGCGGTTGCGCCTGGGCATCGAGCGGCACCGCGAACACCGGATCTTCGGCCAAGGCAGAAGCTTTTTCCACATCGAGAACTCAAACCTAGTCCGCTCACTGGTGGAGTGGTCGCTTCGGTTGACCCTGTTTGCGGGCCGGGCGCGCCGAAACACCCTGGCATTCCAAGTCTCGAACAACAGAGTGCGGCTGCCCACCCTGCCCGATGGCCTCGAGGGTTTAACCATCCTACAACTCAGCGATCTGCACCTGGACGTGGACAACGAGTTCACGGGCGCGCTCAGCGAGGCGGTGCACGATTTGACTTACGACCTGTGCGTGTTGACCGGCGACTTTCGCTATCTCACATGCGGTCCGTGGCAGCCGGCCACGGACGCACTGCGCCGGCTCAGAACCCATTTGAGCACGCCGGTATACGCCGTTCTGGGCAATCACGACTCCATCGAGATGGTCCCAGATATGGAGGACATGGGCATCCAGGTACTGTTGAATGAATCGGTACGCGTCGAATGGGGCGGTGCTCAGTTACACCTGGCCGGTATCGATGACCCGCACTATTTCTGCACCGACAATATAGAACAGGCCTGCCGGGACATCCCCGCGGACGCCGTTTCCCTGCTGCTCGCCCATTCCCCCGAAATTTACCGCCATGCGGCGCATGCCGGCTTCGACATGCTGTTGTGTGGCCATACCCATGGCGGACAAATCAGACTCCCCGGCGGCTTTCCCATCATCCTCAACGCCCGCTGCCCACGACGCTACTGCGGCGGCGCTTGGCGTTATGCGGAAATGCAGGGATACACCTCTCTCGGAACCGGGTCGTCCGTGGCCCAGGCCCGTTTCAACTGCCCGCCAGAAATAAGTCTCCATCGGCTGGAGCGAGGATGACTCCACCACACCCGCAGCCCAGTGGGGGAACCAAATGAGTGGATCGAAACAGGGGCCGCGCGCATCAATCGCGGCTTCTCTGGCTCCGACCAAAAACGCGCCGCCCGCACCAGGAGAGCAGCAGTTCCAAAACGCTGAACCAGATTACGGACCACAGCAGGATTTGCGGACTCAGACCCAGTTCAGAGGCCACCAGTAACCCGGGAATCAGGCTCTCCGGCACCTGATCGAGCCCGATCAAGAGGCTGCCGGAGGGTTTCCCCAAACGGCGTTTGAGAAAACTCGAAAACAGGTCACCGGCCATTGCGCCCAAACCGATGAGGGCCCCCAGAGCCATGCTGTGCAGCAGCCACGCACCGCCAAGGGCCGACAACAGAACAGAGCAAAACACGCCGCGCCAGGTCTTCGAGGCGCCAAACACCGGGCGTCCGTCGGGCAGCGCCCGCCCACCATCGATCGGCGCCAGAAAACGATCCCCGAGGACGTAGGCCGCCAGAACGGGAGCCCCGTTGGCCAGCAACAGTAGAATCACCATTCGGATCAGCATACCGTGGGCTTCTCCCGCGCACTCCTTATGTCCGCCTGCTCCCGCACAGCGCTGAAATACAATACACTGCCACCCGCGCAGCATGTGGGACGCACAGTCCTACGACACCGTAGGCCCTGAAGAACCGGAACCAACCGATGCCCGAATCCCATGTCGAACCCACCTCAACAGGCTCGACCAATCGTGAAGAGCCGCGCCTGACGGTGGCGGTGGGGCGTGGCCTGGTCACAGTCCTGGGCACGGCCCATGTGTCTCGAAGCAGCGCCGACGAGGTGAATCGTCTGCTGGCTACAGGCGATTATGACGCGGTTGCGGTGGAACTGTGTCCGTCACGCCACAATGCCCTAATCAACCCGGACAGCCTGGCCAAGATGGATTTGTTCGAGGTGATCAAATCCGGTAAGGCGCCGATGGTTACCGCCAGCTTGGCACTGGGCGCGTATCAGCAGCGTCTGGCCGAACAGTTCGGCATCGAACCGGGCGCCGAGATGCGCGCGGCGGTGGACAGCGCGCGTGAGCGAGGCCTTCCAGTGCTGCTGATCGACCGGGAAATCGGCGTAACACTCAAACGCATCTATCGGCGGGTACCCTGGTGGAACAGACTGAACCTGTTTTCCGGTCTGATCGCAAGCGTACTGACCAGCGAGGATGTGACCGAGGAGGAAATAGAACGGCTCAAGGAAGGGGACATCCTTGAAACGACCTTCGCACAGTTCGCAGATGAGCAGGCCGACCTGTACGCGCCGCTGATCGACGAACGCGATCAATACATGGCGGCCCGCCTGCGACAGGAGACCGACACCAATCCGCCCGAGCATATTCTCGCTGTAGTCGGGGCCGGTCACATGCGGGGAATTGAGCGCTACCTGGAGCAACAGGCCGAAGCGCCAGCCGTCATCATAACGGACCTTGAAACCCTGCCCGCGCCCAGCCGCTGGCCAAAGCTGATCCCCTGGGCCATCGTCGCGCTGCTGCTGGTGGGTTTCGCGATCGGGTTCGTCCGCAGCCCAGACCTCGGGCTGCAAATGGTCTTGGACTGGGTGGTAATCAACGGCGGCCTGGCCGCCCTGGGTGCACTAATCGCCGGCGGGCACCCGCTGACCGTGATAGCGGCGTTCCTTGCCGCTCCGTTGACGTCGCTCAATCCCACCATCGGCGCCGGCATGGTGACCGCCGGCGTCGAAACCTATCTCAGGCGACCCAAAGTAGAGGATTTCGGGCACCTCCGGCGGGACGCCACCCATCTCAAGGGCTGGTGGAAGAACCGGGTGACGCGCACCCTGCTGGTCTTTATTTTCAGCACCCTGGGCTCCGCAATCGGCACCTATGTGGCGGGATTCCGGATTTTCGGGCGGCTGGCCGGCTGAGTCTGTTGAAAAAAGGCCCGGTCGAGTTCGCAGCAAGGCGAAAACGACGGACAAAGCGTCATTTACACTCGGCAAATGCGCATTTTGAGGGCGTGTTCAACGCCGTATCGTGCCGGGGAGGCTGTTGCAACACGCTACTGGTCGGTAACCGTTTTTTTCCAAACGAGGCGCCGGCTGCGGGTCCGGCCCACAAGCGTTCAAACCTTCGGCTCAGTGGGTGCCGCCTGGCGCTTGCGTCCACTGGCAAAGCGCGATTTCAGATACCCGACGATATCCCGGGATTCATACATCCAACGTTCGCTGCCGTCAGGGCTCGTGATCAGCAGACAGGGCACCTGATCCATTCCCCCACCTGCGAGCAGCGCCTGACGATGGCCGGGCACCCGGGATATGTCCCGCAACTCCACCACCACCCTCAATCGGCGCAAAGCACGCCGAACCACGAAACAGTAGGGGCAGGTCGTGAACTGATACAGCGCCAGGTCCGGGGCGTGGATCGGCTCCTTCCCGGGTCTGGTTCTGAGTCGATCGAACAATCCCATTCGGTTTACACTCCGCGTACCAATCCGGTCCCCATACTGTACCGAAACGGCACCGGACCAAAGCGCGGGGCACGTCCCGTCGAAACCACCGTGGACCCAATCAGCGCGTATGACGTATTGAGCGCGGCGGTAATCATCGCCAAACGGCAGGGGCCGCGGCGACCAGCGGCAGGAAGGCGGGCATGAGTAAGCAGGGCGTGCGGCTCGAGCAGTTGAACTGGGCGGAGGCGGAGGCCGCACTCCGGGACTGCGATCTGGTCATGTTGCCGGTGGGCGCGGCGATCAAAGAACATGGGCTGCACCTGCCGCTCAATACGGACGCGGTGCAGGCCACCTACTTCCGGGATCGACTGCTCAAGGTCAGGCGATTGGCTTCGCTGCCCACCGTGTCCTATGGCTACTATCCTGCATTCGTGGACTATCCTGCGTCGGTGAACCTGCCGCTGGCGGTTTTTCGGGACACGGTCGTCGGCATTTGCCGATCCATCGCACGGCACGTGGATCGCCGCTTCTATGTGCTGAACCTGGGCGTCAGCACCAACTGGGCCTTGGAGCCAGCGCGCCTGACTCTGGCGGAGGAAGAGATTCACATGGACTACACGGATTTGAGCTTGGCCGCCAAATCAGAAGTGAACGCGCTGTGTGTACAGCCCCACGGCGGCCATGCGGACGAGGTCGAGACATCCAGAATGATGCATATCGCCCCGCATACGGTTCGGATCGACCGGGCGTGCCCGGAACTGGCGGGAGCGGACGGGACCGGTCCGCTCACCCGCAAACCGGATCTGGGCGGAATCCACTCACCCACGGGGGCCTGGGGCGATCCCACGCAGGCCAGTGCCGACAAGGGCGCGCGCTTCTGCGACTTGCTGTTTCAGGCCATGCTGGGTGACGTGGATCGTCTGCGCGACCCGGAATTTTTGCCTCTTCCGGAACGCCAGCTCTACCTCTGAAGCGCGAAGCGACATGCCCGCGGAGGGAATGCGCCCTCGCCGTGCCTCAGTTTTCGCTCAGCACGGCACAGTGGTCCACCGGCACGGTCCGTTCGTCATCCATGGACAGAAGCGATTCCCAACCGTCTAGCGGTCGGCCAGCGGCCCTGGCCATCTGCTCCAGGAGCGCCTGGCCCGCCATCGGGCTGTCGTCGAACACCGACCCACTCTCTTGCTGCTGCATCCTTTTTTCCCTTCTTGCTACCGAATCCGACAGCCTCGCGACTTGAAGCCAGCGGGCAGACTATTTCTTACGTGATCTCATTGACTTAGCATGAGTTTAGATCAGATTGTTCGAATACAAACCAAAACTTACTGATCTGTAATGGTATTCCAGTTCCGACTCTCTGGGGCATACGCAGACCCGATCAGCATCAATCGGGCCAGGTTTTTTCCATTGCCGAACCACCACCCGGCGCTGGACTCTCACGGGTGGGCGGGGCGATGATCTAAGGCCCGTAATGCAATCCAGCCGAATATGGATACGCCACCGACAGCTCGACATCGACAGCGTCCTTTGGATGGGCTGCGCGTAGTGGAAGTGGGACAGCTTCTCGCGGGCCCATTCGCCGGTACCGTGCTCGCCTATTTCGGGGCGGAAGTGATCAAGGTTGAAGCCCCCGGTGCAGGGGATGCGGTGCGGGGTTGGCGGGTGGTGCGCGACGGTACTTCCCTGTGGTGGCGAAGCCTGGCAAGAAACAAGAAATGCATTACCGTCGACCTTCGAAAGGATGAGGGGCGCGCACTGGTGCGGCGCATCGCGGAGCGTTCGGACGTGCTGATCGAGAACTTTCGTCCCGGTACCATGGAATCCTGGGATCTGGGCCCGACGTCGTTCGGTGAAAGCAACCCGGGTCTGGTCTATGCCCGCATATCCGGGTATGGGCAAACCGGGCCATATTCAGGGAGACCGGGCTATGCATCGGTCTGCGAAGGCATCGGCGGGATGCGCTACGTGAATGGCGTGCCCGGCGAGCGACCGGTGCGACCCAACCTGAGCCTGGGCGACTCGTTGGCGGGGCTGCACGCAGCGCTGGGGATCATCATGGCTTTATATCAGCGAGACGCCCAGTCACAGGGCACCGGCCAGGTGGTGGACGTGGCGCTGTACGAAGCCGTATTCAACATGCTCGAGGCGGTGGTGCCGGAGTACGATGGCGCCGGCGTCATCCGCGAACCGTCCGGCTCCACCGTAACCGGCATCGTACCCACCAACACTTACCGCTGCAGGGATGGCCGCTATGTGATCATTGGCGGGAACGGCGATTCCATCTACAAGCGTCTGATGGCGGCGGCGGGCCGGGTCGAACTTGCCCACGATCCGCGGTTGGCGTCCAACAGTGGCCGTGTGACCCATGAAGCGGAAATCGACGCTGCCCTGTCCGAATGGACGGCGACGCTGACCGTCGAGGAGGTGCTGGATCGCCTGGAGACAGCCCGGGTTCCGGCCGGCCCCATCTACAGCGTCGCGGACATGATGGTGGACCCCCACTTCCAGGCGCGGGGAATGTTCGAGTCGGTGGAGATCAATGGTCAGCCGCTGAAAATTCCGGCCATGAGCCCACGCCTGACCGAGACGCCCGGACGCACCGACTGGCCCGGTGCGGAGGTGGGAGCCCACAACAACGAAATCCTGGGCGGTCTTCTGGGTCTGGCAGCGGAGGATATCGAACGCTTGAGGGACAGCGGGGTCATCTGATGCGATCACGACTGTAACCGGCCGATTTGCAACCAAGTCAAGACACGGCGGAGCGAAACCCGACCTCCGTGGAACCTCTGATTCGAGTGAGGGTACAAGTTGGAAGAGCTCAAAATCTGGGAAATTCTCGGCATCTGCGCCCTCGCGGCGCTGGGCATTTATCTGTTCCGGCCCAACTGGCGCGAAACCCTGCGCCAGAGCCGGGAGGCCAAATCTTCGGACTGGACCGGATTGCTCCTGCCCATTGGTGGTGTGGTGTTGTTCGTGCTGCTGCTGATCGCCATGGTGCGCGGATAATGCCGCGCCACAGCAACGTCTGGGCCGCTGCACGACCGCCTGCATGGATGTGTCTCCTGGGTGCCCTGGCCGGGCTGATGCTCGCCTCAACCGGGTTCGCGGAGACTGTTCTGCTGGTCCACGGATACCTGTCGAATTCCAATGACTGGCGGCGGGCCGGGGTGGTGGCGGAACTGGGCCGGGCCGGATGGATGGACGCCGGCACCCTGAGTCCG
>JAHEDQ010000038.1 GCA_024641125.1 Candidatus Competibacteraceae bacterium | reverse complement strand
GGCGCAGAGCGCCATCTGCATCGCCTCGTCCGGAATGAAGTAGGGCGTAGTGATGACCAGTTCGTGTTGGGCGACGTACATGGTGGCCTCGAAAATCTCGGGCATGGCCGAGATCCGCATAGTGGGGCCGGTGCCGAACGCCTGGGCGGTGAAGCCGGTGGACGGGGGATCAAACGGGCACCGAAGCAGATCTTCGATGTCGTCGTCCACCTGCGCCATCCAGTCGCCGGCGAACAGGTGCTGATTCTGTCGTGCCACCGGGCCTTCGAAGCGCATCACCGCATCCACCCAGGGTGCATATTTGGGTTTGACCCGGAATTCGGGATCGGCGCAATTCTGACTGCCGCAGTAGGTGATGTGATCATCGATCACCACGATCTTTCGATGATTGCGCAAATCGATTCGTCCGTCGAACACGCGCACCAGCGGATTACCCACCGGCAGCGCCGTGGCCAGACGGACCCCGGCCGCGCCCATGTCACGCCAGTGCTTGGATCCGAGCAGCAGCCGCGAGCCCAGGCTGTCCACCATGACCCGGCAGGTGACGCCGCGTGCGGCAGCCCGCGTGACGGCCTCGATGACCTTGCGCCCGTTATTGTCCGGCAACCAGATGTAAAACAGCAGGTGGACATGGTCCCCTGCGGCGTCGATATCGGCCACCATGGCATCGATGGTTGCGTTGGAGTCGGCCATGAGTTGCGCCCGGTTGCCGATCACCGGCGCGAAGCCGTTGATCGATGTGGCCACCCTGAACAAGGGTCGGTAAGCCTCCGGCAGGTCATCGTGCGCGTGCACCGCATCGGCCCCTGGCGCTGCCGACAGGTCGGGCAACTGGTCCAGTACGGTGCGCATTCGGGCAACTCTTTTGCGGCCGATGTTGACCTCCCCGAACAACAGATAAGCGAGAATGCCCACGACCGGTACCGCCAGAATCACAACAATCCAGGCAATTCGCGACGCAGGTTGCCGATGGGGACGCAGCAGCGCGCGCAGCACCAGAGCCATTTGAATCAGGAAATGGAGCAGCGTCAGTAAAGTGGCGAGGATTACCGGTTCGTGCATGGGATCATTGGCTCATCGGATGTGGTGCGGCAGGCATGGTGGCAGGATAGCGCTTTATACAGGGCCGCGCGGTCCGAATGCGCCGGACAGGCGTCCACTTTGAGCGCCCGATGTCTACACTTGCATGATGCGTGTCCAAGAGGGGCGGCGGGTTTTCGATTTGCGGAGGAACGGTGATGCAGAGACTGGCCCATTTATGGAATCGACTCGACTATAGCTGCGGCATGCTGCGTTTGGTCCCCCTTCTGGCACTGGTCTGCGTGACCACCTCGATTCAGGCGCAGACCGAGCTTCGCATTGCCAATCTGGGCGAGCCGGCCTCGCTCGACCCGCATTATGTGTCAGGGGTTTGGGAGAATCGCATTATCGGCGACCTGTTTCTCGGCTTGACCACCGAGGGGCCCGACGGCAAGCCGGTCGCCGGGGCCGCCGAGGAATGGGCCGTCAGTGATGATGGCACTGTGTACACCTTTCTCATTCGTGACCATGTGTGGTCCGACGGGACACCGGTCACGGCCGGTGATTTCGAGTACGCATTCCGACGTATTCTGCGGCCGGAGACGGCTGCCGAGTACGCGTCTCTCCTGTACCCGATCAAGAACGCCGAAGCATTGAACACCGGGCAGATGACGGACATGGATCAACTCGGCGTAAAGGCGCTGGACGACCGGACGCTTGTGATCACCCTGGAAGCGTCGACACCGTACTTTCTCGCCCAACTCACACACTACACCGCGTTCCCGGTCCCGCGGCACCGGGTAGAGCAGTACGGCAACGACTGGACCAAGCCCGCCAACATCGCCAGCAACGGCGCTTATGTCCTGGATGAATGGCTGCCCAGCACCCACACGGTGCTGCTCAAGAACCCCAAATTCTATGCCGCCGATACGGTGGCCATCGATCGGGTCGTGTTCTATCCCGGCGAGGATCGCGCTGCGGTGCAGAAACGGTTTCGAGCCGGTGAAATCGATATTGCCATGGATTTCGCCTCCGACCAGATCGAATGGCTGCGCAAGAATCTGCCGGAGCAGACCCGAATCGCACCGTATCTGGGGGTCTACTACTACCCGGTCAACACCGCCAAACCCCCGTTTGACGACGTACGGGTCCGCCAGGCGCTGTCCATGGCGATCAACCGGGAAGCCCTGACCGACAAAGTGCTAAAGACCGGGGAGGTGCCGGCCTACAGTCTGGTCCCGCCGGGCACCAACAACTACGGTGAACCCGCCTATGTCGGCTGGATGGGCGTGCCCTACGAGGCGCGCCTCGCCCAGGCGCGCAGCCTGTTGGCCGAAGCTGGCTTCGGCCCAGACAATCCGCTCGAGTTCACGCTCAGTTACAACACCAGCGAAAACCACAAACGCATTGCCATCGCCGTGGCCTCCATGTGGAAACAATTGGGGGCCCGGGTGGAGCTGTTCAATACCGAGGTCAAGGTGCATTACGACAAACTCAAACAGGGTGACTTCGATGTGGCCCGCGCCGGGTGGATTGCCGATTACAACGACCCGCAGAATTTCCTTTATCTGCTGCAATCCTCCAGCGGTCCGCTGAACTACGGGCGTTACGCGAATCCCGAATACGATGCTTTGATGGAGCAGGCCTCAGCAACCACAGATCTGACCAAACGCGCTGGGCTTATGGCCCAGGCCGAGTCACTGGCGATGCGGGACCAGCCGGTGATCCCCATTTATTACTATGTGTCCAAAAATCTGGTTTCGAACGCCGTTCAGGGGTGGCAGGACACCATAAACGACATTCACCGCAGTCGTTACCTTTCCCTGAAATAGCGGTGCTGTATCCCCGTCACCGCCGGGATGCGGACGCCCAATGGCGGCCCGCATCATGATCGCGTTCGCGGCGCGGCGCTGCCTCAGCGCACTTCCGACTCTGCTGATCGTCATTACCCTGGCGTTTTTCATGATGCGGCTGGCGCCTGGGGGACCGTTCGACCAGGAGCGGGCGCTGCCCCCGGAAATCGAGCGCAATGTGCTGGCCGCCTACAACCTGGATCAACCCCTCTGGCGCCAGTATCTGGACTATCTGGCGGATTTGACGCGGGGCGACTTTGGCCCCTCATTCAAGTATCGGGACTTCACTGTGGCCGAACTCATCGCCAACGGTTTTCCGGCCAGCCTTCAAATCGGCGGCCTGGCCATGCTGTGCGCCATCGTATTTGGCGTGGGACTGGGCACGGTTGCGGCACTGCATCAGAACAGCCCGCTGGACTACACCGTAATGACCTTCGCCATGACCGGCATCGCTGTCCCCAATTTCGTCATGGCGCCGCTGCTGACCCTGCTGTTCGGTGTCTACCTTTCGTTGCTGCCGGTGGCCGGATGGGGCGATGGGGCCTGGGCCAACAAACTGCTGCCTGTTATTGCCCTGGCTTTAC
The DNA here is from genome assembly GCA_024641125.1 of Candidatus Competibacteraceae bacterium. Taxonomy (GTDB): domain Bacteria; phylum Pseudomonadota; class Gammaproteobacteria; order Competibacterales; family JAHEDQ01; genus JAHEDQ01. The sequence goes on along the minus strand of JAHEDQ010000038.1, from coordinate 24,081 downwards.
CCCAGGTGGCCTACATAGCGCGGTTGACCCGGGGGAGCATGATCGAGGTGCTGAATTCGAACTATATCCGCACCGCCCGGGCCAAGGGACTGCGCGAGGGGCTGGTGGTGACGCGTCACGCGGTGAAGGGCGCTTTGCTGCCGGTGGTTTCCTATCTTGGCCCGGCGACGGCGGCGGTGGCCACCGGGTCGGTGGTGATCGAGACCATATTCGATATTCCCGGTACCGGTCGATACTTTGTCGAGGGAGCGCTCAATCGGGACTATCCGCTGGTGATGGGGGTGGTGGTGTTTTATGCCGCCATGATCATTGCTTTGAACCTGGCGGTGGATCTGCTCTACGGACTGATGGATCCGAAACTGAGGCGCCCGTGATCCGTTCCTCCCCCCCCGCGGTCGAACTGCAGCATGACATCAAGGGCCGAAGCCTTTGGCAGGATGCGGTCAGGCGTCTTGCTCGCAACCGGGCGGCGGTGGCGTCCATGATCGTGCTGGCGGTAATCGCGCTGTTGGCCGTGTTTGCGCCCATGTTGAGCCCGCATCCCTACGACGAAATCTACTGGGACCGGATCCAGATGCCGCCGGACTTTGCCAATGGGCACTGGTTCGGCACCGACAGCAACGGCCGGGATCTGTTTGTCCGCACCTTGTACGGGGCCCGCGTCTCGCTGATGGTGGGCGTACTGGCCACCGCCGTCAGTCTTGTGATCGGGGTGATCTACGGCGCCGTGGCCGGTTTCGTGGGGGGCCGCGTGGATGACATCATGATGCGTCTGGTCGACATCCTCTACGCCCTGCCCTTTATGTTCTTCGTGATCCTTTTGATGGTCATGTTCGGACGCAATATTTTTCTCATTTTCGTTGCTCTGGGGGCGGTTGAGTGGCTGACCATGGCTCGGATCGTCCGGGGTCAGACCCTGTCCATAAAGCACAGGCCCTTTATCGAGGCGGCCCATGCCTGCGGGGTAACCAGAACCGGGATCATTTTTCGCCACATCATCCCCAACGTGCTGGGCCCGGTGATCGTCTACGTGACCCTCACCGTACCCCAGGTCATCATGACCGAGAGCTTCATATCGTTTCTCGGTCTGGGGGTGCAGGAACCCCTGACCAGTTGGGGGGTGTTGATCGCCGAAGGGGCCCGATTGATGGAGGCGGCGCCCTGGCTGCTGGTGTTCCCGGCCACGCTGCTGGCTCTGACCCTGTTTGCTTTCAATTTCATCGGCGACGGGCTCCGGGACGCCCTGGACCCAAAGGACCGGTGAGAGATGGATGAGTTGCTGTCCGTTGCCGATCTCGAGACTCGCTTTCGCACCCCGGAGGGTGAGGTAGCCGCCGTGGCCGGCGTCAGTTTCGCCATCGACCCCGGTGAAAGTCTTGGGGTAGTCGGTGAATCCGGTTCCGGCAAGAGCCAGGTGTTCTTGAGCATCATGGGGCTGCTGGCCAAGAACGGCCGCTGTAGTGGTCAGGTGCGGTTCCGCGGCGAAGACATCCTGGGTTTGCCGGCCGCGCGGCTGAACGCGCTGCGCGGCTCGCGCATGTCCATGATTTTTCAGGATCCGATGACATCGTTAAACCCCTATCTGACGGTTTCCCGGCAACTCACCGAGGTGGTGGTCGAACACCTGGGCCTGAGCCGCGACCAGGCCAGAGCGCGGGCGTTGGAGGCGTTGGAGCGGGTCGGCCTGCCGGACCCGGCCGCCCGGATCGACCTGTATCCCCATGCCTTCTCAGGTGGCATGCGTCAGCGCGTGATGATTGCCATGGCCATACTCTGCCAACCCGAACTGCTGATTGCCGACGAGCCCACCACCGCCCTGGACGTCACCATTCAGGCTCAGATCCTCGATCTGATGCGCGTTTTGAAGCGGGAGTCCAACACCGCCACTGTGATCATTACCCACGACCTGGGAGTGGTGGCCGGGCTGTGCGACCAAGTCATGGTGATGTATGCGGGGCGCTTGGTTGAAACCGGATCCGTGCGCGAGATCTTCTACCAGCCCCGACATCCCTATACCCGGGGTCTGCTGCGGGCAATGCCCCGTCTGGACGACATCCAGGACGGTCTGCTGGACACGATCCCCGGGCAGCCGCCCAATCTGCAGGCACTGCCGCCGGGCTGTGCCTATCAGGAACGCTGCCCGCAGGTATACCCGCGCTGCCGTTCGGAACGACCCGAGCTGAGAATACTCGGTCCGCGGCGCGGCGTGGCATGCCATCTGGAACTCGGTCCATGAGCGATATCCTGCTTGCGGTAAGAGACCTCAAGGTTCATTTCCCGGTGCGTTCAGCGGGCTGGCGCGGCGCACACTGCCACCTCAAGGCGTTGGATGGCGTCAGCTTTGATGTCAGGGCAGGGGAAAGCCTGGGGGTTGTGGGCGAATCCGGCTGTGGCAAGTCCACCCTCGCGCGCGCCCTGTTGCAGCTGATCCCACCGACGGCGGGCCAGGTTCTCTGGCTTGGCGAGGATATCGCCGGTCTGGGCGATCGGGCCATGCGGCCCCGGCGGCGCGGTCTGCAAATTGTCTTTCAGGATCCGCTGGCAAGCCTCGATCCCCGCATGACCGTTGGCGACATCATCGGCGAGCCGCTGCGGGTGTTCCAACCGGAACTCAAACCAGACCAGATTCGCCATCGAGTAGAGACACTGATGGGCACAGTCGGGTTGCTGCCGCACATGATCAATCGCTATCCGCACGAGTTCTCCGGCGGTCAGTGCCAACGCATCGGGATTGCCCGGGCCATCGTGCTGCAGCCCAAACTCGTGGTCTGCGACGAGCCGGTTTCCGCTCTGGACGTGTCCATCCAGGCGCAGATCATCAATCTGCTGATGGCGCTGCAGCGGCAGATGGGGCTGGCGCTGATATTCATCAGTCACGACCTGTCCATCGTTCGCCATCTCAGTCATCGGGTCATGGTGCTGTATCTGGGCAGGGTCATGGAACTGGGCCACCGGGATGGCCTGTACCGCAACCCGCTCCATCCGTATACCCGTGCGCTGCTGTCCGCGGTCCCAATACCTGACCCAGACCTGGAACGGGCAAGACAAAGGGTCACCCTGACCGGCGACCTTCCATCGCCCTTGGCGCCGCCGACGGGCTGCGTGTTTCGCACGCGTTGCCCCATGGCGGACCGGCGCTGCGAGGAACACACGCCGTTGCTCGAGCCGGCCGGACCAGGGCGGCAGGTGGCCTGCCACCATTGGCGGCGTAACGCTGACACTTGACCCGGACACGGTCCGTGCGGGCGGTGTGATCGGGCATCGGGTGCACTACATTTAGGGTCGGGACGAATTTCGACGAACTATCGGAGGTCAGGTGATAAAAGTCTCACACGTGCGGCGAGTGCTGGGGTTCATTGTGCTGACAGTTTTCGCGGCAACGGCGTTGCATGCCAATACCCCAGACGCCGGTGTTCAGACCTTGGCCCTGGCGACTCAATCCGACAGTCTGGACCTGGATGAACTGTCCGATCGCATCGCCAACACCAAAGCGGTCGGGTTGCTCAGCAAACTGTCCATGAAACGAGACGTGGACAAATTGGAGAAGGATCTTCGGGCGTTTCACGGCGGCACCGCGCGCCATACCCTTGACCAGCTGAAGGAGCGCTACGATCTCATGGTGCACAATCTGCTGGTGCAGATCCAGGACAAGGACGCCGCGCTGGCGGGCGACGTGGCCCGGGTTCGGAATCAGCTCTGGAAACGGCTGGCGAACCCGGATGAGTTCGCCCAGACAGTGGGGTGACGCAATGAAGTCAGTTGCAGGAAACTGCGGGCTCTGGCTGTGGCCGGGACTGCTCGCCATCGTTCTCTCCGCGTCCGCTCAGACGGATACGCCCGATAGCCTAGGGGCCGATCTGTTCGCGGCCGTCACCCTGGCGGGCTATTACTGCGAGCGCGTGGTGGGTGTGGAAACCCGTGCTGAAGGCGACTACCTGGTGCGCTGCGCCACCGGCGACAGCTATCGGGTAAGGCGAACGGAGAGCGAGCGGGTTTCGGTTTCCTTGCCCGGTCAGGCACCCACACCGGAGCCGCTCGAGCATCGCCAACAGGTTCAGCGGCATTTGTTCACGATCATCAATCTGTCCGGACAGGCCTGCGACCGCGTCACCGGCTGGAAACGCTACTCCCGCGGCAGCTATCGGGCGCAATGCCGCAACGGCGCCGTGTTTCGCATCGCGGTGGACGTGGCGGGCCGGGTCGCCGTGGCCAAACAGTAGTATCCGGCCGCTACCCATTCGCCATCGTTCCATTTCCACTTTAAAGAGCCTTTGATCTGTCCGTAAACGTGCATCTTGGGGCTGAAATGCACAGCTTCATCGTTGCAAATCTTGGCAACAGAACAACTATTACCCGCGATCTGCGCCTTGAATCTGCGGATTTCAGCCTCCAATCTGCTTCGCTCAGAATGAATCAGAGGCTCCTCAAGGTCACAGACCAAGGATGATTTTGCTATGCGAACCAGCACGCGCCTACAAGGATTATTGTAGCCAGGCACTGGCAGCCGGACGCAACAAAACCGCTCTGCGCTGAGGTGATCGACGGCTGAGCTATGCGGAACTGGACGACGCCGTTGGGCGGATGGCATCGGGAGTGAAGCGCAACGGCATCAAGCCCGGAGATCGCGTCATGTGGTGCCTGCCCAATTGTCTGGAGGCAGTTGTAAGCACCTTGGCCTGCTATCGCACGGGTGCGGTGTCTTTGCCCATCAACTACCGCTATGTGGGACCGGAATCGCCTGCAGCGGTTGGCGGAGCGCGCTATGCCGGAATCGTTTCCGCCAGACACGTTCCTGACCATACCCAAGGCCTAGGCCCTGTTACGCCCCAACAGCCAGATCAGCAGCGCGAGCAGACCAACGCCGGCGAGCCACCAACCATGCGTGCCGAGCCGGTGCAGGATCGGGAGCAGCGCGTTAATGTGATGCCCGAACACATACACCGCGACTCCCCACACAAGCACCCACAGCACCGAGCCCGTCAGGTGGGCGGCGAAAAATCGCCACCAAGGCATGTTCATGCTTCCGCAGACCAACGGCACGACCTGTCGGAATCCATCGAGAAAACGCGCGGCGACCACCAGGACGATGCCCTTGCGAACAAAAAATTTTTCGACCCGTGTTAGCCGTTCCGGCCGGATGGGCAACCGATCGAGCAGCTGGCGTCCGCCGCTGCGCCCGATCCAATAACCCGCCGCGCCCCCGGCCACGACCGCCAGAAGAGCGAGCGTGGTGATAATCACGATGTGGAAATCGCCCCGATCTGCCAACAGCGCGCCGGCCACCAAAGTGGTTTGACCCGGCAGGGGTATACCCAAGCCTTCGGCAAAATTGCACACGACGACGGCGGTATAGCCGTAGTGTTCCAGAATCGGTTCACCTTCGGAAAGAAAGCGCTCGATCAATGCGTGGGAGGAGCCGTCCGGGCTGTTCAAGGCATATCTCCCGTCATGCCGCCGCGGCCGCGACCGTCGGCAGATCGAAAATCAGCATGACGTAGACCAGGAACAGCAGCAGGTGAACCGCGCCCAGCAACACCGTGGTGCGTCCGGAGCTGAAGGTCAGCAGGCTGACCAAGAGCGTGGTCACAAGCATCAGGACCGCTTCGGGGTCGAGCCCCAGAATGACATGCTTGTCGGTGTACAGCGCCAACAGCAGAACCGCCGGGATGGTCAGACTGATGGTGGCCAGGGCGGAGCCCAGGGAAATGTTGACCGCGCGCTGGAGTCGGTTGGCCATGGCCGCCCGAACCGCACCCACAGCCTCCGGCGAGCACACAAGCGTGGCCACCAGCAGCCCCCCCAGCGCTTCCGGCATGCCCAGGACACTGGTGAAATGGTCCACCGGAATGGCAAGTTTCTCCGCCAGGACAACCACCAGCGCCAGGTAGGAAAGCAGCAAAACCACGTGATAAATAACCGGTTGAGGTCCCTGCGCCTGCTGTTCGACATCCAGACTCAGCACGCCCTCAGGCTCGGCAAAATCCAACCGGTGCCGTGTCGTCTGTATAACCAGGAACACGCAGTACATCCCCAGACAGAGGGTGACGAAAAAAACCGACTGGCCCACGCTCAGTTCGGGTTCAATCGTCGCCATCGTGTAGTTGGGCAGCACCAGGCCCAATATGGACAAGGGCACGATGACGGCCAGGAAAGCGTTGGCGCCCTGCAGATTGTAGTGCTGCACTTTGTGGCGCAGGCCGCCCAAGACCAGACACAGGCCCACCATCCCGTTGAGCACGATCATCAAGACCCCGCCCGTACATGGTGTCCCGGGCGAGGCCATGCCCCTGGCTGCTGGCCAGCATCAGTGAGCTGATGGTGACGATCTCAATGCTGACCACAGAAAGGGTTAGGATCAGCGTGCCGTAGGGTTCCCCAAGTTGAATCGCAAGACAGTCCGCATGGCGCACCACCGCCAGGGCCGACCAAAGTATGACGGCGAACAGCCAGACGAAAGACAGCCAGAGGTGAACGGGGTGTGCGATATCCTCCAGCCATCTCGCGCCCAGGCTGAGAAAAAATGCGGTAGTGGCCCCGCTGGCCAAAAGAGCGGCCTCACCGCTGAGTGGGATTCGGAACCAGCTTGAAGATCGGTGCGGGGATGCTTCGGGCATTTCGTGTCCAGGAGATTGGGTTAAGCTGTTACTCAAAGAGCCTTGTCGGCCTGTTTGCGACGGGCCGATGTCCACCGCGGACGAAATCGATACGGCGCTCGACTGCGCCAGGCTTCGAGAAGCCTGGCCTGCACTGCAGCAAGGCAAAGCCACACATCAAGCCAGGGATGAGAGCGTAGCCGTGAAGACCCATGTATTTCCAGCGCCCCGGGAATCGGACACCGATCCCCTGGTCTGGATCACCCTTGACGGTCGCAACCAGCGAGACGGCGAGTGGTTGGCGGACCAGGATCTGGACGCGGCGACGCGTGAATCCCTTTGGACCGAGCCCAAACATAACGAGCGTCGCCACTTGGAGCGGAGTGTGTTTCTGTCGATCGTCCGGGTTGACAGCGTGACCGGCACCGACGAACTGATCGGTTTAACCATGTTGGTGGAAGCCAAGCGGGCCATCATCGTCTGCTATGGGGTCGGAACCCTGATTGATGAGGTCCTGGACAAAGTGGCTACGCGTCCCACTGGCACGGGTTCATCCCAGTTGCTACCTGCGGTGGTGATTGCCCTGGTAAAACCTCTGGAACCGGAGATTACCCTGCTTACCGACCGCATCGATGCCCTGGAAGACGATGCCATGGGGGTACACCGTGAAGGGCTTGCCCGGAGGGTAATCGAAGCCGGACGACAGGTGCTGGCGGTGCGTCGCTACCTGGAGCCGATGCGGGACGAGATGAACTTTCTGGCGTTCAATCCCGACGAGTTGCCCGGGGCCACCAGTCCACGCCATCTCCGCCGTGCGGCCGAGTACCTGAGTCGCCTGATCGGTCGGCTGGACAGTGCCCACAACAGGGTGGGTCTGCTGTTCAGTCAGCTTCGCAATCTCGATGAAGCCCATCTTGCCCGTGCCATGCACAAACTCATGATTGTGGCCACCGTGTTCCTGCCCCTGACCTTCATCACAGGACTGCTGGGCATCAACGTGGCTGGGATTCCGGAAGCCCAGAATCCGACCGCGTTCTGGCTGGTGTGCGGCTTTCTGCTCGGGGTGGCGGCGCTGGCATTGATTCTGATCCGATGGCGGCGCTGGATGTAATCCGTCCACCCGACGGATAGATGCATGCTTCGGTGCGTGCCCGGGCGGATCACTGAGCGGTTCGATGGCAAACTCTGTTGCTCATCACCGCGATATCTCTCAACAAGCTGCGTGTGATGCGACAGATTCCATTCTGTTGACAGCCCCGACTTGAAGCGCACACTTCCGCAATCAATACGATCATCCGATGACTGTATGTGCCGGCCCGGCCTTGCTAACCAACGTCAGCTGGAGCGTGGCCAATTTCGATGCCAGGCTTTTGCCTGTGCAGTGAAACCAGGTTGAAACCCACTGGACACAACTCGCGCTCTGCACTTCATGATTGCTACATTGTGGGCTCAAGTGTCCGGGGAGACGTCCAATGGATCGAGCCAATCCGAGGGTGGTCGCCACCGCGACTCCGCCCATCGCAGAGGTGCAGGCGCGAATGCGAGGCCTCGGTTTCCCAAGCGACCAGCCGCTCCTGGATGTGTCCCAGGCGGTTCCCAGCTACCCGCCGTCCGAAGCGTTGCGGACCCATCTCTCCGAGTTGGTGACCCGACCAGACACCTCTCTTTACACGGACATTTCGGGTCTGCCCGATCTACGCAGGGAGCTGGCCGCACGGATTTCCCAGGACTACCAGGGTACCGTGCTGCCGGAACAGGTGGGCATCACGGCAGGCTGCAACCAGGCCTTTTGTGTGGCCGTATCGGCACTGGCCCAGGCTGGAGATGAGGTCATTATGCCGGTGCCTCACTATTTCAACTATCAGATGTGGTTGGAAAGCAGCGGCATACGAACCGTGGCGCTGCCCACATCGGAGCAGCAGGGAATGGTCCCTGATCCCACGCTGGCCGAGCCGCTGATCACGGCCCGGACCCGCGCCATTGTTCTGATCTCCCCCAATAACCCAACCGGAGCGGTCTATCCGCCGGCCACCCTGTCCGCCTTCCGGGATCTGGCCGCGAAGCACGGCATTGCGCTGGTCGTGGACGAGACCTACCGGGACTTTCGCGACGACACTCGACCACCCCACGATCTTTTTTCCGATCCCGGCTGGGATGACACTCTGGTGCACCTCTACAGCTTTTCCAAGGCGTACAGCCTGACCGGCTATCGGGTCGGCGCCGTGGTCTGCAGCCCGCGCCTGCTGGCCCAGATCGAGAAGCTGATGGACTGCGTCGCCATATGCGCCCCCAGAATAGGCCAGCGGGCAGCGCTGTTCGGACTGCGTTCGGCCGCTGCCTGGAAGGAGCAGAAGCGCCAGCTTATGGTCCAGCGTCTCTCCGCAATGCGGGCGGCATTCGATCATCCCGATTTGCGCTACGAGTTGGTTTCTTCCGGCGCCTATTTTGGCTATGTCCGCCATCCGTTCGAGGCGGAGACAGCACTGTCAGTAGTCCACCGCCTGATCGATCAACATCATCTGCTCTGTCTCCCCGGCAGCGCCTTTGGGCCGGGACAGGAGCGCTATCTTCGGTTCGCATTCGCCAATCTGGAGGCGACCGAATTACCCCGTTTAGTGCAGACTCTGCTAAAAAGTCAGAATCCGCTCTAGAACATGTTCAGTCGGAGAAGCAATCCATGAAGCGAAGACCCTCCTCTTTGACCATCGCCTCGGCCGGGCGCCGACGGTTTTTAATGGCTTCGGCCGCCATGACCCTCGCCGGTGCGGTCGGGATGTCGGGCCGCCCCGCGCGGGCCGCGGGCACGCTGAAGGTCGGCACCTACGGCGGTTACTTCAAGGATTCGTTCGACAAGCATATCTATCCCGATTTCACCCGGGAAACCGGTATCGAGATCGAATCCATTGCCGAACCCACCGGTGAGGCCTGGCTGGTGCAACTCAATGCCGCGGCCCGGGCGGGACAGGCGCCGGCCGATGTGTCCATGATGTCGCAGGTGGCCATGCTCAAGGGACAGGCCAGCGAACTCTGGGCGCCGTTGGACCTGGCCCGGATCCCGAATCATACCTATTTGCTGCCCCAGTACGTCCATCGTTACCCGGATCGACGGGTGGACGGCATCGGTGCGGTGGCCTGGTACATCACCCTGGTCAGCAACACCGACGTCTATCCAGAGGCGCCCACCAGTTGGGGCGACCTCTGGAATCCGGACAACCAGGATCGCCTTGGCCTGCTGGCGCTGGTGTCCAACTCCTTTCTGCTGGAGATCACCGCCACCACCTTTTTCGGCGGCACCGATGTTCTCGGAACCGAGGACGGTATCCTGCGGGTCATGGCCAAGCTGGCCGAACTCAAGCCCAACGTCAAACTGTGGTACCGGGACGAGGGGCAGTTCCAGCAGGCGCTGCAGTCCGGGGAAATCCCCATGGGACAGTACTATCACGATGTGGCCGGCCTGGCGGCAGCGGAGGGCTTCCCGGTGCGTTCCACCATGCCCACAGAGGGCGGGGTCAATGACTCCGGATGCTGGGCGTTGTCGCGTGCATCGGACAAGGTGGATGAGGCCCATGTGTTCATGGACTACATGTGCCGGCCCGAAGTGCAGGCCACACTCTCACGCAAAGTCGGCACCGCGCCCACGGTGCGGCGCGAAGCCACCGATCTGAGCGACGCGGAGTTCGACGCCGTCTCGAGCTCGATTCCACCCATCATTCCTCTGTACGAGATGTATAACGAGCGGGACGAGTGGCTGAATCAGCAGTGGACCGAGCTTGTGACCGGTTGATCCGCAGGCCCGACCCCAGCGAACCTGATTTGCGGTGATGCCAGCCCATGGCTGAACTGTGTTTGCGAGACGTGGGCAGGCGCTTTGGGACCGTTACTGCCATCACCGATGTGACGCTGGATATCCCTTCGGGTCATCTGGTGTGTCTGCTCGGCCCATCGGGCTGTGGCAAGACAACGCTGCTGCGTCTGATCGCCGGACTGGATCCGCCCAGTGAGGGCCGGATTCTGCTGGACGGCATGGACATCACCAGGGTTCCGGCCCACCAGCGCAACTTCGGGATGGTGTTTCAGTCGCTGGCCCTGTTTCCCCACCTCAACGTGGCGGACAACATCAGCTACGGTTTGCGGGTGCGGGGCCTTGCTTCCGACGTCCGTCGTAAACGTGCCGAGACATTGCTGGAACTGGTTCGTTTACCGGGCATCGCCGATCGTCACGTGGCACAGCTCTCCGGTGGCCAGCGTCAGCGGGTCGCCATCGCTCGCGCACTGGCTCTGGAACCTAAGATCTTTTTGTTGGACGAACCCATGTCCGCGCTGGATGCCAAGCTGCGGGAAGCGATGCAATTGGAACTCAGCCAGCTTCAGCGGCGCCTGGGCATAACCACCGTGGTGGTGACCCACGATCAGCGCGAGGCCATGACCATGGCCGACACCATCGTCGTCATCGGCGCCAATCGAGTGCAGCAGGTGGGTGCGCCGCTGGACATCTACCGCCGGCCCCGGAACAGCTTTGTGGCAGATTTCATCGGCTCGATCAATCTGCTGCCAGCCGTCCTCTCGGGACCCGGCGAAGCCTCGGTGGGGGGTATCCGGTTAGCCGTAGTCGAGGTGGGCGACGGGGTCGGGGAGGGCGACCGGGCCCTCATTTCGGTGCGTCCCGAGGATGTCCATCTGCTGTCGATCGAAGCGCAGCGGGATAACACCCTGCCGGGCACGGTGAGCTATGTGCGCGATTTGGGTTCCCAGGTCGAAACCCATGTGGACTGTGCCGGCGAGACGATTGTCAGCGCCAGCGCGCCCAGGGATCGCCCCGTCGTGGCCGTGGGTGATGCGGTGCGGGTCGAGCTGCCCGTGGCGGCCTGCCGGGCCCTGGCGCCGTGATCGATCGCAGTCCCAGGGGGGCCGGCGCATATGTGTTGGCCTTTGGGCCCGGTCTGATGCTGGCCGTTTTTTTTCTGGTTCCCTTCGGCATCATGCTGCTGGTGAGTGTCGCCGAAGCAGTCAAAGGAGGGGCCTACAACCTGGCTTTCGACGGCAGCCACTATGCCAGGTTTTTCACGCCGTTCTTCGGCCGTGTGCTGGGGTTTTCCCTATTCATCGCCCTGTTGACAGCCTGTATCTGCATTACCGTGGGCTTCCCCTTTACCTACGCCCTGACCCGGCTTGGGCACCGCGCACAGGTCGTCTGGCTGGTCTTCATACTGGCGGTGCTGTCCCTTTCGGAGGTGATCATAGGGTTCTCATGGTCGATTCTGCTGTCCCGCACCGCCGGCATTTCCAATTTGCTGGTTTGGCTGGGGCTGATGCGCGAGCCGGTGGCCTGGTTTCCCGGTCTGGCCGCTTTGCTATGCGGCCTGACCTATCTCGGTCTGCCCTATACGGTGCTGATCTTGTATCCGCCCCTGTCCCGGTTGGATCCGGAGTTGCCCGAGGCCGCACGGATGCTGGGGGCCTCGCCCTTGCGCAGCTTTTTTACCGTGGTTGTGCCCGCCATGCGCCCGGCCATCGTGGCCACGGTTATCATGTTGTTCGTGTTCACGCTGGGCGCTTACCTGTTGCCCCAGGTTCTGGGCCGCCCCCAGCATTGGACCTTGTCGGTGCTGATCACCGACCAGGCGATTTTCCAGTCCAATCTGCCGTTTGCGGCAGCCATGGCCATTTTCCTGATGGGCGTCAGCCTTGCACTGGTGCTGGTAACATCTCGGCTCAACCGCCGCGCGATGGGTTCACCATGAACCGGACTATCACGAACCTGGGCATGGGGCTGGTGTTCAGCTTTCTCATTGCGCCCCTGATCGTGGTGGGTGGGGTATCGCTGAACGCGCAGAAACGCCTGTTGTTCCCCCCTGAGGGTCTTTCCCTAAGGTGGTACGGTGAACTTCTGACCGACCTGGCCTGGCTGGTCCCGGTCAAGAACAGCCTGATCATAGCCTCCTGCTCAGCGCTGCTGGCGTTGCTCATCGCATTGCCCCTGGCCTATTTTCTGTGGCGCTACCGGGTGTTCTATGCCAAGGCCCTGTTCACACTTGGGGTCGCTCCTTTTGTTTTGCCACCGGTGATCACGGCGCTGGGTTTCTTGATCTTCTGGGTTACGCTGGGATTCTACGGACACATGTCGGCGGTGGTGATTTCTCACGGGATCTTCTTCGTCACCCTGCCGCTGGTGACCCTGTCCCTGGGGTTTGAGTCTATGGGCGACGACATCGTAGAAGCTGCCCGCAGCATGGGAGCGGACGAACGAATGGTGTTCCGCTCCGTTGTGCTGCCTCTGGTGCGTCCCTATATGATTTCCGGATATGCCTTCGCCTTCGTCCTCAGTCTGAACGAGTACATCATCGCCTATATGGTGGCCGGTTTTACGGTGGAAACCCTGCCCATAAAGATATTCAACAGCCTGCGCTATGGTTATACGCCGGTGATGGCCTCGGTGGCGGTGATGTTCGCGCTGTTGGCCGCTGTGGTGTTTGCCCTCGTCGCCCGGTTCGGTGATTTGCCAAAGTTACTGGGCAAGGTCTGATCAAAACCATTAGCGACCTTTGAAGTCGGCCCGTCGCTTTTCCAGAAATGCGGTGATGCCTTCACGGTAATCTTCGCTGTCGTACACCATTCTGCGCAGGCCCTGAATCCGTTCGAACGTAGGCGGCGTGATGGCCCGTGCGCTTTCCAGCAGGCGCAGCTCTTCCTTGATGACAGCGATGCTGAGGGGGGAGTTTTGTGCGATGGTTTTGGCAATGGTCTGACAAAACGGTTCCAGCTCGTCGATTTCGACTATGTGATTGATCATACCAAGACGTTCGGCCCGGACCGCGGACACGGGCTGAGCGGTGAATACCATTTCGCGCACAATCAGGTGGGACGTGGCATTGAGGAAATTGAGCACACCCGAAATATTGTAAGGCACGCCAAGCCGCGCCGGGGTAATGGCGAAGGTGGAATCGGGGGCGGCGACGACCATGTCGCAGGCCAGCACCATTTCGCAAGCCCCGCCCCATACGCTGCCTTCGATCAGAGCGATGACGGGTGCCGGGAAATGCTCGAGTTCGCGAATGATTTTACGCAGCGGGTCGTCCCATCCCAGAGGGTCGCGGCGAGTCAGTGGCAGTTCACCGACATCATGTCCGGCGGACCAGACCTTGATCCCGGGCCTTGCCCGCAGAATTACGGCGCGAATCTTTTTTTCTCGAAGTTCCGCCAGCCCCTCGATCATGTCGTGTATCAGCGGTTCGCTGAGGGCGTTGCGCTTGGTGGGATTGTCGATCATCAAGGTCGCAACATGGCCTTCGATTTCAATTTGGATCAGGGACATAATGGGATACTCCGTATTCTGGTGGGGTGATTCGATGCCGGAACCCGACCCGCAGTTGGTGGTGGGTGCGGTCCCGGATCAAAAACGATAGAACAACAGACCGTACCATGGTCAAACAAGTCGCTTGATTTAGCAAAGTTGGCAGGCCCTGAGAGCCTGAGGCCGGCCGTCAAAACCGGGGCGCACGGATTCCACGTCCCATACCGCGAATCGGGTCACTCGGCTCTTTTCCATTGAGCGAATGCTATCCCCGAATGCTGACATCCAGCGCGCCCACTCATCGCCGGACAGCTGACCCTAGAGTTTATGGGGCAATCGTCGCCGACGCCCAGGCTTTCCCAGTTTGCGAAGCGCTTCCGGGCGCTCCGGTCCCGTCTGAGCAGACCCCACCCAGACGCCCGGTGCTCGACGCCAATGACCTTCCTGCGCAGAACCAAACAAAAACCGCACTGCTGTATAGATCGACTCGGTTGCTTCATCTACTTTCTGAAGTGTGGGGCGCGAAACGCAGGCAATAACGGCGCGGTGCGCTTCAACTATTGGATTCGCAGGTTTTGATTTGGCCGGGTACACGAGGCAGGGCAAGGCCGCACTTGATGCCTTGGCGGACGGCCCGGGAAAGGGGGGATCGATGAATTATCGAGTAAAAGATCGGGATCAGCATCTAGCCAGCGACGGTGGGCCAAAACGTATCCTGACGCTGGATGGAGGGGGGCTCCGAGGCATACTCAGCATCGGTATTCTGCAAAAAATAGAGGACACCCTGCGGCTACGGCATGGCGGTCACAAGAGCTTTCGCCTGTGCCATTACTTCGATCTGATCGGCGGTACCTCCACCGGCGCCATCATCGCAGCGGCGCTGGCGCAAGGCTGGACCGTGGAGCAGCTTCGAAAAAAATACATGGCGCTCGGCGAACGGGTTTTTGAGAAAAGCCTGTTCCGTAAAGGACTGTTCAGGGCCAAGTACGACGAGCAAAAACTGATCGAAGAATTGAAACAGGTCTATGGAGCGCGCACCAAACTGTCCAGCGACAAACTCAACACCGGCCTGATGGTCGTGACCAAGCGCCTGGACACCGGCAGCCCCTGGCCCATCGGCAACAACCCGCGGGGTCAATATTTCGAGGAGCGCCCGGGTGGGGTGATCGGCAACGGGGACTACCTGCTTTGGCAGGTGGTGCGGGCGTCTACCGCCGCGCCGGCTTTTTTCGACCCGGAAACGATAACCATCGCCAACAAGTCTAATTTTCAAGCCGTGTCAGGGGAGTTTGTCGATGGTGGCGTCAGCCCATTCAACAACCCGGCTTTGCAGGCATTTATGTATGCCACACTGGACGGCTATCGCGTGGGTTGGCCCACCGGCGCGGAAAAACTGCTTCTGGTTTCCGTGGGAACCGGCGCCGCGGACCCGCAGGTCGCGCGAACCGGCACAACTGCCAAACACGCCATCAATGCGCTGCTGTCTTTGATGGAGGACTGTGCATCACTGCAGGAAACCCTTTTACAGTGGATGTCATCCAGCCCCACGGCGCGGGAGGTCGACGGCGAACTGGGTGATCTTCGCCACGATCTGGTCGCCGGTTCACCTCTGCTGAGCTATCTGCGCTACAACGTGGATCTTCGTTCTGAGCATGTTCGGGCATTGGATTCGAACCTGACCAGCAGCAAGACCATAAAGTCCCTCAGCGAAATGGACGCGCCGGAAAACATGGATACGCTGCATCGGCTCGGTGCCTTGGCGGGGGAGCGGGACGTAAGGCCGGGCGACTTTGCGGCGCACTTCGATTTGCCGCGGGCCTGAGCCGGTCCATCCCCGGCTGCAGCCCGAAACAGACCCACCGGAGCTCATACCCGGTTCATCCTGCGCTAAAACAGCCGCTTCGGCCCCGCAGTGAAACCGGGTAACCACGCCAGCATCAATACTGATCCTTGGGAAACATCCTAAAGATCACATCCATGACCCGCTGGCTGCCGTCTCGGGCGGGTTGCTCATAGACTGTCTCGTCGCTGTTGACCCAATAGGGGTTTCCATTCGCATCCAGCAACACCTGCCAGGCGTTGTCCGGTGTCATGTCGCGTTCCATGAGCCGCGCCAGCTCTTCGCCCAATTCGGCGCTGTCGACGAATGCCCCCATCTCAGTGTTGATGTTGAAGGATCGGGGATCAAAGTTCATGGAGCCGACGAAAATCCGCTTGCGATCCACAACCACGGCCTTGGTGTGCAGCCCGGTGAATTCCGACACCACGGGGGGCACATCGACGATGGATTTTATTGCGGGGTCGGCCCGAAGCTCATACAACTCGGCGCCGGTATGGATAATGTCATCGCGCCAATCCTTGTAGTGGCTGTTGACGGCAGGTACGTCGTGGGATGCCAGGGAGTTGGTCAATATCCGTACCTTCACGCCGCGATCCGCCAGGCTCTGCAAGAGTTCGATCGCCCTGTCCCCGGGTATGATGTAGGCATTTGTGATCAGCAACTCTTCCTGGGCCTGCCGCAGAAAGGCAAATATGTCCTGACCCAGATTCTGGGAAATCTCGCCGGCCGTCGCCGCATCATAGGCCAGATGGCTGGTGCCGATATGCAGTTGACCGGCAAGGGCGTCTAAATCGGCCACCCAGTCCGGCGGGTCACGCAAAAACGGTTGCAGCTCCACCGCCTCGCGGTTATTTCGCTGCATGCGCTCCCAGGCTTCGCGCACAAACTCCGGGTCCGGCTCCACATCGAGATTCTGAGCAGACACCACCCACTCGCTGTTCCAGAACTGATCGAACATGTCGTTCGCCTGAGCTGCGAGATGGCCGAATCCGATAAGGTCCAGGTCATGAAAATTGTATGTGGGGCTGAGTCCGAAGTAATGATCGCCAATGTTTCGCCCGCCGACCACCGCCGCGCGACCGTCCACGATCAGCAGTTTGTCGTGCATGCGGGTGTTGAGTCGTTCCATTTCCGCGATCATTTCCCCGCCCCGGGAAAGCAGGTCGCGATCCGACCAAGGGTTGAATATGCGGAACTCAATGTTGGGTTGATTGTTCAGTTCCTTGATAATCTGATCGTGACCGATCGTGAGCAGGTCGTCGACGATCATCCGCACCTTCACACCCCGTTGAGCCGCCCGGATTGCGCGTTCCAGCACCAGACGTCCGCTATTGTCCGGGTACCAGAGATAGGTCTGAATATCCACCGACGAAACGGCCGAGTCGATCAACGCAATACGCCATTTCAGTCCATCGGCGCTGCCATCCAGAAGCTGAAAGCCAGTTGCCTCGTTCCCATGCCCTGCGGTGACCGCTCTCGCTATGCCCGCCACCAAGCCTTGGTCCGCCGGGGCAAGGGCGAAGCTCGGCTTCGTTCGAATCAACTCGTCCTTCATCTTGGGCGCGGCACAACCGAAGATCCCGAACAAGAGCCCGATCAACAGCGTTGCGATGGAGCACCTGATCAAACGGTGGGTTACGCATGGGTGGGAATGCTGGTGGCTCATGTAATTCATGCTCCTGCGGGTCGTCTCATCATAGAATACCCTTACAATCGGATGTGCGCAGGCATGTCGCGGGCCTCTCGGACGGTGTCGATTCGGCAAGTGCGGCTGCAGATTCGCGGATTCAGGGGTGAACCTGGCTTGAATCAAAGGGTCGTTTAATCAGGCACTCGCCGCTGTCCGCTTCGGAACGAACCGTTTCTACACTGGCGTGCTTGACACAATTTGGAGCATAAACCGGATGAGACACGAAAGTAAGGAATACACCCGATCAGCCCTGCTGACGATGATTCTGGCCCTGTGCGTCATGGCGGCGGCGGACGCGGAAACCGGGCAAAAGGGCTCTGGTCAGCCCATCACGGTCTACAAGAGCGCGACCTGTGGGTGCTGCCAGGGCTGGGTGGATTACCTCAAGACCCAGGGGTTTCGTGTCGAAAGTCGCGACGTTGAGAACCTGGACGAGATCAAGGCGCAGAACGGGCTGACCGACGGCAGATTGAAGTCCTGCCACACCGCCATAGTGGACGGTTATGTGGTTGAGGGGCATGTGCCCGCCGACGACATCAGGCGGCTTCTGGCCCAACGACCGGACATTGTCGGAATCACGGCGCCGGGCATGCCGTCCATGTCGCCGGGCATGAACAGTCTGGAGCCGAAGGGCTATGACGTGCTCAGCTTCGATGCCCGAGGCAAGATCGAAGTGTTCAGTCGTTACTGAAGCATTGACCGCCCATGACCCGGCCTCATTGACCATATTGAACCGGAGATGCGGCAAACGCTTGAGTGGCATGGCTTTGATTGGCTTGCTGCTCGGCGCCTGTGGTGAGCCGGAGCAGTCGCATGAGGAGTCGGCAACCGCCAGCACCGCGGTGATTCAGGGCACACCCTGGTACAGCGTGGAACAGGTCGCCGCGGGCGAACGGCTATATTCCGACAATTGTGCTGTCTGCCATGGCCAACGGGGTGAGGGCGCGGCGAACTGGCGCGAGCGCGGGCCCGACGGGCGGTATTCGCCACCGCCCCTCAATGGAACTGGCCACGCCTGGCATCATCCGCTTCGGGCGCTGTATACCGTGATCAAAACCGGCAGCCCGGGTGGGCAGGGAAATATGCCGGCCTGGAGCGGAAAACTGAGCGACGCCGAGATTGTGTCCACCATCGCTTGGTTCCAGTCGACGTGGCCGAAAGACATCTACCAAGCCTGGTATCAGCGCGATCAAAAGGCCCGCTCGAGGGCACCGTAAGATACGCCGGCCAATTTTCCACCAGAGCAAATTACAAAGACGGTCCTAAGCGCAGTTTGCATCCTTCGGTGAATCTGCTGAACCGAAAACGGCTGAGATCGTGACCCGCATCCTGTCCCTGAATCAAATCCGCCATGATCCGCCCGGCAGCTGGCCCGATGCCAAACCCATGGCCACTGAAGCCGGTGGCAATCCAGAGTCCATCGCGCCCCGGGATCCGGTCCATTACCGGAACAACGTCCGGCATGACGTCGATCATGCCCGCCCAGCTTTCGATTACCGCAATGCCCGCGAGCGCAGGCAGCCGTTGCGCCAAGCGTTCTACCATCCGTGTTACTGCCGCGCTGTTTGGGGTTGGATTCAACACCCGCATTGCCTCGAACGGGCTGCGCTCATCCTCGCTCCAGCTTCGCGCCGTGCGCCAGCCGTCCGGATAACCCGGCGGCGACGATGGGCGCAACGTAGTGTGTGTCCAGGAGGCACGCAGGCTCTGGATAAAAGGCTTCAAATAACGGACCGAGTCGGGGCCGACGAAGTGTTCGTTGAAATCGCTCAAAGCCAGGGTATAGCCGCCATCCTCCCGGCGGCGAAACGCGAGCTTTTCATCCGCCGCGTTGCCCGCAAACACCAGGGGGCCCGGGGCGGTGCGGGCGACGGTGGCACGCACAGTGAGTTGCGGCAGCCTTATGCCGTGGTTTCGCAGCAGCAGGGACGACCAGGCGCCCGCAGCCACCAGCACCGCCCGGGCAGTAACGCGGCCATGCTCCGTGACAACCCCGGAGACCCGGCCGGCGGAGAGGTCCAAAGCACGCACCGCGCAGTCCTCACGGATCACCGCTCCCAGTCGTTGTGCGCCCCGGGCCAGAGCCGGCACCGCCAGCCAGGGTTCCGCCCGGCCATCGCTGGCGGTTAAGGTCGCGCCCAGCCACTGACCGGGTCTGCCGTCGATCAGTGCCTCGATTTCCAACCGCCCGAGCAAGCGGGTATCCAGATCATGCGCACGCGCCACCCCAAGCCATTGGCTGATCTCCGCCAGTTCCGCCTCGTTTTCCGCCAGATACATGACGCCTTGTTCCCGATATCCTGGATCCTCCCCGATACGGGCGGCCAGACCCTGCCAGATACGACGCGACTCCATCATGATGGGCAACTCGTCGGCATCCCGTCCCTGTTGACGCACCCAACCCCAGTTGCGGCTGGATTGTTCCCCGGCGACACGTCCCTTCTCGCAGACCAGCACCCGTAAGCCCTGCTCGGCCAGGAATAAAGCCGTCGAAACACCGATCACACCAGCGCCAATGACCACTACGTCTGTGGCTTCGGGGAGCGGGTCTGCAAAGGTGATGGGACTGTTCAGGTTGATCGTGCCCACACAGAACTCCAACAGTGTTTGAGGGAAACGGGGCGCACCCGACGCGGTCTGGTGTGGATCTCTGCTCCTCAGACCACAGCCTTATGCTTCGAGCGGGATGATGATAACAGCGACTGTGAAGTCTAGAGCACCCGACGAATCTCGATAGGATCGAGGCTGATTGAAGTCGGTACCTCAACCTATCTGCGTCGGACCCAGATCGGACAGACATGCTCCTTTGACGCTCCCAATTTGAGCGTTTCGAGTCAGTTGATTTCTCAGCTCGTCGATGTTTTCGGCGCTTTGGCTTTCGCGTAGTCAGGATCTCGACCGGGTAACAGCCAGTAGACAAACAGCACCGCCATCAGCGCTGATATGGGCACAAAAGCTTGATGTATAACAAAATTTTCGATGTATCCGAGCGTGTGAAGGTGCCGCACGACCGGAGTCATGAGAAAAACCGTCCATATGAGAACCACGAAGCCCAGGGTTGATTGCAGCGGCGCTCGCAGGGGCAGAAGCAACAGCATGACCCAGTAGTAACATGTGGGACTGGATAGGGCGAACACGAAAGCGAGACCCAGGACGGCGGCATCCGAGGTTGTCTTACTGCGCCAAGCCGTTCGGGCAGCCAACAGGCTTAGGGTCAGTGCAGCAAAAGCGATCAACCACCATCGGGACTCTTTCAATCGAAGGTAATCTCTGGGACCCGCCGCTTGGTCGTACGCGCTTCCCGGCTCAACCAACGCACCTCGCAAATTGTCCCAGCCAACAACGAACGGCATTTTCAGACCCACATCGTTGCCGCGAATGATGGACTGATGCTGTTGTAAGCGCTGGGCGGACTCTTGCCATACCGATAGCCCGCCACCCGCGACGGTGCCACCGACGAACATCAACGCGCCGACGGCAAGACCGCCCAGAACAAATGGTCTGACCCAGGCAACGCTTCGGCCGTGCCAGCGGCAACTGAGTGCGTAAATGCCCAGCGGAATGACGAACAGCACTGGGAACACCCGAACTGAAACGGCATACGCCAGAGCCGCCCCTGCCCAGGCGAAGTGAGAGCGATTGAGTAGGCAGATACACAGGGTGATCGCAGCGAGCCAGTCCTGACGGAGGAATGCTCCCCCAGTCCAGTACATCGGCGCATTGTAGTTCAATCCGAAAATGATGATCGCGCAGCAACCCACAGTCAGCCCATAGGTTCGCCAGAGCACCCAGAACACCAGCCCGAGGAGTATGAAGTCCAATGACGCAAGAATCCGCATTGTGGTTTGCGTCACTGGCAGATTTGCAGTCAACAACCTGGCGCTGAATGTCCAGGCCGGAGTCGGATTGTATCCGTGGTCCTGCCACATGTTCCGCGGAATTGATATTCTGGCGACGTCCTCTTTGAAAGCGACCCATCGCTCGGGCTCAAATTCATCGCGCAAAGCCATTCCGTGCAATTGGACCTGATCTATCGAGACCACCTCCAAGCTGCGCTGGTCACGTACGCGATCCGGTAAGCGCCGCCCTCTGCCCTGCTCATCCAGCGCGACGATGGCTGCGGCATACAAACCTTCATAGCGGACCTCCGGGAAGTATTTGGACCCCAGGAAGTAGTGGAACTGCTCCCAATTATGGACGATCTGCCCTTTGCCGTGAAAACGCCCGAAATGCGACCATGAGGCCAGACACAGGGCCGCACAAAGGACCAGGATGATGTTTTGCTGGGCTACAAGCCAACGGGGGCGCCCTCTAATCAATGCGATCAAAACGCCCAGCACGATGACGGCAACCGCGAGTCGCTTCAGGCCCATCTCACTCTCCCACTCTTAACCCTGTAAGGACGTCTGGGATCGCCAGGTCGACACCGCCAGATAGAGAGCCCGATCGCTCATTTGCCGGACAATAAGGACTTTCCGCATGTCGGAACTGCTTCAACCGAATCAGTCTTCTGGTATTCCACCTCTAAATCACGCCCGGGCATGAGCCAATAGATAAACATCAGAGTCATGAACCCCGACATAAGACCGAAAGCCAGCGGCGAATTGAGTGCGGCGAGATAGCCAGCCGAGTAGAGTGCGTAGGCGACAGGATGTAAAACATAGGCGATCAGCATGACGATCAGAAAGGCCAATGTCGACTGTACCGGTTGCCGTAAGGGCATCAACAACAGCATGATCCAGTAGTAGCAAGTCGGGCTGAGAAGCGCGAAAATCAGTGCAAGACCCAGAACGGATGCCTGGGCAGGATTTGGGGCGCGCCAAGCCGCCCAAGTCACCAAACCGCACATAAAGAACGCGGCCGTCCAGAAAAGCCCGGAGCGCGATTCCATGAGAGCGTGGTAGCTGTCTCGGATAAGCGTCTGATCATAGAGGCTGTTGAGAACTGTCAGCTCCCCGCGCAAATTGTCCAGACTCGTTATGAAGGGCATGCGCAGGCCAACATCGTTGGCGAATGGTTTTATTGATTGTAACCACTGCAGGCGTTCCGCGGATTCAAACCAAGCTTCGAATCCACGACCCGTGAGCCCGCCCGCGACGAGCATGATTACCCCACCGACTGCCAGTCCGGCAAACAAGGGGCGGATCCAGGCAACAGTTTGCCCATCCGTCCAGCAGCGCACCGCATGGATTCCAATCGGAACCAAGAACAGCACTGGGAAAACCCTGACGGACGCGGCGTATGCAAGTGCGAGCCCCGCCAAAGTGAAATTTCGGCGCTGAAGCATGCAGATTCCGACGGTTACTGCAGCCAGCCAATCCTGTCGCAGGAAGGCACCACCAGTCCAGTAGAACCGGGCGTTGTAGTTGAGCCCGAATATGATCATGGCGCAACACACCGGAACCAGACCGAAGGTGCGCCAAATGAGCAGAAACACCAGAGCGAGTAATCCAACATCCACCAGCCCAAGGATTTTTGATGTTTTCTTGGTTATTGGGAGATGCGCTGTAAACAACCTGCCTGCGAACGTCCATGCCGGTGTTGGATTGTATCCATGGTCCTGCCACATGACTCTGGGCACACGATAGACAGAAAGTTCCTGCCCAAAAGTCTTCCATCGTTCGTCTGTAAACCCGGAGCGAACCGATCGACCATGTTCCAGTATTACTTCTCGCGGGACCAGCGCACCGTTGCGCTGATCGAGGAATTTCTCCGGCAGTCGATGACTTAGGTCAAACTCCTCGATCGCCAGCACCGCCGCAGCATAGAGGCCGTCATAGCCGAGTTCCGGAAAGTATTTGGATCCCAACACGTAGTGCAACTGTTCCCATTTGTGCTGGAATCCACCTCGATCATGGAATGATCCGAAGTTGAACCACGCGAGTACGCTGATCGCAGCCAACAGGACAAGGACCGCGCGCGCGTGTCGCCCAACCCAATTCTGACGCTGTTTGGCGATTGAGACCAAGCAACCCGTTGCAATCAGGGTGAGCAGCAGTTTAAGCAGAATTTCGGTGACCGAGGGCATACGCGGATACCTGTCCTTTGGCGCGCGAACGTCTTGTCCGGGATGCGCTTAAAGCTTTAGAAACTGAATCTGCTCATGGGCCTAGATTCGATGCGAAACGTCAAATTGCCGCGCTTCATCCGCTGCGTGCGATCACTTGGCGGGACTTTTCACCTTGAAAGCATAGTGACTGCTTGCCCCGATGATTGGCAAGGTAAGTCCCTGAAGTTGTCAACCGGGCCGCCGCTCTGCGGATGAGCGTGCGAGAATCGAAAATGCGGGTTATTCTGAACT
This sequence comes from Candidatus Competibacteraceae bacterium, assembly GCA_024641125.1. GTDB lineage: Bacteria > Pseudomonadota > Gammaproteobacteria > Competibacterales > JAHEDQ01 > JAHEDQ01. The sequence goes on along the minus strand of JAHEDQ010000038.1, from coordinate 366 downwards.
GGACCTAGGTGGATAGCTATGTCGGATCGGGATTCCGCTTCACTCCCGTACCATCTTGTGGAGAACTCGGTGAGTTTAGATGGGATCCAAGCTTCAAAAGACCACCCGTTGGTGGTGGACCTTGATGGGACACTGATTGATACCGACATGCTCCAAGAGAGCGCGCTTTCAGTGGTCACCAACCATCCAGGCAAAGTATTCAACCTTCCGATCTGGCTGTTTCAGGGACGAGCAACGCTCAAGCGGCGTCTTGCACAGCTCGCGAATATCGACTTTGAGACCTTGCCTCTGAACCAGGCGTTGATCGCGTTCCTGCGCACGGAAAAGGCCAGGGGGCGACAACTCGTTCTTGCGACGGCGAGTGAC
>JAHEDQ010000216.1 GCA_024641125.1 Candidatus Competibacteraceae bacterium | reverse complement strand
CCGTCGCTCAGGAGTTCCTGACCGGCTCGCTCGCCGTGACCACCTACGGTGTTCTCATGGGCATTTGGTTGGCCATGGTGCTGGGGTTGTTCGCGTTTCCGCTCATGGTTTTTCGTAAACGCCTCGTCGCACTGAAGAAACGCACCCTCGCGGTGTGCAGTGAGCAGGCACTGCGCCATCATCGAGCCACCGAGCGGGAAGTGCTGGGTACGAACATGAGCGCGCCGGAGCAGGCCGAAACTGCAGCTTCCTCCGAGATACCCGATCCGGCCAAGCTTTATGCCGCAGCCGAAGGCCTGTCGATGTTCTTGATGGGCCGCTCAACCTACATCACCATCGGCGTCGCCGCGCTTGCGCCCCTGGTGGCGGCGGGCGCCACCAAGCTGCCGTTCAAGGAGATTCTGACTCTGGCTAAACGGCTCATGTTTCTGTGAAGCTAGCGCAAGTCAGCCGGCGGCGTATGTCGCCGTACTACGAAATGTAATTAGACCCAACCCGCTGGGGCTGCGCTTTGCGTAGGCCGCAGTATGCGTCTTGCGCATGAAAGCCATCAATTTGCTGGCGCATACCGCCGTGACCGTCTCTGTCATGCGACTTGCAGTCGACGCGGTGTTTGCTCAAGACCTGAGCGCTGGCCGGGCCAAGGTCGAAGCGGTCTGTCAGACCTGCCACGGCGTCGATGGCGTGGCCACCAGCGCCATGGTGCCCAATCTCAGCGGGCAGCAGAAAGAGTACATGGTGGTCCAGCTGGAAGCGTTCCGTTCAGGGCAGCGTCAACACCCCCAAATGTCCATCATCGCCAAGATGCTGAGCGATGAGGAAATCGAGATCGTGTCCGAGTGGTACGCCAACATCAAGATCTCGGTGGAAGCGCCGGAGTAGGCCATAATCGTCGGTACCGAATTCGCCAGGCTTCCCTGAGCCAAGCTGATCCGCTAGTCCGATTCGCAGCACTGATCTCAGCCCGGACAATCCTTTGGTACCACCAGCAACCTGCCCACGTACTTGGGCAGCTTGCCGCGAAAGACGTTGCTGCAGGATTCCGAAGTGCCGAAAAACTCCGCCTGGTACTCGCCGCCATAGGTGCAGTCTTTGGTGCTGAAGTAGACGATGGATTTGGTGGTCGGGCTGGGATCGTCGCTGCCGAAGCTGAAGTAGATGTCGGTCGCTTCGGTGCCGAGCCTTTCTTCTGCGTAGGCCTTGACCTCGTCCTCGCACACCCCGGTGCAGCGACCGCCGGCGCAGTCTCCGGTTTGGGAGCCGTTGCCCGCGCCCCCGCCCGCGCATCCCGCCAGCAGCAGCGAAACGCCGGTGACAAACCATCCTGTTGAATTCCTCACCCAAAACTCCTTTCAAGGCTGATCGAACATTGACGGCCAAACTAACGCCAACCGTCCTCCCGTAACGTAGACGATACACGGCGATTTACGTTGTGGGCAGTGCTTCGGGTCATGCAAAGAGAAAACCAAAGAGAAAACTGTACTGCGAGCCGTGCAGAGCACCTGCGTATAGGTTGTGGTCACCCCGAAACGGACAGATCTTGCTGCGCTAACCAGCACGCGAGTACGAGGATGCTAATCCCAGGTTATCCCACTCCGGACCAACTCAATACTCAGCTTGGCAAATGGGGCGTTTCGTATAAATAAGCATTAACGCCCTTTTCCCGGAGATCAACGTCACGCAATTCCTTCCGATCTCTGGTCCCCCGGTTTAGGTGATGGTTCTGCGTCCGCATCGAGTCGCTTATAGCAAGCTGTATCCAACCGCCACATGACAGTAGCGGGACGGGCACAGCTTTCGGTTGAGTGTTTCAGCTACCAGAACCGCGCCCAAGCTTGTGATCGTCAGGCTGCCTTCTGTGATCCGGCGGATCGCCGTCGTCGCCTCCAGCCAGCAGATCCAGGGCGTGATTGAGGATGTTGGCCGCGCGCTGGCGCTCACCTTCGGTCATGCCTTCCAGATCCAGGTCCAGGCTGACGTTGGGATGCGCTTCGTGAAAGTGACGTCGCTCCGCGCCCAAATGAGCATAGGAGTCCACCACCTGATAGGCCACGATGGGGTAGGCAATGCCCTTGACCTCGATGGTGCCGTGTTCCAGACAGTGGATTCGGTCTTTGACGTGGGTGTAGGTTTCGGAGGAGATGAGAATCTCACCGGGGGTTGCCCTGGCTTCCAGGCGCGAGGCCGCGTTCACCGCGCCGCCGATGATGGTGTAGTCCAGCCGGTCCTCGCTGCCGAAGTTGCCGACGGTGCAGTAGCCCGTGTGGATGCCCATTCTGACCCGGAGCGCTTGCTCCAGCCCGGATTCGCGCCATAGATCCACGAGATCCTTGAGCCGCTCCCGCATGGCGATGGCCATCTCCACACAAGCCAGTGCGTCCTTTCTTACGCCGTGGGTTTCCGGGTCGCCGAAAAAGATCAGAATGCCGTCGCCCATGTACTTGTCGATGGTGGCGCCGTGTTGCTGTGCAATCCGCGACATTTCGGTCAGATACTGATTGACCAGTTCGGTCAATTCCTCCGACGCAAGCCGGTCCGCGGTCTCCGTAAAACCCGCGATGTCGGAGAAGAACACCGTGAGTTTCTTGCGACTGCTGGCGACCTTGACCTCCCGGTGTCCTCTGAAGATCGAGTCGTACACCTGCGGCGGCAGATATTTGCCCAGTTGATTCGAGAGTCTTTCCAGGGCGATGGATTTCTGACTGAGCTCCTGTTCGCGCTGTTTGAGTTCGGTGATGTCCGAATACACCGCGACGGTACCACCCTCTTCGGTGCGGCGCTCGTCCACCTGAATCCAGCGCCCGTCGGCCTGCCGTTGCAGCTGCACTTCCCGCGGCGCCCGGTGTCTAGCCAGTCGGGCCTTTATCCAGCCTTCTGGATCGGCTATTGCGTCCTGAATCAGACCGGCGTTGACCGCGGCGCGCAGGATCTCGGTAAAGGTCGCCCCGGGCACGATCTTGGTCGCAATGTCCGGATATAGGTTGTCCCGATAGTGGTTGTTGCAGAGCAGCAGGCGATCGTCGGCGTCGTACAGGGAAAAGGCTTCGGAAATGGACTCCACAGCGTCGCTCAGGCGTTTCCGCGCCGCCTGGATCTCCCGCAGGTTGGTCCGGCGAACTTCGATGGCGGTTTCGCGAAACACTTCCACCGCGCTCGCCATGCGGCCGATTTCGTCCTGACCGCCGATTCGGATGGGGGTGTTTAACTCTCCGCCGGCAATGGCCAACATGCCGTCGCTCAACCGGGTCAGCCGGGCGATCAGGATGCGGTCCACGTATAACCACACGATCAGAGCCGAGAACACAAGACTGAGCGCGACCACCACCAGCAGGATCAGGGCGCTGGTGCGCTGAATCGACCGAGCCTCGGCGCTGGCGGCCTGGATGTCCCTTTCGGTGCGGCGCACCAGCCGGTCAACCGATTCGGTCAACTGCTTCGAAATGTCGACGTTTTCCGCCAGCAGGGTGCTCACCAGACCCAGATGGCGCAGTTCCCGTCCCCGGGCGGCGATCAGCCCATCGTCGTCGTCCACGAAACGCCAGAAACGGGTGATGTTGGGCGCGAAGCGCGCACGCAGGTCCGCGTCCATGTGTGCCATCAGGGTGGCCAGTGTGTCCAGTGCACGGCGCAACGGAAAGACAATCAGATCCAGGTCCTCCTGGGTATCGGCGCCAGCGGCCTGAATCAGCATTTCGTAGATGGATGAGACTTCCACCAAGGCCTGGCCGACCGGCGCAAGCGTGTTTACCTGGACGGCCAGATCCGCGAGACCTTGCACCTGCGTCGACAGGTCAGTGTCGTGGGTGTTCATCACGGTGCGCAGTTCGGCCAGTTTGGCGTTCAGAACCAGCGTGCCCGGCGCCAGCAGACGACGGCTGGAGATGTCGGTGAAGCCCAGTTCGCGCAAAAGCTCCCGGCGCCGTTCGATCAGCACCAGATTGTTGAAAATCATGGTGTCGATGGTATTCAGGTTGCTGTGCAGGCGTTCCACCAGGTTGGATATCAGGGCGATGGTGTCCGAACCCGGTTCGCGGCTCCGCAGCGCGTCAAGCAGTGCGTTGAGGCGGGCCAGATCGATGGCGATTCGATCGGAGGCGGGCCCGTGTTCTTCGGCCGTTTCCACCGTCAGCAGAATGGGTGTGGCGGCGGCAATGCGCTCCGCCTGTCTGGACAATTTCTGCGATGCCACAGTGGCGGGAACATGGTGCTCGGTGATGTGTTTGAGTGCGTTGCCGGCGGATAGAAAAGAAACCATGGCGGTGCCGGCGGCCAGCAGCGCGAATGCACTGATGCTGAAAAAGGCCAGCAGCAGCCGTCCACGAACACCCAGGCTCTGACCCATGTCCCTATCCCCGGCTGAATCCGTGGGGAAGCGGGTGTGCCCCGCGTTTGCGGCCAGCAGACAATATGCCCCCATAATATGCCTGCGCCGCGTGTTGACCTCCGCTCGTCTGAGCCATCTCTGCCTCCTGGTTGCGCACTTTCCTTACGCGTCCTTCAACGGAGCGGCGCATAGTGGCCGTTCGACCACAGGTACCAGATGTACCCCGGCGCGCTGATGTCTCCCTTTCGATTGAATCTGATGGTGCCCAGCACGGTGTCAAAGTCATCAGTATGCAGCGTGGACGCGACGGCGCGGACGTTGGTTGTGCCCGCTCGCTCCACAGCCTGTGCCCAGGCCTGAATGGCGGCGTAGGTATGCAGGGTGTAGCCGGCTGGCTCGAACCCCTGCTCGCGGAACTGCTGCACCACGGCGATCGCCTGTCGATTACGACGCGGATCAGGCCCGAAGGTTACCAGCGTACCTTCGCCCGCCGGGCCGGTGATCATCCAGAACTCATCGACGGTGAGGGTATCGCCGGAGACGAACTGGGCGTCGTAGCCCCGATCCCGGGATTGGCGCACGATCAGAGCGGCCTCGGCGGCGTAGCCACCGATGAAGATCACGCCAATGCCCTGCGCCTTCAACTCATCCAGCAGCGCCGAGTAGTCGCGGGCGCCGGGCGGGTAGGCACGAAACACCAGCGGCTTGACACCCCGCCGATCCAGTGTGGCCTGGACCACCTCCGCCAGGCCTTTGCCATACACGGTGCCGTCGTGCAGGATGCCGATGTGTTCGTTGGCCCAATGTGCCGCCAGATAATCGCCTGCGACCTGCCCCTGGTCATCGTCCCGGCCGCACATCCGAAAGACCGTGTCGTAACCCTGGTCGGTAAGCTTTGGATTGGTCGATGCCGGCGACATCATGACGATGCCGGCCGCCTGGTAGACTTCGGAAGCGGGAATAGAGGCATGAGAACAGGCATGTCCGACAACCAGCACAACTGCGTCGCGCACCATTTTATGCGCCACCGCCACGCCCTGGTTCGCGTCGCAGGCATCGTCGGCAATCAGCAGTTCGACCTGCTGGCCCAACACGCCGCCGCTTCGATTGAGGTCCGCCACCGCCAGTTCGGCGCCCTGCTGCAGCTGTTCGCCGCGAAAAACGGCCTGGCCGGTGAACGGCCCGGCCACGCCGACCCGTATCCCGGCCCAGCCTGGGCTTGGAAGTGTCGCGAGCAGCACAATGGCGGTCAGCCAGCGCACCATGAGACTTTGCTTTGACATCCGCCCACACTCCGGTTAGAGGGCTCGGAACGCACCATTTTGTGGCCCATTATCTCGCGTGAACGCAGATTCGATGCTGATACATGTCAATATCGGCCAAGGCCCTTGGCGGCTGGCCTGATGACCTTCCCTAGGAACCTCTGATGGACGAAATCACGTTCGATTCTGAGCAAACCCTGGTCATTGCGATCATTACCTATTTCATCGGGCGCTGGTTGACCCGGAAAATCGGTGTTCTCGACCATTTCCGCATACCCGAAGCCGTAACCGGTGGAATGGTGGTCGCCGTTCTGGTGGCGGCCTTGCGCTATTGGGGATCCACCACCGTCACGTTTACCGCCAGCGACGCCATGATGCTGACGTTCTTCAGCACCATCGGATTGGGCGCGCGGCTCAGCGACTTGATGAACGGGGGTCGGGTACTGGGCTTGACCCTGGCGGTGTGCATCGCTGTCATCGTGCTGGAGAACCTGGTGGGTGTTGGCATGGCCACCCTGTTCGATGCACCGCCAGTGGCCGGGCTGATGGCCGGGTCGGTGGCGCTGATCGGAGGCCATGGCACCGCCGCCGCCTGGGCCCCGGTGTTCGAACAAAGCGTGGCCGCGGCTGGCACCATCGGATTGGCTTCGGCAACCTTCGGACTGGTTGCGGGCGGCGTGGTAGGCGGGCCGCTTGGGCAGTCACTGATCAAGCGCAACCAGTTGCGGCCAAGCGCCCCGGAGTCGCCGGACCCGATGTTGTCCGCGGCGGAAGAGGCCGGCGGCCGCATCGATGTGCCAGACTTTTTTGCATCCCTGCTGGTGATCGCCCTGGCCATCGCCATTGGCGAGGAACTGAATGCGCTGATCGCCCATCTCGGCCTCAATCTGCCGGAGTTTGTCACCGCCTTGTTCGCTGGCATTCTGATTGGCAATCTGGGCCCTGTGGTCCTGCCCCGGATCGACTGGCCCACCCATTCCGCCGCCATGCGTTTGATTGCGGAACTGTCCCTCAGCATATTTCTGGTGCGAGCGCTGATGTCGCTGCAGCTTTGGACATTGGCCAGTGTCGCCGGGCCGCTGTTGATCGTGCTGATCTTTCAGGTCGCCGCGGTGCTGCTGCTGGCCTACTTCGTTCTATTTCGACTGCTGGGATCGGATTACGATGCTGCGGTCATGTCTTCGGGCTTTGTCGGTTTGAGCCTCGGCGCGACACCCACCGCCGTTGCCAACATGTCCGCCCTGAGCCACAAGTACGGCCCGTCACCGACGGCGTTTCTGGTGATTCCCTTGGTGGGTGCATTCTTTATTGATCTGGTCAACGCCTTTGTCGTGTCCTGGCTGCACGGCCACTTCACCGGTTGATGAAGCATCGGAATCGTTCGGACGATGATCATACTGTCGCGATGGCGGAAACTCCCGACGCGTAATTCAGCGCTGCGATCATGTTGACATCCGGGGGGCATCTCTTGAGCTGGGAAGTTTTTCGATGCATCTTTCCCCACGCGACTTCGCCGCGTTCGGGCATCGTGTTAGTGTCCGGTTTCATGATCAACGATCGATCGGCAAGCCCGGCACCCGGCCTGTGCGTACTCAAACCCATCCAGTGCCCGGAGTGAAACCCCCATCATCGCCTTGCCACATTCGGGCGCTACGGCGCAGCTTCAGCGCCTGTTTGCTGATGCTTGTTTTCACGGTTGCGGGCTGCGCTTCATTCCCACATATGCCGTCGGATGAGAGCGCCTATCTGGATCGTGCCGAGACCCAGGCCGCGTCAGGCGTGTCCGTCACGGTGGCCGTGCCGACCGCGTACGAGGCGCGTCGCATCTTCGGCGCCGATCTGGCGCGGCGACAGATGCAGGCGGTCTGGTTGGAGGTGGAAAATAATGGGTCGGTGCCCCTTCGGCTCCTGTCCTCCGGGATAGATCCCCACTATTTTTCGCCGGCCGAGGCCGCTGCCAGACTGGAAAGTGGAGAGGAAGCGGGCGGTGAACTGGAGGCACG
>JAHEDQ010000037.1 GCA_024641125.1 Candidatus Competibacteraceae bacterium | reverse complement strand
TGCCAAGAACGCGGCGCAGGTGCTCACCCTGATCGGGCTCACCGATTTGTACCCGAAGAAACGGCAGTTGATGGCCTGAGCGCATCCGTGCGCCCGGAACCCGGAAATCGGGCAAAATAGGCCGAAAGCAGAGGGAAAACGGGCAGAAAAAGCGTCCAATCGTGAGGGTTTCCAGATGCTGAAAGCGCTTCATGGGGATTTGGCCGTCTTTTCGCGAATTCTTCAGACGCTCACTAGCAATCGGTGCATTGCCGTGAATTCAGAAACTCCCGGAACTGGTTCGGTTATTTTTCAAACAATCCGAGTGTCAGTACGTAGCAGAATGACACTGCTTTCTAAAGGGTTAGTAACAGAAACGAATCCTGTCCAGTCGATGGGATCCACCTCTCAGATCAATCAGCCTACTCTAAACTGATGGATTGGTTGCTTTTTCTGACTGCGGCCTCGAAGGGGCTGATACGAAGATCGAGAGTCCAACCTATCCAGGACGAATGTCAATGGAAGTAGACGATTTCCCCAAGTTGCTGTCAGTAGAAGAGTGGAGCCGCATGCTCATCGATACGGCGAATCCTGCGAAAGCCGACCCACGTCTTCCCGCGCTTCCAGCCGAGGACTTGCAAAAGCTCACGAACAATTTGGCCGGAGAAATGACCTTGAAGGCCGCTGCCGTCATCTATGCAAACATGGCGAGCCTGATCACTAAATATATTGCAGATCCGGAAGACATCAAGATCCTTGACTTTGGCTGTGGTTGGGGACGAATTACCCGGTTTCTTCCACAACTCACCAGTCCGGACAATATCTATGGTGTTGATGTCGATGAAAGACTGATCCAAGCGTGCAAAGACTATCTTGCACCAATGCATTTCGAAACTATCGTGTCGGGTAAGCCTCTGTCGTTTGCAGATCAGAGTTTCGATGTCGTAATCAGCAATTCAGTCTATTCGCATCTCAGCGAATCGTCGCATCGATTTTATGTCGGCCAAATGGCACGCATTATACGGCCCGGAGGTTTGTTTTTAGGCACAACTCTCTCGGAGGGAAAAATGAAGGCCCTCTACGACGATACCGATACTGTTGAATGGATTACCGGTATCACCGGATCGCGCGAGAGCGTTGAGGCAGCTCTTGAGCGCGGAGAGTTCGTCTTCAGATCAACTGGTCGGTGGACGGATTACGGGATAGCCTTTATTCCGGACGGCTGGACAAGAGACAACTGGAAGCCGGAATTCGAAGTTATTGATTTTGTTATGGGAGATCAAACAATTAATGTTGCCCGCCGCATATGAACCTGTTGGGATGAACTGACCACTTATGCATTGGCAAACAATATAAAGGCTCCAGCCACGCGATCTGAAAGAAATCATTAAGCTGGAGTGTCCCGTCTCAGCCCATATGGTTCGCCGTGTCTCAGAGGTCGGTGCCTGCGTGGTCGTGCCCTTGATCAGATCAATCTCAGAGGCGCCTAGGAGTCTGCGCGGCAGAAATGAGTGAGGCGAGGGTTCGACCAGTTCGAGGGTAGTGTCAATTTTCTTTCGCACTTCTGGTTTGGCGATGCTCACGCGGTGGCTGGTTCCTGCGTCTGTTTGAACAGCGGCTCCATGTTCAGGTAGCGCCGTGTTCGAGAACGATTTCGGGATCGTCTGAGGCGCATAGCCGACGCTATGTGACGAGGAGGATCGCAGCGGGGATGGCAGAAGGCCGCGCACATCAACGCGCCAAGATACCCGCAAGGAGATCGACGGGGGCAATTTACGGCAGCACAATTCACCCGTGCTCTCCTCGTGCATATTCCGGCGAAACTGGACGGTCATTCCGGTGGAAAGTGGTCACCCGTTCTGGTGCAAACTGGACAGTTGATCGAAGCGAAACGGCGCAAGGTCGCCAGTAAGAGTCGAGGTGATCAGTTTGTGTCAATGGTGTGGCGTTTCAATATGCTATGTAATGATGTTGCCGTTTTCCCACTCTCCGGCCTGGAACCCACTCGGGGCCGCGGTTGGGGCAGGTTGGACAGGGAACCTCAAAGGCCTACCGGCTGAAACGTCACGAAAAGGACAGTGCGCATGAGAACGGAATCGTCAAATTTGGTATGGCCTTCGCTCGCGCTGGTCATCTTGTTTCTGTCGGGCTGCGCAAACGTGCCCGACTGCGACCCGGGTGCAAGCGACCCCATCGACCGGGCATTCGCCCCACTGGACAATGCGGTCGGTGCGGTAAACGAAGATCTCAACGCCCAGTCCGGCGACTGCCGAATGATGACCAGCAGCGAAGCCGAAGGCTATCCCAGCGTCTCCAACGAGGGGACTAAATAACGATCGGCGCCTCTGGCCTAACCAAGGGCACTCGAAAAGCGCACGGCGCGCCCGCGAAGCATCGATATCGATGCTTCGCTAAAGCGGTGCCTCGAACGCAAAGCTCTGGGTGTCGATGACCTGACCACTGCCGTCTACCACCTCGACCTCCCATGATCCGGTCCACTCGGGCTTCATTTTGTTACTCGACCAAACCCTGTCGGGATCATTTTTCACGACGATTTCTGCAACGGCCATCACTTTACCGTCATGCCTCCAACGATGGCTCACGGTTTGGCCCGTCATCCCTTCCAGCACGGTGTAGAAAAAAACTTCAGCAACGCTGTTTTCAATGTTCGAGCGGAAATCGGACGGTTGACCACCCACGATGTCGGTTGTGAACACCGCCTCGGCGACCTTGCCAACCGCCACCTTGTCGCCTGCCATGGCTTGCTCAGCGGCCTGCGTTGGTTCCGCCTCCACCTGCGAAATGGCAAGCGCCGGTATCACCAGCAAACCAGCCGCGATCAATGCCTTTGTCGAGGTTGTCACCGTGTTCATTTTTTTCACTCCTGATGTTGTCCTGGCATGTGACGGGTGTCGCTGACTGAACCGGCAGACGAAGGCCACATGAAAGTCAGCCGCAAAACTGCGATTTGCACGAATTACCGAGGGTACAGGCACGCCGCACCGGGCGTTGCCTTGACGAGGTATGATGGTTCATCGGATTCATCGATATGCTAAAAGTTCGCACCTGCCAACGTTTGCGGTAATGCAACGCGTACGACCCTGCTGAACCGGTCACTGCGGCCACAGTCCCGCCTCCATTGCCAATAACTCTACCCTTTGTAGCCATCCGGCGTCTCTGCCTGCGTCACAGTTCTCTCATGCGTAGTGGGCGTCCGCCCAAGGTAAGGAAAGGCGGCTGAAATTGTGCGGCGTGACTCAGACGCTGCCAGCGGCGGCCGCGTATTAAGGCACGCACACGCTGGCGGACGAATTGGGTGTGAGCGATACGAGGGTATGGCGCGTTTGGCAGGCGCACGTTCTCAAACCCCACCTGGTCAAAAGCATCAAAGTCTCGACGCATGCTCAATGGCTGAAATTCTTGAATCGGATCTACCGCGCAACGCCCAGGGGCAAAACGCGCCACCTGGTTGCTGACAACTACGCCATGCACAAGCTCCCCGCGGTGCAGAAGTGGCTGCGTAAGCATCCACGCTCCATCATGCGGTTCACGCCAGCGTCTGCATCATGGCTGAGTATGGTGGAACGGTTTTTCCATGACATCACGACCGAACGTTTGCGCCGTGGGGTATTTTCAAGCGTGTCCGACTCGGTCACCGCAATCGACGGCCATATTGCCCAGCACAACTTGGAAAATATATGGTGCAGCGTCGCATCAGCCGTTCTCGACGAACAACGAGACCGGTTCCAGGACGCCGTGAGCCTGCTTTGCAGCATCCATTTCAGCGGTCATCAGCGACGCTTTCATCGCATCCATATCGTGCACATCGACACTCACACCAACATTCTTGCTCCCGTCGGCGCTCAGGTAGTCGACGACATTCGATCCCCACGCGGAGAACGCCTCGACTCTTTCAGAATGCTTGCTCGCCCAGTGATCGACGTCGTTGACCGGGTGTGTGAATATGACTCTCGGCATGATGTCCCCTCCAAAGTTGCAGATTTCTCGAACTTGGTTATGTTCAGCCGCCAGACTCGTCAGAAAAAGCTTCCGTCTGTCGAGTGGATGCCTCAGAAGAGCCAGCAATTGCATGCTATTCAGAAGCTGATCGAGGCCCGCTCCTCCCATACGACCGAGCTGCCCCTCAGGATCATTGTAGACCCCGATCGCTCTGACTGCTGGGCGAGGGTATTGCGATTCGCGCTTGTTGGCCGTGAATTGCAAGCGCTGAACGGAGAATCGACGCGGGGCATGTGTTTCCTTCGCTTTGAGCGATGACCACGAGGCGTCGAGGGGGACACGATGATCAGCCGACCGCGGATTCGGTAGTCTGTTTTACGCGCCGACCGGTGTATCTTTTGAAGCTAATACGATCCCCACAAGGGCACCCGCGGTAGACGTATGCCGATCCGCTGCGGCTTCAGGTTTGTGCATGCCCGGGGTGGCGTATCTCCTGCATAAAGGTCACTCAATCGTAAGCCGCTTCGAGTGCTGTCGCATGCCCAGTCAGGATGAAGTTTTGCAGAGGATACGGGCGCTCTCGCCTTCGCAGCGGGGGGAACTCGAGCAGGCGCTCGCCGCTCACGGCATCGACACGCTGGGCCGTCGCGGAGGCCGCATCGCCGACCAGCGGCAAGCGGCAGCGTCCGAAGCGCCGACACGGGCGCCTGTGCTGTCGGCCGATGACCATTCGCTGCCGGTTCTGATCCAGGCACAGGAGGCGGGTGAAGGCCTGTTGGACTGGATTGACGGCCACCGCGCCTGGATCGATGAGGCGCTGGCAGCATCCGGAGGGGTGTTGTTCCGGGGCTTCGCGGTCGGGGGCGCGGCCGGTGTCGAAAGGTGCATAGAAACCGCTTGCGGCCCGACCATAGACTACGCAGGCGTCTACCAGGGTATCGCCGTGCGCCGGCAGGTGCATGGCAAGATCTTCACCTCCACCGAGTTCTCATCCGGCTTGGCCATCAACCTGCATAGCGAGTGTTCGTTTGCCCACTGCTGGCCGCTCCGGATCTGCTTTTACTGCAGCCGACCCGCCGTCAGGGACGGCCGGACCCCGCTTGCCGACACCCGCCGCGTGCTGCGCCGCGTCGACCCGGGCATACGGGCCCGGTTCGAACAGAGCGGCGTGATGTATGTGCGCAACTATGGCATTGGGACGGCGCCGGCCTGGCAGGATGTGTTCGGCACTCGGGACCGGGGCGAGGTGGAGCAAATTTGCCGTGGAATCGGTGTCCATGCGGAGTGGGTCGGCAAGGACCGTCTGCGTACCCGTTCGGTCAGACCAGCGGTGGTGCGGCATCCGCGTAGCGGCGAGGAAGTCTGGTTCAACCACGTCAACAGCGCTCATGTGAGGAGCAACAATCCGGCGCTGGCCGATGCGCTGATGAAGGAGTTCGCCCCCGAGGATCTGCCCCGTACCTGTTTTTACGGCGATGGCACGGAAATCGAAACGGCCACCCTGGAGGCGATCCGAAACGCCTACCAGGGGGAGACCATTCAGTTCGACTGGCTGTCCGGCGATCTCCTGCTGTTGGACAACATGCTGACGGCACACGGCAGGCAGTCCTACACCGGGGAGCGCGAGGTGCTGGTGGGCATGGCCGCCAACGTCCGCCGCGAGCGCCCCGAATCCATGTCGGATCACGTCGCAGTGGACCTGTGACCAGAGAGGGGGCAGACCTTGAGCCAGAGATTCGCGCAGACAAACGTGCAGCTCTACCAGCAGCTTCGTGAGGAAGGTTATCCCTTGGTCGAGCAGCAGCGCGTCTACGTCGCTTACAACCTGGCGATGGGGCTTTTCGGAGGGCAATTCCGCGGCTCGGGCAAGACCTTCGTGGCGCACCTGGTCGGGACCGCCAGCATCCTCGCCGACCTGCAGACCCCTGTAGGCGTCGTGGTCGCCGCGCTGCTGCACGCGGCATACAGTGACGGTTTTTTCGAGCGGCAACCGCCAGGTGTGACCGACCAGAAGCGAGCCCTGCTGCGGGCGTCCGTCGGCGCGGAGGTAGAGGACCTGGTGTTCCGCTACCAGAACCTCGCCTGGCGCCAGCCCGGTGCGGTCACCCGGCTGCGCTCCGGCCTCGCGAATGTGGATGGCGCCGACCGGACGGTAGTGCTGATGCGGCTGGCCAACGAACTCGAGGAGCACCTGGATATGGCCTCGCTGTACTGTGCCAACGCGGAGGCGAGACGCAGCTTCGTGAGGGTCTATGGCGAAGATCTGCTGGGACTGACCGAGGCGCTGGGGCAGCGCAGACTCACGGCCGCTTTCCGGCGTACATTTCTGGCCATCGAGCAGGCCGATGTGCCGCTGGCGTTGCGCGCGCCACGCAATGTCCGCTATGAAAGCCGGCCCGCTCCCGGCAGTCCGGAGGCGCCAGAAGCAACGGGCGCCGACGGCCCATTGGCGGCGATACCGGCAGCCGAGGCGTTCGAGGTGTTTTCGTCCGAAGCGCTGCTGCGCTCGCTACCGGACCAATTCGAAATTGTTGTCAGCCGGTTCCCGGAACGCGTTGCGCTGGACCGCGGCGCGGACCGGCTTACCTACATGGAACTGGATTTGGCCGCCAGCACCCTTGCCTCGGCCCTGGCTCGCCGCCGCGATGCCGAGGCGTCACCGGTCGCGGTGATGGTTGGCCAGGCGATGCTGCCGGTGGCGATGCTGGGGGTGCTGAAGGCGGGACTGGTGTTTGCCCCGCTAAGCGCCCGACACCCCAGGTCCAGGCTCGGGAAGCTGCTGAGCGACCTGCGCCCTGGTTGCCTGGTGGTGGACGATACCACCCAGGCTCTGGCTATGGAGTTTGCCGACACGGTCCCGAGGATCGTAAACATCGACTCGGTGCCCGTGGACGGGAACAGTCCGCATCGCGCTGCGGCAGCAGTCGATACGGCAGCCTGCGTGCTCTACACCTCGGGGTCTACCGGTCATCCAAAAGGCGTGGTGCACAGCCATCGATCGCTGATGCATCTGGCCATGCGCTCGACCAATGCGCTGTGCATCACTCCGCACGACCGTCATTCGCTGGTGTCGGCCGGCGTACATATTGCGGGGGTCACCGACATGCTGCGCACGCTCCTGAACGGGGCTGCGCTGGTAACCTTCGACGTCGCGCAAGAAGGACTCGACGGGCTCGCGAGATGGCTGGGAGACAGTGGGCTCACGGTGCTGCACTGCACGCCGACCCTGTTTCGCAATCTCGCACAGACGCTTGAGCCGGCGCAGCGCGTCCCCAGCATCCGTCTACTGCACCTCGGCGGTGAACCCTGCACCGCCAACGAGGTGACCCAATTCAGGCGGTTGTTCGAGCCGGGAACGGTGCTGGTCAACAACCTGGGCTGTACTGAGTTCTCGGGTTATTGCCAGTTCCAGATTGATCGCAGCACAGAGCTTCCGAATGGGATGATTCCAGCGGGTTACCCTGCAGAGGGTGTTGTGTTGCATCTGCTCGACGGTCACGGCGACGCGGTGGCGGACGGTGACGTTGGCGAGATCGTCATCGAGAGCGAGTACCTGGCCTCGGGCTACTGGCGTGAGACCGAGCAGATGCCCGTTTCCTTTACCCCGGCCGCCGCCGGTGGACGGGTTCGGCGCTACCGCACCGGTGACTTGGGCCGGCGCCTTTCCGATGGTTGCTATCTTCATGTGGGCCGCGCCGACCACCAGGTGCAGGTCAGGGGATACCGGGTGGAACCCGGGGAGATCGAAGCGGCCTTGCTGGCGCACCCGCAGGTGCCGCTGGCGGCCGTGCGAGTCTGGAACGAGGGCGCGGAACAACAGAAGATCGTCGCCTACGTCACGGCGAACGGGATGGAAGGGCCGGATGGCGAGGCGCTGCGACAGTTTGTGTCCGAGAGGCTGCCGGGCTACATGGTTCCCAGGCAAATCGTGACCTTGGACGACCTTCCGCTCACGAACACCGGCAAGATCGACCGCCTTGCCCTGCCGCCGCCGGGACCTTCGAGTCCGCATGGGATCCCGGGCAGCGACCTTCCGAGCACACCGCTGGAGCGTGGATTGGCGCAGCTCTGGCAGGAAGTGCTCGAGTTACGGGAAATCGGCATCCATGACGACTTCTTCTCCTCGGGAGGAGACTCGTTGCAAGCGATGCGGCTGATATCGAGGGTGCGCGATCAGTTCGACGTGGAGGTGTCCCTGCTGACTTTCTTCGAGAACACGACGATTTCCCAACTGGCCGGCGCAGTGCTGGCCCTTCGCGTCGGCGAAGCGCTGCAAAGCAACGCTGCGGAACTCGGCGACGTGGCCGAACTGCTCGCAGCGGTGGAATCTCCCCGAACCGAACATGCCGGCCGGCGCTCGTAGGCGCGCTGCCTCTCGGGCTTATCCAGGTCACCCATGCGGAGGCAGTTGAAACGAATCGCAGCCTGGCTCGCTCGCGGCCGTCTCAGTGCGGCTCGTGACCGGCCAACACCGACAGCCTCCGGTTGGGGGCTGCCGGTCAAGTAATAATCCCCGATCGGCCGGTTGATGCTGCAGGCGATGCAGGGCTGTGCTTCGGTTTTCGACCCATTCCAGTCAATCGCACATACCCGCAACCGATCGGGCCCGCAACCGATCGGGCCAAGGCATGGTCGTCTCGGCACAAGCAGGCCTTTGAAATATCCTTACACGGCACATGACGTCGTGAAAGATTCACTCAAAATGCTGTTTTGCGCAGTGCAAACGGCGTTTTTTCCAATCACTTTGCCGTGTCCCGCGCGTACTGAGAGGTGTTCCAGCGGTCCGCTGGAACTGCCAACGCTACTGAACCACAACCTTGAAGTCCTTCATTTGATTTGTCTCCAGATCGAACTGCGAACGCTCTGTAAAGTTGATGTGCTTACCGTAGGTGTGAAATGAAAGCGTGACCCGTTCAGTCTCGTTGCGAACAGCATGGATGCCGCCCGTCTTCATACAGATCAGGTCCCCCTCACCGGCATCAAGTGCATGCTTCAACTCCAGAACCGCATGCGCGGCACGGGTTCTGTCGTCTACGCGCTGGTATCGCAAATTGTTTTCGATTCCTTCAACGCCGGCCACCACCGCCCAGGTTCCGTGGTCGTGAGGCGGCGCCCCACGACCCGGCAGCCACGAAACAACAAACACGGCCAGGGTATGGTCCGGTTCCTCGTGCAGAAGGTGGGCGGTGAATCCCTGCCCTGTGTCGCATTCGTAGTGGCGTCGCTGAAGCCAGTTCTTTTCCAGCGCCATTTGTTGAGCCAGCGGTCCCACCCGCCTGATGATTTCATCTTCGTCGTCCGTGTTTCCACTGATCCGGCGGAGGTCCTGAACGTAGTTTTCCAGGGAATAAGATTCGGCCATCTGTCGACCCCCGAAATGTACCGGAGTGGAGATGCCCCCGGATTCGCTATCCTGAAATGTAACTCAAGATCCCTGGAAACCGGGTTCTGCGCGTCGAACAGGGTTGGGGGACTGAAATCCTGGTGCCGACACGCGCTACGATCCTGTGGTGCGAACCTCTCGAGGATGCCGCCGACGCGTCGGAATGGGGCTTCAGACCCGGCTAACGGGCTTTTCGGCGAGGGCCCCGAAGGGCCAAGCGCGCAGCGGGCAGCCGCTATCCGGCCTGCATCGGGAAACCGACCCTCGGGCCGATCTCCTCCTGGTCTCGCTGGAACAAGGGGCCGGACTGCATGTAGACGGTGACCAGCCGGGCCAACGACTCGAGCGCATGCCAGTGAATGCGCTCCCAGCCGTGCGAGGCGTCGATGCCGAAGGTCGCCAAGGCGGTGCGCAGGTCTGCACCGGCCTCCACCGCCGCGGCGCTGTCGGAGCGGTAGTAGCGGAATATGTCGCGTTGATACGGGATCTGGAACTCCTGGCACAGATGGATCATGTGGTGTGTCAGGTGATAGTCGAAGGGCCCGCTCATGTCGGCCATGCACAGGGTCACCCCGAACTCGCTGGAGTTCTGGCCCGGCGCGGTTGTGCCGTTGTCGAGGGTAAGCATCTCCGAGACATCCCCGTGCAGCACCGCCGAGGCGCCCGAGCCGACCTCCTCCGATATGGTGAACAGGGGATGGCAGTCTATTGGCAGCTCGACCTGGCCGTCGACGACCGCCTTGATCGCACCCATCAGCACCGCGGCACCGGCCTTGTCGTCCAGGTGGCGCGAGACGATATAGCCGTTTTCCATTACCTCCGGCTGAGGGTCCACTGCGATAAAGTCGCCCACGTGCACACCCAGGCGCATCAGGTCATCTTGCGAGTAGCACTTTTCGTCGATGCGCAGTTCCAGGTTTTGCCAGTTCGAGGGTTGCTTGTCGATCTCGTCGGCAAAGGTATGCCCGGAGGCCTTGAGCGGCAGAATGCTGCCGCGATGCGAACTCAAGTCGGTGAACAGGGTGACCCTTGCCCCTTCCGCAAAGCGGGCGTTCCAGTGGCCGATCGGCACCAGTTCGGCGCGACCGTTCGGCTTCAGCCCCTTGACCATGGCCCCCAGTGTGTCGATATGGGCCACCACCGCCCGGTCCGGGCTGCTGCGCTCCCCCTTCAGGGTGGCGCGGACCGCGCCTCGCCGGGTCAACTCCACCGGCACCGCGAGTTTGTCGAGCTCGTCCGCGATCAGGTGCACCGCGCGATCCGTGTAGCCGCTCGGACTCGGGGTGTTCAGGAGACGGAAGAGTATGTCCTGGACATAGGTCTGGTCGATCGGGAGTTGCTTCATAGTGGGTTCAGGTCAGGCAGTGGGTTACTGGGCGGTGGTACTGGGAAACAGCAGGTCGATAAACCGTTCGGCGGTTGGTTGCGGTTCATGGTTGGCAAGGCCTGGCCGCTCGTTGGCCTCGATGATGACATAGTCTCCGGCCGTCGGGTCCGGCACGATGAAATCCAGGCCGGTTACCGGTATATCGATGGCTGCCGCGGCCTCGACGGCTGCCTTTTTCAGTGCCGGGTGCAGCTTTCCGGTGACGTCGTGCAGCGTGCCCCCGGTGTGCAGGTTTGCGGTCTTGCGCACAGTGAGATCCACCGCATAGGGCAGGATCTCGTCCATGTCGTAGCCGGCATCCTTGACACAGCGCAGGGTCTCCCGATCAAACGGGATCCGGCTTTCGCCATCGGTCGCGGCCTCGCGCCGGCGGCTTTGTTTCGCGATCAACTCGCGCACGGTGTCCCTTCCGGTGCCCTTGATATGCGGCGGTTTGCGCACCGCCGCGGCCACCACCCTGCCGTCGATGACGATGATCCGCAGATCGAAACCGGCGGCGAATTGCTCGAGCAGGATGGTGTCGGAGTGCTGCCGGGCCTCTTCGATTGCATGCGCAAGGTCCTCCGACGTGCGGACATCGACGCTGATGCCCATACCTTGCTCACCCCGTGCGGGCTTCACCACGACGGCGCCGTGGCGTTTCAGGAACGCCTCCGCCTCCGCAGGGTCCCGGACCTCTACCTGGTCGGGGACCCGCAGGCCCGCCTTGCGCAATATCCGGTGTGTCACCGCCTTGTCGTCACAGCGGCTCATGGCGATCGAGGTCGTCAGCTCGCTGAGCGACTCACGGCAGGTGATGGTCCGGCCGCCCAGGGAAAGTTCAAAGAAACCGGCTGCGGCATCGAGAACATTGATGCTGATGCCGCGTCTTTGGGCCTCGCGCGTGATGAGCTTTGCGTAAGGGTTGAGGGACTCTTCCGGCCGGGTGCCGATGAACAGGGGCTCGTTGTAGGGATTCTTCTTTTTCACCGAGAACGCGGGGATGCGCTCAAACTTGAGGTGCTCGTATAGTCTGATGGCCTCGCGGTTGTTGTGCATCACCGAAAGATCGAGATAGCTGCGTCCGCGTGCGATGAAATACTCGGCCATATGCCGGACCAGTGCCTGCCCGATGCCGGGCAGCCTGGCCTGGGCGTCCACCGCCAACGCCCACAGGCTGGCGCCCTGCTCGGGGTCGTTGAAGGCATTTGCGTGGTCGACCCCGGTGGCTGCGCCGAGGATTTCGCCGCTGTGAATGTCCGCGGCCACGAAGATCTGTATGGCGCGCGAGGCCCGTTTGTCCCACATGAACTCGATTGGCGGCGGGATCATGTTGCGCGACAGGTAGACCCGATGCACGGCCTCCGCGTCTTCGCGGCGATTCAGCAGGCGCACCGTGTAACCGCGAGGCCTCAGTGGGGACACCTTGTAGCGGTCGAGCCAGAGTCGGTAGGTATGCGAGGGGTCGAGGAACAGGTGCTGCGGCTCCATCGCCAGCAGCACATGCGGGTCGTTGACGTAGAAGGCGATATCGCGTCTGCCTTCCGATTCGGCCAGCAGGGTGTCTGCCAGCACGCGATTGTCGCGGAAGGTATGGGCGAAGATCAGCCGCCCCCATCCACAGTCGATGACGACGTTCTCGCCACCGGGGTCATCGCTGCCCTCGTGGCCCGATTCGGCCCCCGCGACGCTGGGTGCGCGGTGTCGTGCCAGCCGGCTGCGATAGCTTTCTTCTCTGCTCATTGCCGCGCTCATAGCCCGTGCTGCTGGAACCACAGTTCCAGCAGTGCGATCTGCCATACTTTGGAGCCGCGCAGTGGGGTGATGTGTTTTTTGGGATCCTTCATCAGCAGCTCGACATAATCATCGCGAAACAGACCGCGCTCACGCGCGGCAGGGTGGTCCAGAGCCTGTTTGACGAAATCCAGGTATTCGCCTTCGAGGTACTTGAGCGCAGGGACCGGGAAGTAGCCCTTGGGCCGGTCTATGACTTCGCTGGGAATGACCGAACGCGAGGCCTCCTTGAGCACCCCCTTGCCGCCGGACGCGATCTTGAATTCGGCCGGGATGCGCGCCGCGAGTTCGACCAGTTCGTGATCCAGAAAGGGCACGCGGGCCTCCAGTCCCCAGGCCATGGTCATGTTGTCGACGCGCTTGACCGGGTCGTCCACCAGCATGACCTGGGTGTCGAGCCGCAGAGCCTTGTCGATCGGGCGTTGTGCGCCGGGCGCCATGAAATGCCGCTCGACGAAGCCGCGGCTGAAGTCCTCACCGAGCAAACGGGGATCGACCGTCCGCTCGAACTCGGCATGGTCGCGATCGAAGAACACCTTGGCATAGTCGTCCAGCGGCCGTTCGCTATCGGCCAGCGGCGGATACCAGTGGTAGCCGGCGAACACCTCGTCGGCGCCCTGTCCGCTCTGCACGACTTTGACGTGTTTCGACACCTGCTCGGACAGCAGGTAGAAACCGATCACGTCGTGACTGACCATGGGCTCGCTCATCGCCTTGATGCAGTCGCCCAGGGCGGGCAGCAGACGAGCGGAGTCGACCCGTATCTGATGATGTTCGGTGGCAAAGTGCCGGGCAATGATGTCCGAATACTGGAATTCGTCTCCGGCCTCGTCATCGACCGATTCGAAGCCCACCGAGAAGGTGTTCAGGCCGCGCTGGCCCTGCTCGGCGAGCAGGCCGACGATCAGGCTGGAATCCAGTCCGCCGGACAGCAGCACACCAACCGGGACGTCCGATACCAGCCGCCGTTCCACCGCTCTGCGCAGGGTGTCGAGGGTGATCTCCTGCCAGTCCTCGTAGTTGCGGCCCTGGTCCTCCGGTAACTGACCGAAATGCAGGCGCCAGTAGAGGTGGTCGCGGCTGCTGCCGTCCGAATCGATCACCCGTACCGTGGCAGGTGGAAGCTTGCGCACGCCCCTGAGGATGGTGTGCGGCGCAGGAACGACAGAGTGAAAGCTCATGTAGTGGTGCAATGCCACCGGGTCGACGTCGGTATCGATCCCGCCGCCCGCCAGCAATGCGGGGAGGGTGGACGCAAAGCGCATCCCCTGGTCAAACTCGGCGTAGTAGAGGGGCTTTATACCGAAGCGGTCGCGGGCGAGTATCAGACGGTCGGAGTCGCGTTCCCATATGGCAAAAGCGAACATACCGTGAAACCGGTTCACGCATTCGACACCCCAGGCCGCGTATGCCTTAAGGATGACTTCGGTATCGCCGTCGGAGAAGAAACGATAGCCGAGTGCGCGCAGTTGCACCCGCAGGTCGCGAAAGTTGTAGATGCAGCCGTTGAACACGATACCCAGGCCCAACTCGCTGTCGATCATCGGTTGCTGGGCATGCTCGGACAGGTCGAGGATCTTCAGACGCTGATGGCCCACCGCGAGTCGGCGCGATTGGTAGACGCCGCTCCCGTCAGGCCCACGCGGGAACAGGGTCGCGTTCATGCGCACCACGGTCTCTACCGATGGCGTGCCGCCGTCGAAGCGGATTTCGCCGCATATGCCACACATAGCCCGATTTCTTTTTCGCTGAAGACAACTGGCACCCTAAAGAAACGGGGTTTGATGTTCAACGCGACCTCTGCTCCATGGTGGTGCAGTATTACGACATTCAGGCCTGCCGGAGCCCGTCCGCCGGGGTCTGATAACCGAGCGCGGCGGCGAGGCGATGGGCGCGTTCATCGGCCGGGTTCGAACGCCGCCGAGGAAGCACTGCCGTCACGGGTGTCGCAGGTTATAGTAGCGCATCATGTGTGAGCTTCTGGGAGTCTGCGTCGAGCATCCGGTGCGACTGAGACTGGGGTGGGAGGAATTCGCCCTGCGCGCCTCCCATACGGACGGCAACCCGGACGGTTGGGGTGTGGCCTACGGCGCGCACCGCGACGTGCTGTTGCTGCGCGAGCCAGGACCCGCCGCCGAAAGTCCGATGGTAAAATTCCTGGCTCGGCAAGCGCCGGCGAGCAAGCTGATCGTTTCGCATGTGCGTCGCGCGACGATGGGCGCGCTCACTCTGGAAAACACACAACCTTTCGTGCGCTACCTCGCCGGCAGAGCGCACGTATTCGCGCACAACGGATATGTTCCGGATGTGGAGATTCCCGCCGGCAATGCATGCCTGCGTCCGGTAGGTGAAACGGACTCGGAACGACTCTTTGCATTGCTGCTCACAGACATCGAACCGCTTTGGCGTAACGGTGCGCCACCGCTCTCCGAACGGCTCTCGGCGGTGGAACATTTTGCCGAGCGGCTGCGTGAGCGGGGCGCTTTGAATTTCCTGTACTGCGATGGGGAAACCCTGTTCGCACACGGGCATCGGCACACTGTCCCTGGCGAAACCATATCCGATGATCCCGGCCTTTACGTGCTGGAGCGCCATGCCGTAGACGGCGGTCGGGCCAACACACCGTGCAGAGGACTCGCGTGCGACGGCGGCGAAGGCTTTCAGGCAATCGTTGCCACCATGCAGCTCGATGACCAACCGTGGAAGCCACTCGCCTGCGGTGAAATCGCCTGTTTCGAGCAAGGCCGTCGTATTCGATAAGCAGGGCGGGACAAACGGCCTTTTTCGCACTGATGGAGGCGTCGGAGATGCCATTGATCATCAGAACGGCCCAGCGGGCCGCGCTTTGAATCTCCGCATTTTTGGCCTTCAATCTGCTTCCTCCGGAACAAATCAGAGGCTCCCGTGTTGCCCGACCCGAGCTGTATATTGAACAGGACGAACCGAACGACGCAGATTACAGGTCCAACGGGGTACGCGCAGCCAAGTGGGCCTGCCTGCATTGCCATGGGCCTTGATCGGCCGAGACAGGAGGTCCTGAGACGCGAGTTGCCGCCGCAGGACCTCAACCGGAAGTCAGGCCTTGCGATAAGCCAAGTCTGCAAGATCGGTACACGCCCTAGCCCTATGCGGGGAATGCTGAATGGCTGAATGCAGTACCCACCGCCAGGCACACGAGCGGGCGTGGGCCCGCGCCGTTTATCCCTCAAGCACTCATGTGGCGTTCACTATTGAGCAACTCAACCGTTCTGCCGTGGAGTTGTTCGAGCAGCAGGCGGCGCGCGCGCCCGCCGCGCTGGCGGTTGCGGACAACGGCGACAGCTGGTGCTACGCGGAACTCGACGCCAGAGCCGAGCGCGTCGCTGGACGGATTCTCGCCATATGCAGAGGCCCGGACGCACGTTTAGCGATCATGATCGACAGTCGGGCCGCGATGGTGGCGGCGGTGCTCGCAGCGCTCAAGGCGGGGGTGACATTCGTACCCATCGATCCGAGTTCGACCCCGGCCGAGCGTGTCGGGTACCTGCTGCGGGACTCCGGGTCGACCCTTGTCCTGACCACGACCCGTCACCTTCCATTCGCACGCCGGGTGGCCGATGGACTCGACGTACTGGACGTGGGCGCGATCGACGCTGCCCCCAATCATTCCTCCCGACCTCGCAAACCGTCGCCCGACGACATCGCGTGGATCATCTACACATCCGGATCCACGGGGCAGCCGAAGGGGGTTGCGCAGCCGTACCGCAACCTGGTGCACTTTCTGGCGACCGAGGCCGAGGCGTACCGGATCTGTGCGCAGGATCGCTGTGCCGTGGTTTTCTCCAGCAGCGTGAATTTCTGGTATCGCGAGACGCTGAGCGCCCTGATCAAGGGCGCTTCCGTGCACCTTGTCGACATGCCGACCAGGGGTTTCGCGGGAATGGCCGCAACCCTGATCGACGAACGGATCACGCTCGTCACCATGGTCCCGTCGTTGTTCCGGCAGTTCGCGCCGACGGTGACCTTGCCGCTGCCCAATCTCCGCGTGATCAAGGTCGGCGGCGAACCGGTGCTCAGGACCGATTTCGATGCGTTCAGGCGCGCCCTGCCCCGTGGCTGCGTGTTCGTCAATCGCTTCGGCAGTACGGAAACCGCGCCCGTCCGATACCACTTCCTGGACCACGACAGTGAGGTCATCGACACCCACCTGCCCATTGGCTACCCTGTGCCCGGAAGCGAGCTGCTCATCCTCGATCCCGACGGAACTGAACTGGCGCCGAATAAGACGGGTGAGATCGTGGTGCGGAGTCCATTTCTGGCGGCGTGCTACTGGAACAAGCCGGAGATCACCGAGGCGACGTTCCGCCCCGATCCGAACCACCCCGGTGAATGTTTGTATTGGACTGGAGACCTGGGCCTGAAGCGTCACGATGGCTGTGTCGTCCATCTCGGGCGCCGAGACAACCAGGTCCAGATCCGCGGATATCGCGTGGAGATCACCGAAATCGAAATCAGGCTGCGGGAGATCGACGGCGTCGACGACGCGGCGGTTGCGGCAGTGGAGCGAGATGGGGCCGAAACCGCAGTTGTCGGCTATGTCGTCCCCGACGAAGTCCGGCCCTCCGCCACCACGCTGCAGGACGCGTTGCGCGCGAAGCTACCCGCGTACATGGTGCCGACACGTTGGGTCTTTCTGCAGGCGCTTCCCCGGGCGCCCAACGGCAAGCTGCAGCGCAACGCGCTACCCCTGCCGGCCGCGCCACAGGCAACCGATGTGGACGCGTACGTGGCGTCCTCAACTGCCATGGAGCGTCTCATCGCGGGTTTTTGGAAGAGGGTCCTGAGCGGCGTGGACCGTATTGGCCTGCAGGACCGCTTCATAGATCTGGGCGGCGATTCGCTCGGCGCGATGCGGGTGATCATGCTGATCGAGTCCGACACGGGTGTGCAGATCGATCAAATGGCGTTCTGGAATCAGACGCTGGGCGAGTTGGCCGCATACTGTGAGGCGGCGCAGGCTCCCGGAGGCGGCGCAGCTTCGGCATCCGGGTCGCGTACAATTCCATCTGTACGGCGCGAACCCGTTACGGGTGCGCCCAGGCGCAAAGGCCGGGATGGGCATCCCGGCTGACATCAGCCGATTGGTTGGACGCCCCTCCACCAGCAGTCGCAAAGCAGACAAAGGTACACATTGTGAAAACATGCCTCACAGTCATTGCGCTCGCCATAGCTATGGTCAGCAGCGCCACCGCGCAGGAGCGGCCCGCAATGGTCCTGCAGATCACGGTGGATCAGCTTCGCGCCGATCTGATCGACCGCTACCGTCACATGATGGGCGAGGGCGGTTTCGCCTATCTGCTGGAGAACGGTGTGGTGTTTACCGATGCCCATCATCGACACGCCAACACCGAGACCATCGTCGGGCATGCGACGCTGGCCACGGGGACCGACCCGGCGGTGCACGGCATGGTGGGTAATGTGTGGTTTGACCGGGCCTCAGGAGAACGTGTCTACAATGTCCAGGATGTCGACTACCCCCTGATCGGCGGGTCCGGTGTCGACGCCTCCACCGAGATCGATCCGACCCAGCGCGCCGCCACCACTCAGGGCCGCTCGCCCCGGGCGATCATCACCACCACGATCAGCGATGAGATGGCCATGCATTTCGGCTCCGAGGCGAAAGTCTTCGGCGTCTCGGTGAAGGACCGTGGTGCCATCTCGATGGCCGGCCATGCCGGCATCGCCTACTGGTTTTCCAAGAGCGACGGGCAGATGGTGACCAGCACCTACTATGCCGACGCCTACCCGGGATGGGTCGAAGGATGGAACAGCGGCGATGCCGTGCGCCGATACGCGGACGAGGAATGGGCGCTGTCGCGGCCGTCCGGCTCATATCTTTTCGCCAGCGCCGATGACCAGGACTGGGAGACCGACTTTCCCGGCTATGGTCGGGTATTTCCGCACCCCTACGGACCCGCCGACGGTAAGTACTACACCACGTTACTGACCCTCAGCCCGGCGGGTGACGAGATCGTCGTGGACTTTGCCAAGGCGCTGATCGAGGCGGAGGGAATCGGCAAGGACGAGGTGCCGGACTTCCTGTCGGTAAGCCTGTCCTCCACCGACTATGTTGGGCATTTGTTCGGGCCCTCCAGCCTGGAGGCGGAGGATAATTTCGGCCGGCTCGATCGTTCGCTGGCCGACCTGCTTGCCCATGTAGATGAAAAAGTCGGTCTCGATCGTACCCTGATCGTTCTGTCGGCCGATCACGGTGGCCCGGAGAACCCGGGTTATCTGGCCCAGTTCGGCATCGGCGGCGGTATCATAGACGTGGAGGGCGCGAACACGGCGCCCGCGTTGGCGCGGGTCAGGGCCGCATTCGGGATAGAGGGAGACCTGATCGAGCGCTTCTCCAACCCGTACGTCTATCTCGATCAGGCACTGATCGCCGAGAGCGACGCCGACCCGGGGGAGGTCGCGGCGGCAGTGGCAGCCGAACTGGTGGCGCTGCCGGGCGTCGATCAGGCCATCACCAGCGACGCGCTAAGCCGTGGGGCGGTCGCCCCGGGCCCGATCAGCGATGCGGTGTTGGCGAACTTCCACCCCGAGCGTTCGGGCGACATCTACATCGTCTTCGAGCCGCACTGGTTCATCGCCGACTTTGACGGCCTCAATGTGGCCGCGACCCACGGCTCGCCCTGGGCCTACGACACTCACGTGCCGCTGATCCTCGCCGGTCCCGGCATCCCGCCGGGGCGCATCGCACGCCGGGTTGAGACGGTGGACCTGGCGCCCACCATTGCCGTCTACCTGGGCACGGGACTGCCGTCGGGCACCCGGGGACGGTTGCTCGTGGAGGCATTGGCCGACGAAGAACGGAACCCGGACTGAGCAAAACCGGTTCTATTGCCATCATGGCCGGTGAGGGCCCGGATCGGGCTGTGGGTATGACATTCTGAGCTGCGGGGCGTCTCAGACGGGAGTTCATCAGACAGTTTCCGATCGTCGTGGGCGAACTGGCCCACTGGGTCTTGGGGTTGATCCCGTAACGTTGCCGAAAACCCCGGTCCAGGTGCGCCATGCCGCGCCGGTGTGGCGTCATGTGTCGGTCACGCTGACGGAAGTGCAGCGTTCGCCACGATGCACGCCAGCGCCGCAGCCACCGATCGCGCCCGGAGCGGAGCGCTGCTCTTGTTCTCGCACCGGGCAGCGGCTATTGCCGTATACAGCAGCCCGTTCACGTTCTCTGTTTCCGGGTGCTGCTGATGTGGCGGGTCCGGACATTTGGCTATCTGGTCTGGGGTTACCCAGCCTGTTCCGAACAGGCTCGTTCACCCTGAATTCGAGTTACCAGCCAAGCTGAATTGCTGTCATGCTCATGCGCTTGACGTTGACAGTGCTCGCGGGCGCCGCCTGGCAGCCCCGGGTGGCGACTCGGAGAAAGGTGTGTCGTCTCATTGCCCCACTATGCTCAAGGCCTCGCGGCGTTGCCCGGGCCGACCCGCGTCGGCGGTTCGTGATCGGCCGCTGCTTCCGTGGAGTCGGGTTCAAACTGCGCGGCCTTGGCTCAGAACACCGCTCGCCCTGCTCTGTGTTCTGACGGCGTTCATCCCGAGTACCGGATGGGGGCAGGACGGTGGCCGCGAGGTGCTCACCCGGCCCACCCTGTTGGTGTCCCTGGTGGAAGGTCTGCAGTCCGCCCCTGCTGCGGACCGCGCCGCGTTTGTTCGCATCGCCCTGGGTGAAATGGTTTTGGAGTATGAATCGGTGCTCGACTCGGCGCCGACCAAAGCCCGTCCTCGTTCCGATCGTCAGATTGCCTGGAATCGGGCTACGGCCGACTATCTGTCGCGCCTGAGGCAGGCGCTGCGAAACGCTGACGAAGGCATGCCGGTGGAGATCGGACTCAGCGGTCGCCGTTCGGTGCAAGTGCTGGTGGCCGGCGAGCCCATCATCATTGCCGGCCCCATAATCGATCATCCGGATGAGATGGAGCGGCGTATTGTCGAGCAATATTGTCTGGAAGCGTTCTGCCCCTCCACCGCTTCGGGCATTGGCCGTGTCGGTCTGCCGCCCCGCCTGGTCTGGAGCTTCGGTGACGACATGGCGGCCACCCTGAGCACCACCGACGGTGTGCACTGCCAGTTTCGGGATGCCGGCGACCGGTGGCTCAAGGAGCGTGCCTGTGTCGCTTTGACCCGAGAGATGCGAGAGTTGGCCCGCGCGTTACAGGATGCGGCTGGTTCCGGGTTCCGGGTGGATTGGCGCAGATTGCGGATCCGGCCGGGCGGGCCGAACGATCTGGCCCGGGTTGAGATCAACGATCGCGGGGACTTCGTTCGATTGCTGCTGCCGGAGTTGGCCCGCCTTTGGGTGTGGCCGCCGGAGCTGTCGGACTGGCTGCGTTATCGAAGCATGGACCGCACCTATCAGCTCGTGCTGGCCGACGCGGATCGACTGCTTGCCAAGCCGGGATCGCCATGAGCATGGCACCGGATCCGACCGGTCTGGTCGGTCGTTTTGCGCACTGGAACGTTGCCCTGAATCACGACACCATCCCGCCGGAGGTCCGTCGGGCCGCACGACGCGCCCTGGTCGATACGCTGGGTGTGATGGTGGCCGGCGCCCGTCACCCGACCGTTGCGGCGGTGCGGACCGCATTCGCCACCGCGCGAGGCGCCAGTTCGATCACCGGTGGGGGGCTCGCCGGTGTTCAAGCCGCCGCCCTGATCAACGGCACCGCCGCCCACGTCTGGGATTTCGACGACACCAGTTACACCGGGATCATGCACGGATCGGCGGTGGTGTTCCCGGCGCTGCTGGCGGCGGTTCAGGATTGTCAGGTCGACGACGCCACTCTGCTGAACGCTTTCGTCGCCGGTTCTGAGATCGCCTACACTCTGGCCGACATCACCGGCCACGGTCATTATTTCCAGGGCTGGTGGAGCACCGGCACCTTCGGTTTGGTGGGCGCCACCGCCGGCGTGGCGCGGCTGTTGGCGCTGAGCACCGGTCAGACCGCCCACGCTCTGGCCATGGCGGCCGCGGCTGCGGGGGGCGGGCGAGTGGTGATGGGCACCGATGCCAAGCCCTTTCTGGTGGGGGAAACGGCGCGCCGCGCCGTGGACTTTGCCCAGGCAGCCGGCGCCGGCATCCGCGGACCGGCCATGGCCTTCGAGGACCCGCGCGGCTTTTTTGCACTGCTCAGTCAGAGCGAGCGTGATCTTTCGCAAGCGGACACCCTGGGCCGTCGCTGGCGTCTGATCGAACCCGGGCTGTTGTTCAAGCAGTATCCGGTTTGTTCCGCCGCCCAGGCCGCAATCGAACAAACCGCCCTGCTGATGAGTGAGTCGGGTCTGAATGCTGGCGACATCGGCGGGATTCGCTGCGAAATCCCGGAACTGGTGGCGATCAGTCTGGTGCACGACGATCCCCAGAATGTCCAGGAGGCGCAGTTCAGTCTGCCCTACGCGGTGGCCTGTGCCGCACTGGACGGAACGGTGGGCCTCCAACATCTGACGGAAACCGCTCTCCACCGGCCCGAGGTGCGCGCCTTGATGGCGAGGATCGACGCAGACGTGGCCGAGGATCTGTCCACCGGCCACATGCGCCGGCAATATCCGGAGTGTGCGCGCATTGTCATCGAGTTTTGCGATGGGACCCGATCCGAGGGTTTCTGCGGTGCGGCTTACGGCATGCCAAGCCGT
This sequence comes from Candidatus Competibacteraceae bacterium, assembly GCA_024641125.1. Lineage (GTDB taxonomy): Bacteria > Pseudomonadota > Gammaproteobacteria > Competibacterales > JAHEDQ01 > JAHEDQ01. Next base: position 5,553 of record JAHEDQ010000037.1, on the reverse strand, counting down.
CCCATGAGCGATCAGGATCTGCTGGCGAAGTTTGAACGCTGTCTGGCATTTTCGGGTGTGTCCCGTTGTTCCAACGTGGCGCCCGAAGACCTTTTGCTTGGCCTGGGCGAGCGGCCCGGGTCCGGTGGATTCAATGCCATCGCCCGTATCCTGGAATCGAACCGTTACCAGGGATCGGAAGGCCCACCCTGATACGGGGTTACGGGCCGGCGAAATGCATTGCAAAGCGCTTCCGGCTGTGATGCGCTTGGTGCATGACCGCACCCGCCGCCATTGCCGTTGCGCAGCCGCTTTCGCAGCGGCCCTTGCTGGGCATTTCGTTGATGTCCATCGGCATGCTGTTGGTGCCCTTATTGGACGCCTGCGCCAAGCTGCTGACCCGGGACTATCCGGTACTGCAGGTGTCCTGGGCCCGGTTCGCGTTCCATTTTGTCTGGTTGCTGCCGCTGGTGAGCTGGCAGGGTCTCAGGTGGTGGCGTATGCCGCCATTGCCCTGGATGCAGGCATGGCGCAGCCTGGCGCTGCTTTTGGCGACGGTGTGTTTTTTTGGCGCAATTCGAAGCAACCCCATCCCAATATGTCTGGCGCTGCTGTTTGTCTCCCCGTTGTTCGTCTCGTTGCTGGCGCCGGTGTTGCTGGGTGAGTCGTTCGCGCCGAAGCGTTTGGTGGCTGCGCTGGTGGGTTTTGCCGGCGTACTGGTGGTGCTGCGTCCCGGGGTCGATGCGTTCGATCCAAGCGTGCTGCTGGCATTGGCTGCGGGGCTCAGTTATGCGCTCTATGTCATGGCCACACGGCGGGTTGCCGGTCGGGTTGCGCCGCTGCTTACGCTGTTCTACACCGCCGTGGTGGGATTCGTGGTCCTGTCCATGGCCATGCCCGCCGTCTGGGTCGCACCCGATCCGCGGGGCTGGGGGCTGATGGCTCTGATGGGCCTGTTCGCCGCAGCCGGGCACTACCTCATCATTAAGGCCTGCGAGGTGGCGGATGCCTCCCTGGTGGCGCCCTTTAACTACGTGGAGATCATCGGCGCCACTGCGGTCAGCTTGTTTCTGTTCGGATATTTCCCCGATGCCTGGGCCTGGCTGGGCATCGCCATCATCTGTTGCAGCGGGTTGGCCATCACTTTGCTTGAATGGCGGCCGCGGCGTGCGTTGCCGGAGGTGGTTGACCTGTGACTGAGCTGTACGGAGCCCTGATCCATTCGCACGGTGTTGGGGGGAGGGTCAATCCATGAGCGAGGTATCGCGCCCGGCTGACGAGACCCCGTTCGAAGCGGATCCCTTGGCCCAGCGGCCCGGCGCCCTGCAACTGCTCAAGACCATGGTGTCGCTTTTGGCGTCCTATGGGCTGCTGATGGCGGGCACAGGCCTGTTCAATACCTTCATCGGTCTGCGCGCCGGCCTCGAGGGGTTCTCCAGCGACGTCATCGGATTTCTGGTGGCCGGCTATTATCTTGGCCTGGTGCTCGGTACCCTGCGTTGCGGGCTGCTGGTGAACCGCATCGGCCATATTCGCGCCTTTGCCGCCTTTTCATCGGTGATCGCCACCGTGACCCTGGTGTTTCCGTTTGTCACCGATCCCTATGCCTGGCTGCTGTTGCGGGCCATCATCGGGTTCAACGTGGCCGGGGTATTCATGGTGGCGGAAAGCTGGCTCAACCATCGGGCCACACCCAGCACCCGGGGCACTTTACTGTCCATGTACATGATGACCTCCTATCTGTGCCTGGGTGGCGGTCAGCTGCTGATGAATGTCGGTGAGCTGGGTGGCAACGAGTTGTTCATGCTGGCCTCGATGCTGTTCGGCCTGGCGGTGGTGCCGGTGGCAATCACGCGGGCGACTCATCCGCCACCGGTAGAACGCCCGGCGTTCGATATCCGCACCGTGTACCGGACTTCACCCACGTCCATGGTGGCCTGCGCCTGTTCCGGTCTCTCGGTGGGCGCCCTCTGGGGTCTGGCGCCCATATTTGCCCGGAACCTGGGCCTGAGTGTGGCCGACATCGCCGAGTTCATGAGCGTCATTATCCTCAGCGCGCTGCTGTTTCAGTTTCCCGTTGGGCGGCTCTCCGACCGCTTCGATCGCCGCAAAATGATGCTGGCCGTGAGTCTGGTGGCGCTACTGGCCAGCGTTGCCATGGTGCTGCAGATGACAGTCTTTGCAGCAGACTCGCCCTGGGATCTGGCCGCGACCACCATCTGGCTGCGCCACTCCTGGTGGATTGTGGGCGTTGCGGCCCTGTATGGCGGCGTGGCCTCGACCCTCTATCCCCTGGGCGTTGCCTACGCCAACGACTATGCCGAACCCAGCGATGCCGTGGCGGTGACCGCCGGTTTGGTGCTGTCGTTTGGCGTCGGTGCCGCAATCGGCCCGATTCCAGCCGGCGCTTTGATGCAGTTGCTGGGGCCTGAGGGTTTGTTCGTTCATACCGGTCTGGTTGCGCTCAATCTAAGCGCCTTTATTCTCTATCGCACGACCCGCCGGAGTTGGGCTTCGGTGGCGGAGAAGGAGGCATTCGTCGCGCTGCCGGAGGCCACTTCGACCCCGGTGCCGCTGGAAGCGGATCCTCGGTTGCCCGTCGACCAGAATGCATCGCGTTTGCCCCGCTGGATGTGGATACTCAACCCGCGCCGGCCCGGACGCTAGCGCCAGCCCCAGCCGCGGTGTTGAGAGCGCTTGAAATAGCGCGGGCCAGTCCTGCGCACGCACAGCGCCGGGACGCTTCCGTCTCGCTGAGATGCAACGAACTTGTGGTACGCCACACTGTGCCTTCGGCGTCAAACGAAATTGCTTTGATAGTGATGCGCCCGGGTCAGGCAACGGCTGATCCGGAGTTCCACCGGGGTGCCGTCCAGAGTGCGGGCAAGCCGGGTGATCTCCAGCAGGGGCGCCCCTGGCTCGATGCCCAGCAGCTTTGCAACCTTTGCTGAAGCCGCCACCGCCCGAAGCTGTTCCTCCGCTCGGTGTATGGTGATCCCGTAGCGCTCCTCGTACAGCTCGTAAAGGGTGTTGGGTAGCCGCTCGGACCTGGACTTGCCCAGTTCGGGAAACGAGGCGGCGGGCAGCACAATGGATTCGACAATGGTGGGTCGATTGTTCAGATCGCGGGTGCGTTCGATGCGAATGACCCGTGCACCTGCCGGCAGATCAAGGGCTCGGGCTTCGGATTGCTTGGCAGGCAGGCGGCGGCAGGACAGTACTCGGCTGTTGGGCAGCACACGCTGACCGTCGTCACCGACCATGGGGAAAAAGTGGAACAGGGCCCGGCGGGTGTCGTGGACGGCGACGAAGGTGCCCTTGCCCTGCTGACGCACCAGCACGTTGTTGCCCACCAGGTCGTCGACCGCTTTGCGCACCGTGCCCTGGCTGACGCCGAGCTCCCGGGCCAGTCTAAGTTCACTGGGGATCAGGTGGCCCGGTGGCCAGGCGCCGCCGCTGATGCGCTGAGTCAGCAGTTTCCGCACCTGGAGATATAGCGGGCCCCCGCCGGGTGTCGTCAGGGTGGTCAAGGTGCCTCTCTCCCGTTGGTTTGCTCCCGGGTAGCATGCAGAGTAACGGATTCATAGGTCCTGTATAAGAGTTAACTCACCTCGTTGACAAAGTCGGCGATTGCACTCAGGCTTTGCTGCGGCCGGTGGCTGTGAAACAAGAGGGCAGGCAGATGATTCACTTCGTGGTGCACGATGAAGGCGACTCGGTGGGCGTCGTGGTGGTGGAGGGTGTGAAAGCCGGTGACGAGCTTACCGGCTGGATCATGGATCAGGACAAGGAAATCAGCTTCAAGGCGGCGGGCGACATTCCCATTGGCCACAAGCTGGCCATCAAGCCGGTCAAGGCCGGCGACACGGTGATAAAGTACGGCGTCGACATCGGCCGGGTGGTCAGCGACATCGGTATGGGTGAGCACGCCCATGTCCACAACATCAAAACCAAGCGCTGGTAGCGGTCTGGCCAACTGCCTGGCAGCGTGTTTAAAAAGCCACACTCGGCGCGATGCAGCCTAGAAAACGCCCTCAAAATACGCATGTGCCGGGTGTAAACTGCGCTTTCTCCGTCGTTTTCGCCTTGCCTCGCAGTCGACCGAGACGTTTTCGACCCGCTGCTGGAACACCCCTTCGGAGACGCACCCATGTCCATGGACCTCAACACTGCCAGCTTCCGCGGCTATCGGCGCGAAAACGGTCGGGTCGGCGTCCGCAATCACGTCATCATTCTGCCTGTGGATGATTTGTCCAACGCCGCCTGCGAGGCGGTTGCCGCCAACATCAAGGGCGCGATGGCGATTCCGCACCCCTACGGCCGGTTGCAGTTCGGAGCTGACCTGGAGCTGCATTTCCGCACCCTGATCGGCACCGGCGCCAACCCCAACGTCGCCGCCGTGGTGGTGATCGGTATCGAGGAAGGCTGGACCAACAAAGTGGTGGAGGGCATCGCCGCCACCGGAAAGCCGGTCACCGGCTTTGGCATCGAGATGCACGGTGACCACGACACCATCATGCGTGCGTCCAAAGTGGCAAAGGAGTACGTACAGTGGGCCACCGAGTTGCGGCGCGAGGATGCGCCACTGAGCGATCTGTGGGTGTCCACCAAGTGCGGCGAGTCCGACACCACCTCGGGATGCGGGTCCAACCCCACGGTGGGCAATGCATTCGATAAACTCTATCCCCACGGCACCACGCTGGTGTTTGGCGAGACCTCCGAGATCACCGGCGGTGAGCACCTGGTGGCGGCGCGTTGCCGCACGGATCAGGTGCGCGAGCGCTTCATGTTTATGTTCAATCGTTACCAGGACTTGATCGAGCGGTTCAAGACCGATGATTTGTCGGATTCCCAGCCTACCAAGGGCAACATTGCCGGTGGCCTCACCACCATCGAGGAGAAGGCCCTGGGCAACATTCAGAAAATCGGCCGCGACTGCATGGTGGACGGCGTTCTGGACAAGGCTGAAATGCCCACCGGACCAGGACTTTGGTTTATGGACTCGTCCTCGGCCGCGGCCGAGATGGTCACCCTCTGTGCCGCCTCGGGTTTCGTGGTGCATTTCTTCCCCACCGGCCAGGGTAATATCATCGGCAATCCGATACTTCCGGTCATAAAGCTGTGCGCCAATCCCCGCACCGTGCGCACCATGCCCGAGCATGTGGATGTGGATGTGTCGGGGCTGCTGCGCCGGGAAATGAGCCCTGACCAGGCCGGCGACGCCCTGCTGGAAATGATGTTCCGCACCGCCAACGGCCGGCACACGTCAGCCGAGGCCCTGGGCCATCGCGAGTTTGTGTTGACCCGGCTGTACGAGAGCGCCTGATCAAAGGCGCGGAACGACCGGGCCGGTGGCCGGGTCGGAAACATGAGCCGTCCCGCCCATTCGGGGGCTGGTCGGCGATGTGCCAGCACCATCAAGAGGAGAGTGGAAATGAATCTGAAAAGACTGGGCCTTGTCGCCCTCTGCCTTGCCCTGCCGTTGACCGCCACGGCGGCCGGGGACAGCTACCCGTCCAAGCCGGTTAACTACATCATTCCGTTCGGGCCCGGCGGCGAGTCCGACATCACCGC